>JASFWK010000090.1:0-8883 GCA_050049355.1 Anaerolineae bacterium | reverse complement strand
CTTCGTCGCCGACGGCGGCGAGGACACCACCCTCGTCATCAACGATCCCAACGGAAGCTGGCGCTGCAACGACGACTACTCGGGCCTCGACCCCATGGTTGAGTTCCCCAATCCCTTCACCGGCCAGTACGACATCTGGGTGGGCAGCTACTCCTCCGGTGACTACGTCAACGGCACGCTCTACATCACCGAACTCGACTACCACCCCGGCAACCTCCCCGGTCCCGGCCCCAGCACGGCTAGCGTTGTCCTCAGCAACAGCTCTGGTCAGACCATCTGCTACGTCAACATCTCTCCCTCTGCCAACACAACGTGGGGGGACGACCAGTTGGGGTCCACCGAGACGATCCCGGAGGGCGGCACCCGCACTTTCAACGTGTCACCCGGCACCTACGACCTGCGCGCACTCGACTGTGACCAGAACCAGATCGATGTCCAGTGGGACGCGAACGTCAGCGGACCGTACTCCTGGATTGTAACCGGTGGAGCGGACCCCGGTCCCAGCACCGCCAGCGTTGTCCTCAGCAACAGCTCGGGCCAGACCATCTGCTACGTCAACATCTCTCCATCTGCCAACACAACGTGGGGGGACGACCAGTTGGGGCCCACCGAGACGATCCCGGTGGGGGGCACCCGCACTTTCAACGTGTCGCCCGGCACCTACGACCTGCGCGCACTCGACTGTGACCAGAACCAGATCAATGTCCAGTGGGACGCGAACGTCAGCGGACCGTACTCCTGGATCGTAACCGATTGAGCGGGCTTCGGTCCCGGCTGCGCTCTGGACTGCACGCTGTCGCCCAACTACGGGTCGACGAGTCTGAGTTCAGGCTTAATGCCCGACCCCCACACCCAGACCATGGTCGGCGGGGCACCGTGAGCGTCAACGCCTGCAGCCTCGGCGGTAGCTGACGCTGCAACGACGACTACTCGGGCCTCGACCCCTATTCCGCCGGTCCGTTCCGATATACAGAGCGGCCAGGGCCGACATGGCCCTGGCCGCTTCCTTTCGCGTCCTATGCCCCGGTCTAGGGCTGTGCCAAAGGATGCATTCTGCTGTCAGGCACCTTCCGGAGGAGCCCCGTCCATCAGGAACCGATGGATATCCCCGGCGGCTTGCTTTCCAGCCCCCATGGCGCTGATCACCGTCGCTGCACCGGTGACCAAATCGCCGCCGGCCCATACTCCCTCCCTGGTGGTCCGTCCTGTCTCCTCATCAGCCACCACCGTGCCCCACTCGGTACGCTTCAGGCCATCGACGCCTATGAAGACTACCGGATTCGGTCTGGTGCCCAGAGCCAGGATCACGGTGTCCATCTCCATCTCGAACTCGGAGCCCTCGATGGGAATAGGGCGTCGGCGGCCCGATGCATCCGGCTCTCCCAGTCGCATGCGAATGCAGCGCATGCCCGTCACTCTCCCGTCCCCGTCTCCCAGGATTTCCACCGGGTTGGTCAAGAAGTCCAAGATCACACCCTCCTCCTCGGCGTGGTGGAACTCCTCGGCCCGCGCCGGGACCTCCTTGCGGGAGCGGCGGTAGACGATGTGGACTTCGCCAGGCTCCTTCCCATTCCTCTCGGCCCGGAGCCTCTGCAGGCGGAGGCTAGAGCGGGCAGCATCCATCGCCACATTTCCCGCCCCAATCACCGCCACCCTGTCTCCCACCTTGACCGGCGTGTCGTATTCGGGGAAGCGGTATCCCTTCATCAGGTTGACCCGCGTGAGAAACTCGTTGGCGGACATCACGCCATTGTAGTTGATGCCGGGAATGCGCAGGAAGGAAGGTAACCCCGCGCCGGTCCCCAGAAAGACGGCGTCGTATGTCTCCAACAACTCATTCAATGTGAGCGTCCGACCAATGACGTGGTCGGTGCGAATCTCAATCCCCAGACATTCCGCCGCATAATCAATCTCGGCGTGGACCACGCCCTTCGGCAGACGGAACTCGGGGATGCCGTAGGTCAGCACACCGCCAGGAGCGTGAAGCGACTCGAAGATGGTGACTTCGTGCCCTTCTCGCCCCAGGTCCACCGCACACGTCAACCCAGCCGGGCCGGACCCAACGATGGCAACCCGCTTGCCGGTTTCTGGAGCGCGCTCCAGCGGACAACTCCTCTGGGCAAGCTCGAAGTCCCCCACGAATCGCTCCAATCGTCCAATCGCGACCGGATCCCCCTTCTTGGCCAGCACGCAGGCCTCCTCACACTGCACCTCCTGAGGGCACACCCGGCCGCATATGGCGGGCAGGTTGTTCTTGATCTTCATGATCCGCACCGCCTCGGCGATGTCCCCTTCTCGCAGGGCGTGGATGAACTCCGGTATGAGCACCCCCACCGGGCATCCTTCAACGCATTGAGGCCGAGCGCACTGCAGGCACCGTTCTGCCTCTCTGCGCGCTAGTTCCATCGTGAAACCCAGAGCGACCTCGTCGAAGTTTTCCACACGCGCTTCGGCGTCCTGTCTGGGCATCTCCTGCCTAGAGATCTCCAAACGTTCACGCTGGGTGAGCTCAGACACTTAGGCACCTCCCTCTGCTTCCACGCTCTCCACTTGACATTCGTGCTCCCACTCCTCAACCGCCCGCTGCTCCTCCTCGACATAGAACTGCTGGCGGGAAAGCAGGTTATCCCAGTCCACCTTGTGGGCATCAAACTCCGGCCCATCAACGCAGACAAACTGTGCCCCGTCCTCCAGCAGAACTCGGCATCCGCCGCACATGCCGGTGCCATCGACCATTATTGTGTTCAGGCTGACAATGGTCGGGACGCTGTACGGCTTAGTGGTGAGCGAGACGAACTTCATCATGATCGCGGGTCCTATGGCCCAGATTTTGGCAATCTCCCCCGCTCGCTCCTCAAGCAGCTCCTCGAGCGGCTCAGTCACCAGGGCCTCCCGTCCGTAAGAGCCGTCGTCTGTACACACGATCAGCTCATCGGATACCGCCCGCATTCGATCCTCCCAGAAAAGGAGGTCCTTGGTGCGCGCCCCTATGATCGAGATGACGTGATTCCCAGCCTCGTGAAGAGCCCGAGCAATGGGGTACATCGGGGCAATGCCCACGCCGCCGCCGACGCAGATCACCGTACCACAGTTCTCAATCTCGGTCGGGTGCCCCAGAGGGCCGACAAACGTGGCCAGCTCCTCTCCCGATCCCAGGGCACCTAGCTGCATGGTAGTCTTCCCCACCTCCTGAAAGATGATGGTTATCGTGCCGGCATCCCTGTCGTAGTCGGCAATGGTCAACGGGATCCGTTCGCCCTGCTCGTCAACGCGCAAGATGACAAACTGCCCCGCCTTCGCTTTCCAAGCGACCTGCGGGGCCTCGATGACCATCAGTTTGGTCACATCACTGAGTGCTTGCTTGTCCACGATTCTGTACACTAGTGCCCTCCCGTTTGGTTTTGGTCCACAACCACCCAATGATAGTCTAAACCAAGCCGCTGGTCAAGTGAGAGTTTCGGAACCCCAAACAGGCTCAAGTGGGAGAGGTGGGGAGCAGCACGCCTCCCCCGGTGACCCGCACGAGTTCCTGAAGGCGACAAGACATACGATAGCCAGTACTCGACCCTTGGCCTGAGTAGCGCATCGCGCCACGCATCACGATTCCTGGGTACCGCGCCTTCGAGGACCTTATCCCAGGAGTGATCTTGCCTGGAACGCCCCACGGATGGGGCGAGTATTGCGTGCAGATCACAGCTGAGCCAGAGGCTGGATCGAGCTGCACAAAGACCCACGCGAGGTTGAGTTTGTGACGAATCGTGCATGCTGGTATAATCTCGCCCGGGTGAGAACATGGTACATACAGAGGGTCTGACTAAGACGTTTGACGGCCTTGTGGCCGTGAAGGATCTCACATTCTCCGTCTCACCGGGAGAGATAGTGGTCCTCTTGGGCCCGAACGGGGCCGGGAAGACGACGACCGTACGCATGTTAGCTGCCATCCTACAGCCCACAGCAGGTCAGGCGGTGGTGGGTGGTCACGATGTGAATCGCGAGCCCGCAGACGTCCGTCGGACGGTGGGACTGCTAACGGAGTATCCAGGACTCTACTTGCGCATGCGCGGTCGGGAGTATCTGGACTTCTTCGGTCGCCTTTATGAACTAGACGCCGATACTCGTCGACGGCGGGCGCGGCGTCTGCTGGGGCAATTTGGGATGCTCGAGGGCTGGGATCGACGAATAGGGGAGTATTCCAAAGGCATGCGTCAGAAGATGGCCCTGGCGCGAGCTATGCTTCACGATCCCCCGGTGCTCCTGCTGGATGAGCCGACGTCGGCAATGGACCCCTACAGCGCCAAACTCGTAAGGGATGCAGTCCTTTCTCTGCAGAGCCAGCGACGGGCCATTCTGGTCTGTACCCACAACCTATCCGAGGCGGAGATGCTGGCCGACCGGATCGCCATCATCCGGGCAGGAGAGATTGTTGCATTGGGCACTCCCTCCGAACTGAGGCGACGTCTCTTGGGCCCCTCTGTAATGGAGCTGCGGCTCAACAACTCCTCGGAGCGGGCAATTCCCTTGGTCTCCCGCTTTGCCCACGTGCTGGATTGGGAGCCCGGGCGGGTTCGATACGAGACCGATACACCCGAGGTCTCCAATCCTCGCCTCCTGCGCGCGCTGACCGAGGCCGGGTTGGAGATCGTCACCCTCAGCGAGAAAGAGCAAAGCCTGGAGTCTGTCTATCTGCGCGCTGTGGGAGAGATTTGAATGGTGGGCTGGGACGCGACGCGAGCGAGGTGGCAGAGATACGTGCAGGTAGTGCTCGCTGTCACCCTGCGAGAGATCAGAGATGTCCTACGCGATTGGAGGCTCCTCACGCCCATACTCATCCTGACCCTCCTCTTCCCAGTGCTGGCAAACTTCACCGCCCGGGAGATCCTCAGTTTCGTCGAGCGTCACGGCGCTTCGGTCATCGGTGAAAGATCCCTTCCGTTCCTGTTGATGGTGGTCGGTTTCTTCCCTGTATCGTTCTCGCTGGTGATCGCCCTGGAGACGTTTGTGGGGGAGAAGGAAAGGAAGAGCCTGGAACCGCTCCTGGCCTCTCCCCTATCGGATGGGCAGCTCTACCTCGGTAAGACCCTAGCGGCGATGATCCTGCCAGTAGCGGCTAGCTATACGGGGATCTCCGCGTATCTTGCCGCCCTCTATTTCCTGCAAGGCTGGGCCCCCTCTGGTCAACTCGTACTTCAGATTGTGGCCCTGACGACCGCCGAGGCCCTGGTGATGGTGTCCGGAGCCGTCGTGATCTCAAGCCAAACCACCAGCGTGCGGGCCGCCAATCTCCTGGCCAGCTTTATCATCATCCCGATGGCCCTTCTCATACAGGGCGAGGCCGCCATCATGTTCTGGGGTCGCTACGGCACGCTGTGGTGGATTCTGGCATTCCTGCTCGTGGTAAACGTGCTGCTGGTGCGGATGGGCATCCGCCTATTCAACCGCGAGGAGTTGTTGGGCAGGGACATAGACACGATACGAATAGGACAGCTATGGCAGACCTTTCGGCACCACCTTGCCTGGGATTGGTGGTTCTTCGGACGCGATCCCGAGTCACTCCCCCGGCCAGTCCGCTGGTGCGGTTTCCTGACAGGCCTCTACCTGCGCGAGATCCCTGCCGTTATTCGGCGGTCACGGGCGGCGCTGCTGGTCATTTTGATGAGCGTGATTGGTGCGGTCGCCGTCGGTCGAGGACTGGCAATTCGATACCCTCTGCCAGCTGCGTTTCTCCCGCCGGACACGACTCCCGGTGGGATCGGCGGAATATCCTTCACTGCGAGCCAGAGACTTGGCATCACGCCATTGAAGATCCTGGAGCACAACCTCCGGGCGCTCACACTGGGGGCGCTACTTGGCACATTCTCCTTCGGTTCGCTCGCGGTAGCAGTGCTGATGGTCACACTGACTATCTCTGTCTACCTGGGCTTCCAGGTTGCCTGGGCTGGGTACAGTCCGTTCGTCTTCTTCTTGAGTCTGGTAGCACCCCACGGCGTGTTGGAGTTACCTGCGGCCGTTATGTGGACAGCTCTAGGAGTACGGCTGGGAGCGACCTTCGTGGCTCCGCCACGAGGGATGATGGTAAGAGAGGCATGGCTGCAAGCGCTGGCCGACTTCGTCAAGTTCTCGGTGGCAGTCGCCCTTCCGATGCTGGCCATAGCGGCCTGGATTGAGAGTTACATCACCCCTTGGGTGGCTACGTGGGTCTACGGAGGATAGAGGATAGTAGATGGCTCGCGTTGTGCTTCTCGGGACATCGGCGGCGGTACCCACCACTGACCACGCCCTGACCAGCGTGGCGGTGGAAGGCGAAGGAGGTTTCTTGCTTGTAGACTGCGGCGATAACCCCGTGCCACGGATGCCCCGGGCAGGCCTGGCCCCTGACCACCTGCAGGGACTTCTCCTGACCCACTTCCACCCCGATCACGCCGCTGGAGTCCCCCTGCTCCTCGTAGATCTCTGGTTGTTGGGCCGCCAGGAACCCCTGCGAATCTTCGGTCCGCAAGACGCGCTGGATCGACTGCTTGCAGTGATGGACCTGTTCCGATGGGGACGCTGGGAGGGCCTCTACCCAGTGGTACCGGTGACTATCGAGCCACAGACGGGAGCAAGGGTGTTGGAGGAGATCGGGCTGCGGGTGTCGGCAGCACCGGCAGAGCACGTGGTCCCTGCCATCGGTTTCCGTTTTGAAGCCCTGGGCACGGGTCGGGTGGCAGTCTACTCCGGCGACACCGCCCCCTGCCCGGCCTTTGTGGAGCTAGCGCGCGGAGCAGACTGGCTCTTTCACGAGGCCACCGGCGGTTCTCCCGGCCACTCCAGCCCCGCACAGGCGGGGGAAGTGGCTCGACAGGCCGACGCAAAGCGGCTGGTTCTTATCCACTACCCGCCCGACCCCAGCCGCTTCGGCGGCTGGCTCGCCGAGGCCCGGGCCGCCTTCGGTGGACCCGTCCAGCTGGGGCAGGATTTCCAGGATTTTCCCCTATGACCCTCCCTCACCCCGGCTCAGCTCGCCAAAGCCACCCGGCGGGCATGCTTGTGTGCGATCTTCACACTCATACGCTCTACTCCCGCGATTGCCTTACGTCACTGAAGGGACTCTTGGCCGCGTGTCGCCGCAGAGGATTGGACCGAGTGGCGGTAACCGACCACAACACGATCGCTGGGGCACTGCGGCTCAAGGAGATCGCCCCAGAGCAAGTCATCATCGGGGAGGAGATCGGTACGACCCACGGAGAACTGATCGCCTTCTTTCTCAGCGAGCCGGTGCCGGCAGGTCTCGCCCCACTCGAGGCCGCAGAGGCCGTCCGTGCTCAGGGAGGAGTGGTGGGAGCGTCTCACCCCCTCGACAGGATCCGCCGTGACGCGATGGGGCGTGATGTGCTTCTGAACTTGCTGGGGCATTTGGACTTCCTTGAGGTCTTCAACGCGAGATGCCTTTTCCCAGCCGACAACCGAGCTGCCCGTAACCTGGCGGAAGAAGCAGAGTTATTCATGACGGGGGGCAGTGATGCTCACTGCGCCTGGGAACTGGGGCGAGGGGTCACAATCCTACCCCCTTTCGACTCGGCCGCTTCGTTCCTGAGTGGCCTGAGCGAAGCCAGGGTCCAGGGAAGGAGAACTCCCGTTTGGATCCACCTTATCTCATCCTACGCCAAGATCGCCCGACATCTGGGACTCCCTCGATCGCCAGATCCCTGGGAGCGTGATTGCTAGAGGCCTAGGCTTTCGAAACTCTCCTCCCAAGCAGCGGATCAAGTCACCAACAGTCAAACGGGGGATCACCGACACACTCCAGCGAGGTGTCCACACATGGAGTTCCTAGTCGCCGCCGCAGTCGTCCTGGCTTTGGCCGTCGTGCCGACGGTTCTCTACGCTCTGTTCCTGTGGTGGCTCGATCGGTGTGAGAGAGATGCACGGAACATGGTGTTGGTCGCCTTTCTCTGGGGTGCAGTGCCGGCTATTCTGTTCACCTTCGCGGCTCAATCTCTCTTCGACGTCCCTTTTTCGCTCCTGGGGGGACCAGGGTCAGGAACCAAGAGGGATCTTGCCGGCCTTGCCGTCTCGGTCACAGAGGAGTTGTTCAAGGGACTGACGCTCCTGCCGCTTCTTCTCCTCTCTCGATGGAGAATTGAGACTCCCACGGACGGCGTTATCTACGGAGGACTGATAGGCTTCGGGTTCGCCTCTACAGAGAACTTGATCTTCTTCTTGGATGGACTGTCAAGAGGCACGGATCTGACGCCAGAACTTGCCTTCTTCCGCGCCATTCTCTTCGGACTCAGCCACGCTCTCTTTACAGGTTGCACAGGCTTGGGCTTCGCACTGGCCCGCGCGTCACGCCGACGCTTCGTCGAAGTTGCGCTTCCGCTCCTCGGGCTGGCACCTGCGAGTTTGCTGCACGTCATCTATGACGCTGGGCCGGCGACGGCGGAGACGCTGCACTGGCCCCTCCTTGCCGACCTGCCAACAGGTTGGCTTGGCGTGGCAGGTCTCATCGTCATCGCCTGGGTGATCTCAGCACGCGACCGGACCCGGATCAACCGCTACCTGGACGAAGAAGTGCAGGTCGGCACGCTCAGCCAACGCGACTACTGGGTCATCCAGTCCTGCAGGAGGCGAGTGGGCGAGCGACTGCGTGCCCTGACGCGGGGCGATTTCTCACGCTGGCTCCAGCTGGGCAGATACTATCAACTGGCGACGGAGCTTGCCTTCGCCAAGCAGCGCTGGATCGCCCTGGGCAGGGAACCGGACTCAGCGCTCCACATCGAGCAGCTGCGACGCGAGCTATACGAAATGCGCAAGCAGCTCTAGGCGATGTCGGACACGCTGCACAAGAGTTGAGTATCTCGAAACGAGAGACCAGCCCCGTCTCGACACATCCGCGCTAGACCT
>JASFWK010000089.1:0-8909 GCA_050049355.1 Anaerolineae bacterium | reverse complement strand
ATGATGTACTCAGTAAGGCCGTTAGCCGCGCGGCGGGTCTCATAGGGCCATTCAACCTCCCTTTCGGTCACGTAGAGGGGAAAGGTCACTTCCTCCCTCTCCGGGTCATACAGGGCGACGTAGAGATTGTTGGTGTCCAACAAGCGGGAAGCTCCGTGATAGGCCTGACCAAGGACCTCTTCCGCGTCCAGGTGGGCGGTTAGAGCCTGCCCAAGCTCGTTGAGCGCAGCGAGTTCCTCGGCGTGGATGCGAGCTTCTTCGAACAGGCGGGCGTTATCCACCGCGATCGCCACCTGACTGGCAACAGCAGAGAGGAAATCGAGGTCATCCTGGTTGTAGATCCCCACTTTCTCACTTTGCACCGAAAGAACGCCAATAATCCGATCCCCAACGGTGAGAGGCACAATCAGCACCGAGCGCGGGTGGGAGGGCCCAACGAAGATGGGCTTGACGTCCGCGGGAATCGACTCTTCCTCAGATAGGTCGGCCGTGAGCAAGGGCTCTCCGTGCCGCAGCACCCAACCTACAAGGCCTTCCCAATCCACCTCCTGATCGTAGAGGCGCTGATCTTCCTCAACGATGACAGGCAAGCGAATGGTGTCGGTCTCCCGTTCCCACAGGGCGATATAGAAGATGGGAACATCTGCGAACCGACTGACCTGCTGATTGACGACCTCGACCAAATCTCGCAGATCCAGGACAGCTGTTATGGCACGGCTGATCTCATAGAGACCAGATAGTTCGTTGAGGCGCCGCCGCTGGGCCTCGTGCAGGCGAGCGTTCTCAATGGCGCCAGCCACCTGATCCGCCAGCGTCTGAAGCGTAGCCACGTCATCGGACGAGAAGCCGGCAATCTGAGTGCTCTGCACATCCAGAACGCCGATGACTTGCCCCCGCACCTGCAAGGGAAGCCCCAGCTCACAGCGAGTCTCCGGCAGTAGAGAGTCGGGCAGGTAGCGCGGATCGCTCTCCACGTCGTTGGAGATCCACGGCTCCCCTTCCGCAGCCACGTGACCGACGATGCTCCCCGCTCCCACCGGCAAGGCGTAGTCTTTCTCCAACATCTTCTCGCCCGCCTCGCCCGTGGCCGCTCGCAGAATGGCCTGCTCACCCTCTCCGTCCAGGAGGAAGATGGCGGCATAGTAGAAACCAAACCGTTCCCGAATGAGATCGACGGTCTGCTCCAGCAAGGTTTCGCTATCGAGGATGCCTGTGGCGTGTCGGGCGACCTCGGCTGCCGTACTCAGCTGGACCGCCCGCCGCCGAGCCTCTTTGAGAAGGCGAGCATTTTCGAATGCCACGGCCACCTGACCTGCCAGCGTCATCGCCAGGTTCATCTGATCGGAAGCAAGTCGCCGCTCGTTAGATGAGTTTCCCAGTTCCACGATGCCAATGCACTCTCCTTTGTAAAGCAGCGGAAGAATGACCAGCATCTGAATGTCCTTCTCCCACACGAGCGGCGGTCCGTGAGAATCAATCTCGGGGTCGCTGAGAGGGATCTGGAGAGGCTGCCGACTCTCCATCACCTTCTGTGTACTTGGAGAATCATCCAGGAGAGTAACTCTCTCAACACGTTGAGACCTGAAGTCCCCACTCCTCTGATCGCAGGAGACATCCAGCATGCTCTTAAGGACATTCCGTTGCTCATCCCAGAGGGAGATTCGGGCCTTGTCCACATCGAGCGCCTGGATGAACTGGCGGAGGGCGACATCAGCCAGGTCCACAGGCTCCATGGAGGCGGTCATCGCCTGCGATAGCTCAAACAAGCGGTCCAGGTTGTACATTCGATGGCGGACCCGCTCCAAGAGGGATTGGTTCTCCAACGCGGCTGTGACCAGGTTGGCCACGACCATCCCCAGGTCGAGATCGCTCTCGTAGACATGTCTACGCTCGAGGGTCACAAAGATCATTCCTCGCAGCATGCCGCCGCTGCGCATGGGTAGCGCCGCTACGCTGCGCACCCCTCCTTGCCGAGCGGCGGCTTCGGCAACCTCGGGACCAAACATCCGTCGAGTCAAATCCAAGACATCCAAGCTGAGGCAGGGTTGCCCTTGGGGGATACGCTCGCGCCATTCAACGGGCAACCTAGAGATGGGGACTTGAATCCTCGGCAGAGGCTTGTTGAGAGCCTCAACCAGCAAGTTCACCAGAGGGTATCCAGGCTGCGGGATCAGTGGACGGAGGACTTCGCCATCCTCATCCGCGATGGCGAATACGACATCCCGGACTCCTTCCATCAGGACCCCCAACGCACGCCGCGCCCGGCGCAAGATTTCGCCCAGCTCAGATGCCTCTCCAACAGCGATGGCGACCTGCTGGAGAACGCTAAAGCGCTCTTGAAGATTCTTCTCTCGGGAGATATCGCGAAGGGTGACAATCACACCGGTGAACTGCTCCCCCTCAAACAGAGGAGTAGCGGCGACCCACGCCGGGATCACAGAGCCGTCCTTATGGAGCAACCTGCATTCATACTGGCTGGCAATGCCACGGGGACGCTTGTGGGTCTCAGCTTCGGCAGACCCCTGATCGCTGGGGTGGACAATCTCGCCATAGTGCCGCCCTTCCAGCTCTCCCGGCTCGTAGCCCAACATCTTGAGCGCTCGAGGACTGACGAAGGTCAAGTAACCCTCACCGTCCTCGACCACCACCCCTTCGTCCATCTGCTCCAGCGCCCGGTAGTAGATCTGCCGTTCCGCCAGAAGCCCTTCTTCAGCCCAAACCTCTCTCAGGATCGCCGGCAGCTGGGGCAAGCACGCAGGGTCTCTGTACATACACCAGCACGCCCCATCCTGCAGAGCCTTCACTTGGGCAGCTCCGTCGCCCGGCGGGACAAGGGCGACCAGCGTGCCGGGAGCTCCTCCAACCGGTAGCAGCTCGACGGCGGCAATGACGGTGTCGCCCTCCTGCCAGGGTGGCTCTCGGCCGACCTCTCCCAAGGACGTCACCTCGAGCCCGGCCTCGCGCAACGCCTCCTCCGCTTTCGTGCGGAAGGCCGGATCTGGATCGACGACCCATACACTTTCCTGCTCCATCAGACGTCCCTCATCCTCCCGCCCGTGCAATGGTTTCCTTACCCACAAATCCCCAAGTCCCAATGCGGACAGCTTATTCCGCTGAAGAGAGTTCTTGCCTGCTCTGGATACGCGCTTTCAAGATCCGCCGGCCCGACCCCGGCTCGGTGTCACTGCGGAACGACTCACATTCCGGCAATCTTCTCCCCTCGGATCCAGCGGGCGAAGTCAGCCAAGCTGCCCTGCCCCACAGGCGCGGCCTCGTCTCCAGGGGGTGTGCGTTGCGGTCCAGCGATCCAATACGCCCACATACCGACTTCCAGCGCAGGGCGAATGTCCATCTCCCAGTCATCCCCAACCATCACACATTCCTCCACCCGCCGATCCAGTCGGTTCGCGACCTCCAGGAAGTAGGCCGTGTGGGGCTTGGCGGCGTGCATATCTTCATAGCTCGTCACCAGATGATAGGGATAGTCCTCAACTGGCACGCCAGCCCACTCCAAGCGCTGGTCAATGGCGGTGCGGGGGAAAAGAGGATTGGTCGCTACAGCCACCTGCAGCCCTCGGTCAAACGCCCAATTCAGAAGAGGGCGTGCCGCCGGCTTAGGCCGGGTGAGGGTGCGAAGCTGCGCAAAGCGGGTGGCATAGAAGGCATCGAAGAATGGTTCCATCTCCTCCCGAGTTCGACCGAGGGCGGGGAAGAAGGCGGCGTTAAACACCTCCATGTTGGTCCGGTCTGGATGTCCATCTGAGAGCATCGCGTCGGTGGCGCTCAAGAGATGGCGAACGAAGGTCTCCGGTGGGGCGAAGTCGGCCATGTGCTCACTTAGGGCAGATAGATAGGTCGGCAGGAACCGCTCCATATCGTTTTCCAGCAGCGTGTTGTCCAAGTCAAGCAAGATCGCCCTAATCATCTTCCCTGTCCCCTGCAGTAAGCAGCGATGCTGCCTCTGGGTGACAGCGGCCGCAGCCCACGTAGGGATTCTCGACCACTACCTCGTGCTTGGTGCAGTACGCTTCCACCTCAACCCGTCGCCGCAACAGGCGCCGGACCAGTCGGGCATTCAGGGTCATATGAGAACAGCGATTGGCGCGCAGGATGCCTGGCACCGGGCAAATGACACAGACCTGCGGTGCCCAAGACAGAGAGTCCGTTGTCTGGGCCAGGAGCCGGCACTCCTGAACGGAGCGGCCTCGGTGAAAGTCCTCGTAGTAGTACCGGCACTCCGAATTGGCTGGCGTGCGCATCTCGTCTCCGCTCCCTCAGCTCTTCAACTCCGCTTCAACCTTCGTGAGGATCGGGAGGTTGAAACCCTCACTACTCCGTCGCTTCAGTCAGCGCCTCCAGATCATCAGCCAAAGCCTCCATCTCTCTGCCATAGCAGGCCCAGTCTGCCTGCCGCAGACACTCCTGCGCTGTCTCATAGTGTTCTTGAGCAGAGCGGACCAGGTTGGCCACATCGGTGGAAAGAGCCTCCTCCCGGACAGGCTCGGCCACTGGCTCCTCCGTCAGCACATTCCTCAACGCTGTTTCCAGATCCTCCGCCATCACGACCCGATTGCCGTAGGCTACCAAAATTCGTTTCAGCTCCGGCAGCTGTCCCGCCTGCGCCTGCAAATAGAGCGGCTCAACGTAGAGGATCGTCTCATCAATGGGAATAACAAGCAGGTTACCGCGGATGACCTCCGATCCCCGTTGGTTCCACAGAGTCAACTGCTGGGAGATATAGGCATCCTGGTCAAAGCGAGCCTCAATCTGCATCGGGCCGTAGATCAGCTCTTCCTTGGGGAATTTGAAGACGGCCAGTCGGCCATAATCGTCCCCATCGGAATCGGCATATAGCCAGGCGATCATGTTGCGACGGCCATTGGGGACATAGGGACGCATCATCAGGAACCCTACCTCATCCTCGCCAGGCAGCTGCATCACGACGTAGTAGGGAGTGACCCCTTGCTCCTGCGTCCCCACCAGCTCGGTTGGGGTCGCCCAGAGGTCCTCCTTGTTGTAGAAGACTTGAGGATCCTCCATATGGTAGGCTGCGTACGCCTCCGCCTGAATCTCAAACAGCTGCTCAGGATAGCGCCAGTGGTCCCGCAACGCCTGCGGCATCTCCTCACCAGATGTGAAAAGGTCCGGGAAGATGGCTTGGTAGGTACGGATGATAGGGTCATCGGGATTCACCACGTAGAAGGTCGTCTCCCCCGTATAGGCATCTATCGCCACCTTGACGCTATTGCGGACGTAGTTGACCCCCCAGAACGGCTCGGAGTAGGGGAAGTGGTCGCTCCAGGTATAGGCATCATACAGCCAGACCAACCGACCATCGACAATGGTCAGATACGGATCATCGTCATACCAGAAGATTGGCGCCAGGGTCCGGACCCTCTCATCCAACTTGCGGTGGAAGAGAATGCGGCTCTCGGGCCGCACTGCTCTGGAGAAGAAGATCTGGGAGCTATCGAATCGGCGGGCGAAGGCCAGCCTTCGCCAGAGACTGCTCAGCGGAACCCCGGCAGGCCCCTCATATGTGGCATAGACATTCTCGTCCCCACTGGGCCGGTCGAACTCCTCCTCTGTGGTGCCGACGATGACGTAGTTATGCGTGGCTTCACCAAAGTAGATCTCGGGCCGAGTTATCTCCAACACCGGGTCCGCGCTCTCGGGCGGGATATTGCGCACCAACAGCCGGGGCAGTCCCTCTTCAGTGATCTCGTTTACGGGGTTCAGACAGACTCCGTAGCCATGCGTGAAGACCAAGTGACGGTTCACCCACGTCTGGGCCTGCTCGGCCAGTTGGTCCACATCCAACTCTCTCGCCGCCAGCATCACCTCGCGCAGTTCACCACCGATGCGGTACCGATCTACGTCTACGTCTTCAAAAGTGTAGTAGAAGCGAATCTCCTGCAGCTGCCCATAGGTGGTCAGCAGCGGCCGCCAGTCCCACAGACGGACGTTGCCGATGGTAGCAGCATTGGACTCCACTACCTGGGAGGTGAGTCGCCCGGTTGCCGGGAAGTCGGATGTGTGCACATCCTTGAGTCCGAAAGCGTAGCGGGTGAACTCGATGTTGTATTCGATGTAGGGTCGCTCGGCCGCCAGCTCGTTGGGACCAACTACGTATCGCTGGACCAGAGCTGGATAGATGGGCCCCACAAGCATCACCAGAATCCACAAGGCCCCCACGGCGGCCAGCAGCCTCCAGCGGCGGATGAATGCATTGACCACCAGTGCCACCACTCCCAAAAGAACTATGGCCGTGAGGATGTGATAGAGAGGCAAGCGAGCATGAACGTCGGTGTAGCCCGCGCCGAAGACAGCCCCTCGCGCCGAATCCAAGAGCCCCAAGCGCGCAAATTGGTATTTGACCGCCACCAGTGAGAGAAGCAACGCCCCCAATACCGAGAGATGAGCCATCGGTCCCGACTCTCGCAGGCCCCGTCCCAGGCCGTAGATCAAGACTGTACCAGCCAGCGATACCACCACCAGCCCCAACAGCCATCCCACCGCGAACTGGTAGAAGGGGAACCTGAAGACATAGAAACTGGCATCCAACCCGAAGACAGGATCGGGAAGATCGAACGACGCGGCGTGACGCCAGATGAGAAAGTCCATCCATCGCGAGGACGCTACCGACGCCATCACCAAAGTGACGATCAACCCAATCGCCACCAGCAGCCACGTCAGCAGATGCGCACCGAGCCGCACCAGCCGCTGGTGCGGGCGAATGACCATGCTGAGATGGCGCAGGAGCTTTCGTGGCACCACCAGCCAGTTGACACCCACAAAGATCATCGCCACCAGCGCAGCCACTAGAAACATCCCTACCCTGGTCGTCAGACGCGTGAGGTAGACGGAGAGATAGCCCATGGTATCAAACCACAGCCAGTCAGTATAGAGATTGACGCAAAGAGTGATCAGACCAGGGACCACCACCAGCACTGCCAATGCAATCGCCCCGGCGACCAGCACTCTCCGAGCTCGCTTGTTCATGTCACTCCTCTTGCGTGAGAGTCTCTACCCGCGATGAGCAAAGCCTCAGCGCACACCAGTGTCCAGTCGCGCAGATCATCGTCCAGATCAAAGTGGTTCAGTGTGCACCATTATCCGCTGGATCTGTGGAAGTTGCTGGCGCACCGCCAACTCCAGCTCGCTGGCGATGCGATGTGCCTCCTGCACCGAAGTCTCCCCATGCACCGTGCAGCGGAAGCTCAGCACGGGTTCGCCCTCGCTCTGCCAGATCTCCACCCTGTCGCATCTGAGCGCTCCATCCACTTGCTGGACCGCCTCCCTCGCTGCCGCTGCTGCCCTCTCGCGCACGAGAAGATCGTCGCCGCTTCCCGGTTCCACGTGAATCGTGACGTCCTGAATGTCCGGACGACCTTCGCGCAGGCGACGCTGTACTTCGTGGGCGATGCCGTGGGCCTGCTCCGCGCTTATTGTCGGATCCACCTGGATATGAAGGTCGGCGTAAACAGCTTGTTCGTGCCCACGGCTTCGTACCTTGTGGCAGGAGACGACACCTGGTACCTCCAAGGCGATCTGCTCCACCTCCATGGGCACCATCGCTGCCTCGTCCATCAAGGTGGGGGAACTCTCGCGGATGATGTCTATTCCGATCTTGGCGATGAATAGGGCGACGACGAGCGCTATGATCGGGTCGGCGACAGGGTAGCCCATGCGGACGGCGATCAGCCCGCCAATCACAGAAAGGGAGACGAAGATGTCTGCCCGGGTGTGCAGAGCGTCGGCTACCAAGACATCACTGTGGAGGCGACGGCCAGCCCGCAGCTCGTACCACACCACAACCATGTGAACGACGATACTGACCACCAGCGCACCGAAGCTCCACACGCTGACCTCCGCCTGGAGGAGTGCAGGGTCACGTAATCGCTCCACCGCGCTCTTGATCAGCTCCCAGGTGGTCAGGAATAGAAGCGAGGCAATGATGAGCGCGGCCATTGTCTCGGCCTTGCGGTGTCCGTACGGATGGTCTTCGTCAGCAGGCCGCTCGGCCACGTAGATCCCTGCCAGGCCAACCAGGTTGGAAGCGGCGTCGAAGACGGAGTCGAACCCATCGGCGATCAGGCTCAGGGAACCAGTCCAGTATCCTACAGCCAGCTTGGCGGCGGTGGCTACCAAGTTGAGTCCCAAGGTGATCAATAGGACCCGACGAACGGCGCGGAAGGTATCCAGGGTATCCTCCAGTAACAGGTCTGGTCTGCGGCAGGCAAGGCGACGATCGGCCGATCCCCAGCTTCAGACAAGTCGAGCTAGCGCTACCTCTGGCCACGCGGCGAGAGGCCCAGCCTCTTGGATGGAGGCGACACTAGACTCGGGTGACGTACTCGCCGGTGCGCGTGTCCACACGGACGACATCGCCGGTTTCTACGAAGAGAGGGACCTGGACATCGTGCCCAGTCTCCAGCGTAGCTCTTTTCGTTGCCCCGGTCGCCGTGTCACCGGCGACAGCCATCTCGGCATCCACCACTTCCAGATCCACGGCGGTCGGCAGGTGCACCTCCAGCGGCTGCTTCTCATACATAGAGATGGCCAGCTCCATCCCCTCCTTCAGATAGAGGGCCTCCTCCTGCAGCGCGCTGGCAGACATCGCCACTTGAGCGTAGGTCTCGGTATCCATGAAGTGGTACAATGCTCCATCGCTGTAGAGATACTGAACCTCCCGCCGTTCGACAAGGATCTCCTCCACGCGATCGCCGGAGATGAATGTGTGCTGAATTGTGGCACCGCCGCGCAGATCGCGCAGCTTGGTGCGGATGAAGGCCTTACCTCGTCCAGGTTTATGGTGCTGGTACTCCAGCACCTTGTACAGTGCTCCGTCCATCGTGAAAGTCGCACCAGTTCGCAGTTCATTGACGTCAATCATCCTACGTTCTCCC
>JASFWK010000192.1:0-3345 GCA_050049355.1 Anaerolineae bacterium | reverse complement strand
GAGGTCAACTGGCAGTTTCCCGCGTTCTCGGCTATAATTGATTCCAGGTGGAGCTCGGCGGCTAGACCGGCTGCCTGGACATCAGCGTTCCGCCTGAGAACTCGGGTAGATGAGTTAAGGTAAGATGTTGGCAGGTCGCACAAGCGACGGCTGCCGACGCTTTCGGGACAGGGGTCACAGCTCTCAGCTCAGACGATGGAGTGCTGCTGTGACGCAGGGCGGAAATCGAGTCACTTGCTGAGGATGAGATTCTATCGAATACGCTTCTCTAGTCGCCCTGGAACGCTGTTTCTCTGTAAATCCCGCCTACTTCCTTTGCTGCCTCGTGGTCATTCTCTTCCTCGGTTGTCCCTTGGACCCTATTCTCTTGATGAGGTTTGGCGCGAGTTGCAGGAGTGTATGAAATGCTGGCCAGCTGACACGTTTGGGACCGACCCTCCCGCACGATTGACTCTGAACCTGTGGGAGGTTGGCAAGCTGTCGGAGGCCAGTGTGAAATCGATGGTCGGGGAGATAGGGCACCGTTTGCCGCCGTGGCGACCAGATCCAGGAGAGTCTAGATGAGTATTCCCCTTCGCATGTTGGTTGTGCAAGAGAAGGAAGATGACGCACTGCGGATCGTGAACGAATTGCGGCGCAGTGGTTATGATCCGGAATTCGAGCAGGTGCGCACGGCGGAGGCCTTCAGCGCCGCCCTCTCTGAGGGGACCTGGGATGTCATCATTGCTGATTACACCATGCCGCGCTTCGACGGAATCACTGCATTGAACCTGTTGCAGGAAAGTGAGCGTGACGTGCCCTTCATCGTGGTCTCGGGAAAACCGAGCGAGGATGAGGCGGTGGCGGCTATGAAGGCAGGCGCGCATGGGTACATTATGAGGAGAAGCCTTGCGCGTCTGGGACAGGTTGTTCGACGGGAGCTGCAGGAGGCACAGACGCGTCGAGACCGTAGACGGGCGAGGGAAGAGCTGCGGAAATCAGAGGAGAAGTATCGAACGTTGGTCGAGCAGTCACTTCAAGGGCTGATAATCGTCCAGAACTCTCGTATTGTCTTCGCCAACCCCGCTTTTGCGGAGATCAGCGGGTACACTGTCGACGAGCTTCTGTCCCTTTCCCCCGAAGAGGTGAGGGATTTGGTGCACCGCGAGGATCAACCGCTAGTTTGGGGGCGTCTGAGCGAACGTCTGGAAGGGGAACCGGTGCCGCCGCGCTACGAATATCGCGGGATCCGGAAAGATGGGTCGGTGCGCTGGCTGGAGATGTTTGCCGACCGCATCGAGTACATGGGGAAACCAGCTGTGCAGGGAGCGTTCATGGATGTCACCGAGCGGAAGTGGGCGGAGGAACGGCTCCGGTTTCTATCGTCCATTGTGGAGCAGAGTACCGAAGGGGTGGCCGTAGCCGATCTGGAAGGCAATCTGATCTTTGTGAACAATGCCTTTGCGAGTATGCACGGCTATACTCCGGAGGAGCTTGTCGGCAAGCCTATCGCCGTCTTCCACACACCGGAACAGATGCGGGACGTGGAGACGGCCAACCGGCAGATCCGGGAGACGGGTCAGTTCAGTGGCGAGATCTGGCACGTTCGTCGTGACGGTACAGTTTTCCCCACCCTGATGCACAATTCGCTGCTGCGAGACGGGGTGGGCAATCCGATCGGCTTGATCGGAACAATGCGCAACATTGCCGAGCGCAAGCAGGCGGAGGAGGCGCTACGGCAGTATACCGAACGGCTGAAGGTCCTGCGGGAGATCGACCAGGCGATCCTTGAGGCTCAGTCACCGCAGGAGATCGCCCAGGCCGCCCTCGCCCGCATACGGCAGCTGTTGCCCTGCGATCGGGCCAGTGTTATGTTGTTCGATCTCAAGGCCGGTGAGGGCAAGATGCTTGCCGTCAATGTCAGTGGCGAAACGCGGATAGGGCCCGAAGCGCACCTTCCGCTGGCGAAATTCGGGGACATCGAAGAGCTTCGGGAGGGCGAAGCTCGCTTGGTGAGGGACATCCTCGCCGTCTCCCAACCGGCACCCCTGAAGCAGACGCTGCATGCCGAGGAGAGGCTCCGTTCCTTCATAGAGGTGCCTCTGATTAGCCGAGGGGAACTGATCGGCTCCCTCAATCTGGGTGCGGAGGAGCCGGATGTCTGTGGGGAGGAGCAGATCGAAGTCGCTCGTGAGGTGGCGGACCAGCTGGCGGTCGCCATCCAGAATGCCCAGCTGCTGGAAGTCGAGCGCAGGCACAGAGCCGAACTTGAAGCGCTGCACCAAGCCAGCCTGCGCCTGACCTCGACTCTCGAGTTGCAGCCGGTACTGGAGACGATTCTTGAACAAGCTCTCTATCCGATGTCCGCCGACGATGCTCATATCTTCCTTTACGATGGTCAGCGACTGACATTTGGTGCCGCCCTGTGGGCGGAAGGCCTCCAGAAGGAGCCATATGCCGAGCCTCGACTGGATGGCTTGACCTACACTGTGGCTCGCCGCGGAGAGCGGGTTGTCATCCCAGATGTGGACGTTCACCCCCTCTTCCAAGACTGGGGGTGGGGAGGGGCTATCGTTGGCTTGCCGCTGCGCGTTGGCGATAAGGTGGTCGGAGTGATGAACGTCGCCTTCAAGGAGCCGCACGTCTTCAGCGAAGACGAACTGAGGATCCTCAGACTGCTGGCTGATCAAGCAGCCATCGCCATTGAGAATGCTCGCCTGTATGAGGAGGCGAAGCAGCGGGCCGCGGAGATGTTCGCTCTCCACGAGACGGTGCTGGACGTCACCGCTCAACTGGAGATGCCCTCCCTTCTGGACGCCATCATCGCGCGGGCCAGTGAACTGTTGGGGGCCACGGGGGGATTGGTTCACCTATACAATCCGACTAGCGGTGAACTCGTGGCGGTGACGAGCCATAATCTGGAGACGGATTACGCAGGGCTGACCCTTGGAGTGGGAGAAGGGGCAGCTGGCAGTGTGTTGGAGACCGGGGAGCCGGCGATCGTCGAGGACCATCGCGTGTGGTCCGGCAAGTCACCGCAGGTGACTAAAGCCGATGCTCGATCCGTGCTTGCCGTTCCGCTCAAGTGGCGGGAGCAGATCCTCGGCGTGCTCGACATTGTCGACAATGTGAGGGTGGGAGCGTTCGACGAGCAAGACCTGCGCGTGCTGGTGCCATTCGCCAACCAGGCGGCCATTGCCATCGAGAATGCTCGACTGTACCAGGAGACGCGCCGCCAGGCTAACAAGCTGGCTGCGCTGATAGAGATTGGCCACGATATCTCCGCTACTCTGGATCTGCCGACCGTGTTGGAGCGCATAGCCACGCACGCCCGCGACCTGTTGGAAGCTGATGAGAGCGAGGTCT
>JASFWK010000190.1:0-3384 GCA_050049355.1 Anaerolineae bacterium | reverse complement strand
ATCTCCTCCACCGTCGGATACTCCGCCGTGGGGCAGTAGCCAAGCGGTGGATAGGTGGAGGGAAGGGCAGTTACGATCAACAGACAAACCACTAGGGGCAGAAAGAGAGCCACCAGAAGCGAAGAGCGGCGAGCAGCAGACGAAGATCGAAGAGAGGGGAAGAGAGCTCCGGTGAGAAGGGCGGCGGGTAGGGCAGCACGCCCCACGAACCGCCAGGGGAACTGGGCGAATGGCAAGAGCGGCACGTGCTCCCAAATCCAGACAGAAGCCCCGGTGCTCATGAAGATGAACACCACAGCAGAGGCGGCGAAGAAAGTTAGATTGGCCCGCTCCTCACGGCCTCGCAGACGTATCAACCCCAGTGCCAATCCCGCCACAGCTAGAAGAGCCAGCACCAGACCCAGGTGTACCTCCATAGGGGGGTTCATCAGCGAGGTATTCACCGCTGCAGGGGGTGCGAATATCTCCGCCAAGCCGAGGAAGTTGTAGTGGAAATCGTTGTTGCGGGTGACGCGCGACATGTGCAGCTGTACGTACCCCTTCTCCACCAGCGCCGGGAGCCACAGAAACGCGGTCAATCCCAGCGCCAGACCCAATGCCAACACGACCCACCCCCACCGCCCTCGCCCTCGGTACGTCCATGCCAGCAGAGCCAGGTAGGCCAACAGGAGCGGGGTGAAGATCAAGCTGGAGATGTTGTGCGTCAGATAGAGGGCAGCCAGAGAGCCAGCAGCGCTAAGGAACCACCAGCGACCCCCACGGAGTGTCAGACGGCGGAACGCCCAGAGCACAAATGGCATGAGCGCGAGCGCCAGCGACTCGGGCGCGTTGGCCCTGAGCAGCGCATCGAGGAACTGGTAGGGGGCGTAGGCGTAGGCGACCGCCGCTACCACCCCCGCCCAGGCCCCAAACAGATCCCGAGCCAGTAGATAGGCTCCCAGCGCGCATCCCAGAACGCTCAACACATAGACCAAGTCGAGGGCCAGCGGGAGCGGCAGGTTGGTCAGGTATAGCCCCAAAGCCAGGTAGTAGGAAAGCGGCGCGCGATAGTTGAAGAAGGGATACCCAAATCCAAAAGCCAGGTCGGGGAGCCACCGCGTGAAGAGGAGCCCCTCCTCCAATGCATGGCGCATCGCCACCACGCGGTAGTAGTGGAAGGCGCCGTCGTGAGTGCAGGGGCTCTCGCTGCGGAGCAGGGGCGTGATGGCGACAGCGCACAGGAGCAGCAGGGCAAGTCCGGAGAGTACCCAACGGCCTGCAGGGAGCGAGCTGCGCAGCTTGGTCACGGCGCCCCTCCAGCGATCGTGATCTCCACCGGCAGGACAGCCTGACTGTCAGGGAGAGGTTCGCCACCCGGGCCCGTGACATCGAGACGGTCGCCGTGGGCTACATTGTAGAAGCCAATCGCGATCCGATAGGTGCCAGGCGGAGCGTCGGCAGCCACGGGCACCCCAACCTCCTCCACAATGACTTGCCCGGTTGCCCAACTGCTTGTGGGGGCCAGGCCACCGCCAGGGGTGCGATCAACCTGCCCCCGAACAAGCCCATCGGGTCCCAGAAGATGGACGAAGAGAGCATAATCGCGCTCGGTGGGTCCCTTCGCCCGCCAGTACAGGGCCAGATCCAGCGTCCCCCCGGCCATGACCTCTCTCCTGCCGAGATCATAGCCCTTCAAGTGGATCCGCTCCCCGAAGGTCAGATCAAGCGGATGGGAGATCTCCCGTGAGAGCTCGAAGGAACGCTCCCGAGGAAGCACCTCCAGCTCCGCCAGGGCACGATCCTCTTCCCAGACCGCCTCTCCTCCTTCATCCACCACGATGAGTGTAAGCCAGTAGCGACCAGGCGGCAGGTCCGGGAGGACGTGCAGATCATGGCGAGTCTGAAACCGATCCCCCTCCCGCCAGCGCGATGTGGGATACGGGCTGAGAGGGTCGACTGTCTCTAAGACAGCTTCCCCCGCGGAATCGAGCAATCGCAGATGCACCCCGTAGTCGCCGACTGGAGCTGCCTCGGCCTGCCAGAAGAGCGCGAAGGGAAGATGGTCGCCGGAGAGAACCTGCCCTGGGGGCGGAGCCAGTCCCAGCAGCGTCAGCGTGTCGGCCGGGATGTCCAACCGCTCAGGCACCTCCAGCGCAGCCAGCTCAGGTCGAACCTCGGGGGGCGAGAGGCTCACCTCCCCTACCACCACCCGCGTGCCGCGGAAGGCGCCCTCTGGCCCGGTTGCCCCCAGCCCCGCGCCAGTAACCCCGTCATACAGACCAACCTCAACACTGTAAGGGCCCGGCGGGATGCCCGCCGGAAGCTCCAGCTCGTACGTCGCGTCCGCCCACTCACCCGGCGTCCAAGCTGAGGTGGGGAAGAAAACCGAGTTGAGCACCCACATCTCAGTGGTACTCCAAGCTCGTCCATCCTCGTCCCGCAGCGTCACCACTGCCCGGTAGTCGGTGAATGGAGTTCCCAGAACTCGCCACCGTAGGGTCGCGCTCAGAGAGTCGGGCCAAGCGATGGCCCTGGGAAGCGCCCCATCTACCAACTCCAATTGACCCCCGAAGCTGGCGCGGAACCGCGAGAGACGAAGCGGAAGAGGCGAGGAACGAGGAATGAATCGGCTAATGGTGGCACCGGCGACGGTGGCGGTACTGACCGGTCTGGCGGTTGCCTCCACCGCCTCGCGCAGGTGCTCAGCAGTAATGGGCGACGCACCCGGCGAGGCCACGACCCAGATGGCTTCGTATGCCTGTGCCTGCTCGAAAAGCCATTCACCAGCGGCATGGCCATTCGGCTGGGAAGCCGCCGAAAGAAGCGCACCCGGGCCTTCGTATCGACGCAGAAGGGGCGTATCGGCATCAAGCAGAATCAGATCGTCCGGGCCGACGTGGACAGCCAGATAGGCAGCCTGCTCAAGGGGAGCCGTGTTGGTCAAGACAGACGTATACTCAAGACCGGAAAGGTTGACGACGTGCGCCGGTTGATCAGATGGTAGGTTGGGCGTTCCAACGAGGTAGTCGGCCAGGGATGCTTGGGCGACAGGAACCGCGCGACCAGTGAAGAGGGAGGCAAGAGAGGGAACCGAGGCAGTGGCGACGGTTAGTTGGTCAGCCTGGGGGAGCCGGTTCAGCCATCGAGCCGCAGCCCCCGCCCCTTCCCCCCACCCCATCGGCAGTACCCGCGCAGCGACGAATGGACCGCCAGCCAGGGGATTGTAGTACGTCAGCGGATGAAGGGCAAAAGGGAGAAGCAACACGAGCTGCGCCCCAATAAGAAGAAGCAACCTCGGGTGCCGAGCTTCGCGCGCCGGGCGATCGGGCCGCTCTGCGGCGGAGCCACCTCCCCACTCCAAGCCAAGGACTTGAGAAAAGGAGAGCGCTGCAGCTAGGGCAAGCG
>JASFWK010000191.1:0-3384 GCA_050049355.1 Anaerolineae bacterium | reverse complement strand
GGCACTTCCTATCTCGCTCACATGCCCCCGGCGCGACTCGAACGCGCAACCTACGGATTCGAAGTCCGGCGCTCTGTCCATTTGAGCTACGGGGGCAACCGAAGGAGAGGGGCCATGGGCGCCCCGACCACCTGGGGTGAGTGGTGGGATTCGAACCCACAATCTCCTGGGCCACAACCAGGTGCCTTAACCATTAGGCCACACCCACCGCGCACTGAAATACTACCACAGACCGGCGAAAAGAGCAAGGATCAACCAGTCACGGGGTGCGCTAACGAGTTGTCAGAGACGCCAGGGGAGAGTCGATCTGAGGGCTCCTCCTCTCCGCCCCCACGTTCCGACAACTGGTCAGTACACCCTACTGGCTACCTATCACTGGCAAAACGCCGATTGAGCGTTGCCCTACCCTTCGGCAGGCTCAGGCCGACGCTCAACCGACGGACTGCTCCTAATCCGCAAACTGATAGGTAGCCTATGGTGCACCTCTAATCACCAGTCACCGGGGGCCGGCCCACCCACGACAAGCAAGACCCGACTTCGGGCGGCAGAGATCCATTCGGCCCGCAGGGTCAGTCCGCTCTCTTCCCACAGAGGCTCATCCCCTCGCGGCAGGGGCGCCCGCTGGCCCGTGATCCTGTACAGCCATTCCAGAAAGCGCGAAAGGGGATCCCTCCCCGTGAGCTGGGCACCAGCGACCACCACGATCTCCCCTCCCGGAGACAGCACGCGCTTCACCTCCCGCAATGTGCGGGGGGCCAAAATGAACTCGGTGGGGAAAGTGGCAACGACGTCCGGGAAGGTTCCATCACGAAAAGGAAGCGCCTGAGCTCTGGCCCGCACCAGCCGGAGCGGCAAACTCAATCGCACGAGCCGCCGTCGAGCCAGGCGCCCCATCTGGGGGGAGAGGTCCAACCCCACGGGCGTGAGGCCCTGTCGGGCCATCGCCACCAGCAGGTGCCCCGGTCCCTGGGCCAGCTCCAGCACCATCGGCCCACGAAGACGACGGAGCGCCACACGACCCCAAGCGGTCCACTGTCCAAAGGAAACCAGCCAGGCGACAGCGTCGTAAGTCCACGCAAAGGGGCCGTAAAGCAATCGGAAGAAGGTCCCTACGAACCAGCGCCAGAGGCGGGCGAGGATGCCGCTATCCTCCTGAATCTCAACTGCTCCCTATCTGCAGCAGGCCCCGTCCCGTGGGACGGGGCCTGAAGTTCTCCCTCTCACCAGACGCCGCTACGACACGGAGGAGGTGGGAAACTCCGGTATTGCCTGGTCTTCACCCTCCATCTTGATCCAGGCACCCAGCTCCGTCTCGAGTCGCTTGAAGAAACTCTGGGGAGGCAATCGCCCTTCGCCGTACTCCAATCCCAGCAATCGCGCTCTCAGCACCAGCGTGGCGGTCTCCAATATGATCTCCGCTCCGGGCTCGACCAACACCAGATCCCCCTTGGAGGCCAACTTCGTCCGCAGAGCTTCATCCTGGTAGGCATATTCACTCATCAAGACTTTGGTGACCGTGCGGATATCGTTCTTATCGAAGAGCCACACCTCAAGAGCGGTGACCTTACTGGGCTCGCCGACGCCCATGGTCTCTGAGATGCCTACACCGCACTCGCCCATGAAGTCCCCCTCTTCGTTCTCAATGCTAAACGAGGGGTCGTAGAAATCGTCGCCCAACGTATAGCTGGTGACGAACTGGGCGATCGGCGGCGCT
The DNA here is from genome assembly GCA_050049355.1 of Anaerolineae bacterium. GTDB lineage: Bacteria > Chloroflexota > Anaerolineae > B4-G1 > DUEL01 > JASFWK01. The sequence continues at coordinate 1,670 of JASFWK010000191.1, read as the reverse complement.
GGCTCCTCCTCCCAGTCAACGGGTTCAACCTGGCGAGAGGCCACCGCTCGCTCAGAAACCTCTCTTCTCTCAGCTCTTCCAGCGCTGAGCCGATGCAAGCCCAAGTACGCCAGGGCGGCAAGGGCAGCCGCCGCCAGTCCGAGTCCGCAGATCAGAAGTGCCGGGCGCCTCAGTCGGGATGGCGCGGGCTCGGCAGAGGTCGGTTCCTGCTCCAGGGCCTGAGCAAGCGCCATCAAATTGGTCGCCTCCTCCCCTCCCCTTCGCTGGGCAAGCTCGTTGAGCGCTTCCGAGAGCGTGTCCCCCTTCCAGAACTCAACCCCAAGTTGAGCCTCCACCTGCTGCAGGTTGCCGTTGACAGCAAACTCCTCCGCCACCCATGCCAGATAGTCTTCCTGAAAGTCCTGCCGAAGCATGGACGGGGTGGCATTGTAGTAAGACGTCGGCCACAGTGCCCAACCAACGAGGAGCCCCACCAGCAGCCCCAACGCCACACCGAGGGCGAGAGCCACCTGCGTCTTTCGTCGATTGTAGAAGTTCAGCAGCTCGTTCATCGTCTCACTCCTCCTGACTGGCGAGCGGGATCGCGACAATCGCCTCTCCTGGTTGTCCGAAAGCGTGTCTGAGAACCACCCGCCGGCGACCTGCGAGCCTCCAGACACGCTCTGAGGTTACCACAGAACCCTGATGAACGCAAGTTAGCGGCCACTTCACTTTACGCCCACATTCTCTCTGCGTCGCAGCAAGTCTTTCCCCTCCATCACCGTAGACCCAGCGCCTGAGGAGCCTCTCGGACACTCGATATTGACCACAAGCCGACGGATATGGCGAATCCGTGGGAACTCATCGACGAGACGTGTACCATTCGCCGATTCGTGACATTCGTGTTCTGAGGATGTTCGCCTCTGAGAGGCGTAGGCAGTCTCCGAGACTTAGGTCGGGGGCGGAGAGGCATGACCTGCCAGAAGAAGCTTGACAATCTCCTGAGATCGGTTATAATCTAAAGCGAATTCTTGGAGGAGGTACGGTTTGATGCGCACTGCAAACCACATCACCAAAGCACTGGGGCTCCGCGATACCGGCGGAGGCCAGCTGCCGTTGCCTTGTCGCAGTGCGCCTGGTGGAGGTTGACGTAAGGTCACCGAAGGCCGTGGGCGACTGCGACGCCCACGGCCTTTTTTTGTGTCTCCATCATAGAGAAGCGCTAGACACTTCTGTGCGAGGCCGTGGGCATTGATCCGCGGCCTCGTCTCTTTTTTGCGCTTGGGAAGGCCCAAACGAAGGGGAAAACCAGGAGGGTCTAGATGTACACCAACGTTCACATTGCCTTGAGTGTCTCAGATATCACAAAGCAGTTCGTCAAGGGCCAGAAGTTCCGTTGGCCCTGGAGACAGGATAACAACGGCCGCGAAGCGGTCGTGGCGGTGAAACGCGTCAGTTTCCAGGTGCGGCGTGGAGAGGTCTTTGGAGTCCTAGGACCCAACGGCTCCGGAAAATCCACGCTCGTGCGCTGCATCGCCACCTTGCTGCTCCCCGACGAGGGCCAGATCTCGGTTTTCGGCCACGACGTGCTGCGGGAAGAGATGGCGGTCAAACGGCTCATCAACCGCGTCTCCGTCGAGGCCTCCTTCTTTAAGAAACTGACGCCGATGGAGAACCTCCTATACGGCGGT
>JASFWK010000088.1:0-9081 GCA_050049355.1 Anaerolineae bacterium | reverse complement strand
CCCCCGGCACAGTGGTCGAGCCAGCCCTGCTGGAGGCTAAGCGAGCCAGCTACCTGGCAGCGGTGGTCGTGCAGGAAGATCGAGCCGGCCTCGCCTATGTCGACATCACCACCGGCGAGTTCGCCACTACGCAGTTGGGCCGAGAGGAGGTGGCACGGGAGTTGGCTCGCCTCCAGCCCCGCGAATGCCTCGTGCCAAGATCGGAGGAACCAGGAACGAGAGAGAGGGAACAACGCTCCAAGACGCAGACCTTAGCAGCCGAAATCCTGCCGCCCGGCGCGCACCTCACTCCTCTTCCCGACTACCGCTTCGAGTTGGGTGCGGCCAGACAACTACTCCTGGACCACTTCCAGGTGACGACGCTGGAGGGCTTCGGCTGCGAGCAGAAACCCCAGGCGATTCGCGCCGCTGGCGCCATCCTCTACTACCTTCAGGAGACTCAGAGGGGGACCCTGGCGCAGCTGGTCACCCTCCGCACGTATGCCACCGATCGATTCCTGCTGCTGGATCCAGTCACTCGCCTCAACCTGGAATTGACGGAGACGCTGCGGGAGCGGAGGGTCCAAGGTTCACTCCTGGGGGTTCTGGACCACACGCTCACTCCTATGGGAGGCCGGATGCTCCGCGCGCGCCTGGTACAGCCGCTGACGGATCGAGACGCCATCGAGGCCCGCCTGGACGACGTGGAGGGATTCTACCGCGAGGGTGTGCTGCGACCAGAGGTTCGAGAGGGGCTGAAGGATGTGCCGGATCTGGAGCGGCTGGCAAACCGGACCCTCGGTGGAATCGCCAAGCCACGTGATCTGACAGGCATCCGCCAGGCTTTGGAGGCCGTAGGAGCGCTGCGGAAACGACTGGAGGGGACCAAAGGGACGTTGGCGGATCTTGGCGCCGACCTAGACCCCTGCCCAGAAGTGGCTGACCTCATTGCCCGAGCCATTGTGGACGAACCACCCGCGACCCCCTCCTCCGGCGGCGTCATCCGTCCGGGTTTCTCCGACGAGTTAGATGGCCTTTTGCGCTCAGTGCGGGAGGCACGGGAATGGCTGGCCAGTCTCGAGCAGCGGGAGCAGGAGCGGACCGGCATCAAGAGCCTTAAGGTGGGACATAACAAGGTCTATGGCTACTATATCGAGGTGACGAAGGCCAACCTCGACGCCGTCCCTGAGGGCTACACACGGAAGCAGACCTTGACTAACTCCGAGCGGTACATCATCCCGGAGCTGAAGGAAGTGGAGACCCAAATCCTCAACGCCGAGGAGCGACAGGCGGAGGTGGAGAAACGCCTCTTCCGGGAGATCTGTCAGAGGGTGGCAGCGCGGGCTCAGGCGCTTCTGAAGACCGCGAGAGCCGCAGCCCGTCTAGACGTGGCGGCGGCGCTGGCCGAGGTCGCTGTCCGCAACCGCTACATCCGCCCCGAATTGACCGAGGAGGACACGCTGGATATCATAGAGGGACGGCACCCGGTCGTGGAACAGACACAACGGGAGGCACCCTTCGTCCCTAACGACCTGAGCCTGGACGAGGACAAACGCATCTTGATCATCACTGGCCCCAATATGGCCGGGAAGAGCGTCTACCTCCGTCAGAACGCTCTCATTGTGCTGATGGCACAGATGGGCAGTTTCGTATCCGCCGAGCGGGCACGGATAGGTATTGTGGATCGCATCTTCACTCGTGTTGGCGCGCAGGATGAGGTGGCCTCCGGTCAGTCCACGTTCATGGTCGAAATGGTAGAGACGGCCAACATCCTCAACAACGCCACCCCACGCAGTCTCTTGATCCTGGATGAGATCGGCCGAGGGACGAGCACATATGACGGCATCTCCATCGCCTGGGCGGTGGTTGAGTACCTGCACAATCACCCCGAGCGGCGAGCACGCACCCTCTTTGCCACCCATTACCACGAGCTAACGGAGTTGTCGGAGCGATTGCCAGCGGTGCAGAACGTCAACCTGGCAGTGGCGGAGGAGGGAGGTCAGGTGGTCTTCCTCCACAAGGTGGTCCCCGGCGGCGCGGATCGCTCCTACGGCATCCACGTTGCCCAACTGGCGGGGGTCCCCCGTCCGGTGATCAACCGCGCGGAGGATTTGCTGGAGGGGCTAGAGAGCGGGGAGTTCCGTCCAGGCACTCCCGCCCCGGAACCCCACCAGCCAATGCTCTTTGCCGACCAGCACCAGGTGGTGGAGAAGCTGCAGGAGCTAGATGTCTCCCAGATGACACCGCTGGAGGCAATCAACATGTTGTACGAACTGCAGCGGCAGGCGGAGGAGGAATGACGCCTGCTCACGAGGACTTCTCTTCACTGGGGGCAGAATCGGACCAGTGAGGATGTCGCCGGTATGGATCGTACGCGTAGATCCCGTTCGACCACCATCCCACTGCTCACCCTGTTCGGCCCGTTCATCTTGACCCGCCCCCTGAGAGGCGGGGCAGCAGCACTTTCGCCTGTCTCGAATCTAGGTACGTAAAGGGGAGGAAGGATATGAGAAGGAGCACCCTGCTCTGGGGCACCGCCCTGATTCTGGTGGGCGTCCTGCTGTTGGTCGACAGCTTGGGCTTGCTTGGTGACGTCGGCGTCTGGAATCTGATCTGGCCGCTAGGTCTGATCGCTGTGGGCCTGTGGGTGTTGTGGACTGCCATCGGGGTAAGGCGCCCGATCGACGCAGAGGAGGCAACGATTCCCCTCAAGGGCGCCGCGCGGGCCCATGTGCGTATCCGCCACGGAGCTGGCCGTCTACGCGTGGAGGGTGTCGCCGGCCCAGGCGAACTGGCAAAGGGAACCTTTGGCGGAGGCCTAGAGTACCACGCCAAGCAAGAGGGGGAACTTCTGGATGTCGAGATGTACACGCCACGCCAGGTCTTCTGGCGCTTCCTTACGCCGTGGAATTGGCGGGAGGGAAGTGGGCTGGACTGGACACTCAGCCTGAACGGCGAGGTCCCGCTCTCGTTGGATCTCGAAATCGGAGCCGGCGATGCGCGTCTAGACCTGAGGGATCTGCAGGTGACCGAGCTGCGGGCAAGTTCTGGGGCCAGCTCCACACATCTGACACTTCCAGCCCATGCTGGGCACACCTACGCTGAGGTAAAGGCCGGCGCAGCATCGGTGGCCATCCGCGTGCCCTCTGGGGTAGCGGCCCGGATCCGAGTCGGTGGGGGGTTGGCATCGATCGGGGTGGATAGAGATCGCTTCCCGCGGGTGGGCAGTTTCTACCAGTCCCCAGACTACGATACAGCACCGAACAAGGTGGATGTGGACATTGAGGCCGGTGTGGGCTCAATCAAGGTGCGGTAACAGGATGGGATCAGGGAAATGGCAGTCGGCCATTTCGACACTTTAGGATTCAGGCACAGCTCCGAGGAGGTTCTCATGAGAATTCGACCTGGCAGAGGCAGATCGGTCATTGCCGGCATCTTGGCTCTGGTAGTGACGGCAGGGGGTCTTGCGATGATAAGGCCTTGGGCGCCAGGCACATTCGCATTCATCTGGGTAGCCGTAGGCTTGGGGGCAGCTGCGGCGTCGTTCTACAACGCCTTCAGCCAGCGAGGGCTTCCTCTCTACGAAGTGGATCTGGAGGAGGGTACTCACTTCTGCCCTGAATGCGGCAAGCCGGTTGAAGAGAAGGACGGCTTCTGCCGACACTGTGGTGCCCCTCTCACATAAGCGAACGGGGGCCGGCGAAGACGGCTTGGCGCCACCCGGCGCGTGGTCTTGCCCGTCGTGCCGGATTATAAGGAGAAAGGGGGAGAAAGATGAAGCTTAACGTGCGGGTTGCCTTTGCACTTCTGCTGATCGCCGTCGGGGTCTTGTTTCTACTCGAGAGCTTGGAGGTTCTTGCAGTTGGCGCCGTTCTCTGGCCAATTCTCTTCGGCGGCGGCGCTATCGCCTTCCTGTACCTCTTTCTGAGGAATCCTGCCAACTGGTGGGCGGTCATCCCCGGATCGGTCTTCCTCGGTCTGACAGGCGTGATCGTGCTGGATCGAATTGTCCCCGAGATTGGCGAAGCCTGGGGCGGTGCGCTCTTCTTGGGAGGGATCGGACTGAGTTTCTGGGTGATCTACTTCGTCAACCGCGAACACTGGTGGGCTTTCATTCCGGGCGGTGTGCTGCTCACCTTGAGCCTGATCATCGGCCTTTCCTCCGTCCTTGAGGGCATTGAAACTGGCGGGATTCTCCTCCTGGGGCTGGGGGTGACATTCGGCTTGCTCTCCTTCCTGCCAACCCCACAGGCGCAGATGAAGTGGGCCCTAATCCCTGCCGGTGTGCTCTTGGCAGCGGGGGTCCTGATGATCGGCATCTCAGCATCGGCCCTTGGGTATCTCTTCCCAGCAGCCCTGATCCTGGCTGGACTCTACCTCATCGTTCTCATCTTCGTCTCCCGAAGGGCTGAGTGATTCTCGCAGCACGGGAAACTCACAGAACTAGGAGGCGAGATGAAAAGCAAGCTGTATCGCAGCCGGACCGATCGGATGATCGCTGGCATCTGCGGCGGGTTGGGGCGGTACCTGAGTGTAGACCCCACCATCATACGCCTGATCTTCGTGCTGCTGGCCCTGGCAGACGGGGTGGGCATTCTCATCTACTTCGTGATGTGGCTGATCGTGCCCCCCGCGAGTCGGGTCGAAGGCGCTACTCCAGAGGAAGTCATCCGCGTTGGCGCCGATGAGATGGCCGAGCGAGCACGGGACATGGGCGACGAGTTGCGCGATGTGATGCGTCACCCACACCCCCAGACCGGCGTGATCATCGGCGCCATTCTGATCGGGTTGGGCGTCGTCTTTCTGCTCCAGAGCCTGCACATCCCATTCCTGGGCTGGTTGAAGGCCGCCATTCTCTGGCCGGTGCTGCTTATCTTGGCCGGTGTGGCTCTGCTGCTGCGCTACGTAAAGGGGGAGTGACATGAACGGGAAGGTTCGTAGGGGCGGTTTGATTGGCCCCGCAATCCTGATCGGCCTCGGCGTGGTTCTCCTCTTGAACAACCTGGGGGTCGTCGCTTGGAGCGTGTGGGAGGTTATACTTCGCCTGTGGCCCATCTTGCTGATCGCCTTGGGGTTGGACATCCTCATCGGCCGCCGCTCACTCTGGGGCTCCCTGTTGGCCCTACTGCTGACGATGGCCCTGTTGGCGGGCGCGCTGTGGCTGCTTGGGCCGGGGATGGAGTCGGGGCCGGTTCGACAGGTCGAGCACGCACTTGACGGGGCGGCCCAGGCCGAGGTTATCATCGCGCCAGGCGCCGGAACTCTCCACATGGAGGCGCTCTCTGAATCGGATAGTCTGGTCGAAGGCACAATCCATCTAGGCGCCGGACCGGACCTCGAGCGTGAGTTCGTGGTTGAAGATGACACAGCCAGACTCATCCTGCGGAGAGAGGGTGGCTTCGTCTCAATTGGTGGGTGGGGTGGACGGCGGAGTTGGGACCTCGGACTCACCCCAGAAGTGCCGTTGGACCTGGAAGTCAACATCGGCGCGGGAGAGTCTCACCTCGACCTGACGGGCCTCACGGTGAGCCGCCTGGACGTGAGCATGGGCCTGGGCCAGACCACCGTCGTCCTGCCCAGTGAGGGGAGGTTCCGGGCTGAAATCGAGGGCGCCATCGGGGAGATCGTGATCGTCATCCCTGCTGGGCTGGAGGCGCGCGTGGAGATCGACACCGGCCTGGCCGGCAGGCGAGTGCCCACCAGCTACCGACGCCAAGATAACGTCTACACCTCGCCCGAGTACGGGAGCACCGAGAACCGGGTGGATCTGAAGGTGAGTCAGGCTATTGGCAGCATCACCATACGCCAACCTTGAGAGTCCAGCAGGTCCAGTGGACCTGGCAAGCTGAGTGGGACCACAACCCATACGATAGCCTGGCCACCCTGTGACGTTGAGCGGCGTAAGGGTCAGGAGTCTCACTGACGCATTCGCTGCGCTCAAGAATCGTGGACTGCCCAAGCGAGAGAGCGATGCCAACGGAATGGGTTTCAGTCTTGAGAAGATGGCTTGCCGAAGGCGAACACATCGCCCTGGCGACGGTGGTCTGGGCCGAGGGCCCCTCGCCCCGCCCAGTCGGCTCGCACATGGCACTGACAACCTCCGGCAAGATGACTGGCTCCGTCAGCGGGGGCTGCGTGGAAGGAGCGGTCTTGCAGGAGGCAGAGGAGGTACTCTCCGGTGGACCGCCCAAGCGGCTGCTGTACAGCACAGCTGACGAGAATGGCTGGCAAGTGGGACTAGCCTGCGGCGGCACCATTGAGGTGTATTTGGAGGCGCTGGCGCCGATCCACGAGCTTCTACTCGGAGCCCTCAAAGGAGGAGAGACGGTAGCCCTCGTGACCCGGCTGGATGGGTCAGGGCATCTGCTGGCCTGGTCCGACGGCCGTACTGAGGGGGATGCGAGCCTGGCCCCAGAGGTGACAGGTGCGTTTCCAGGGCCACTCGCGGAGCGCCGCTGCCGCCCCGAGTGCGATCAATTCGTCCAGGTCTTCGCTCCTCCACCGACCCTCACGATCATCGGCGCAGTGCACATAGCTCAGTCCCTGGTCCGCCTGGCAAAGGCCATGGGTTGGCGGGTCAGGGTGATAGACGCACGGCGGGTCTTCGCCACGCGGGAGCGGTTTCCCGGGGCGCATGAGCTGCTTGTCGCTTGGCCAGGGGAGGCGCTTGGTCCCGAACACCTGCGCCCACAGGATGCCGCGGTCGTCCTCACCCACGACCCCAAGTTTGACATCCCCGCACTCGAGGCAGCGCTGAGGAGTCCGGTGGGGTACATAGGGCTGCTGGGAGCCCCCAGTACCCAGATCCGGCGACGGGCAGCCCTGCGAGAGCGAGGTTTCACCAAAGATGAGTTGGTCCGTATCCACGGCCCAGTGGGCCTGGACCTGGGGGGACAGACGCCGGAGGAGATCTCCCTGGCCATAATGGCAGAGATCATATCGGTGCGCCACAGGCGGCATGATTGAGATGGGGGTCAGAGAGGTGCTGACGGAGAGACAAAGAGAACGGTTCGCACGTCAGCTGGTGTTGGAGGGAATGGGGGAGGTCGGGCAGGAGCACCTGGAGGCTTCGCGGGTGCTGGTCGTCGGTGCAGGGGGGCTGGGCTCCGCCGCGTCCTTCTACCTGGCTGCAGCTGGAGTGGGTACGCTCGGTGTGGTGGACGGGGACGAGGTAGCCCTCTCCAACCTCAACCGCCAGATCCTCCACACGTCGGCCGACCTCGGGCGGCCAAAGACCGCCTCAGCGGCCGAGACTCTGCGGGCCTTAGACCCCGATCTAGAGATAGTCCAGTATTCGCAGCAGCTGACGCAGGAACGGGCCGCTGAGATAGCCTCGGAGTACGATCTGGTGGTGGAGTGTTCCGACAACTTCAAGACCAAGTTCCTGGTCAACGCCGCCTGCGTGGAAGTACGAGTTCCTTTGGTTTGGGCCTCTGTGCTGGCGTGGGAGGGTCAGATGTCAGTGGTGATACCTGGGCGAGGCCCCTGCTACCGCTGTCTCTTCCCCTCCAGGCTTGACCTGGAAAGCGTGTCCACGGCACGCGAGGTCGGCATTCTGGGAGCGGTGGCAGGCACGATGGGTGCGTTGGAAGCAGTGGAATCCGTCAAGGTACTGCTGGGCGTGGGCAAGCCGCTGGTGGGCAGGCTGCTTGTGTGGGATGGGTTAGCGGGAACCTTTGAGGAAGTCACTGTCGAGCCGCGGCCCGCCTGTCCTGTCTGTAGAGGGAATCGCTAGCGTGCTCCCTGATGCAGCTTGGTAACGTTGACATCGGCCAGGCCCAGCGCCCCCCCTCACTCCCTTTCCCTCGGATCTGGAGGAGCGGGGGCCATCTTGAGTCTTACTCGACGTCCTCTTCCTCGACCTCGGGCAAGTCATCCAGAGGCGTCTCCACCTCACAGACGGTGCAGCGAGCCATGCCCTTGCGCCCCTCGGTCAACAGCTCACCGCAGGCGGGACACGGCTGTGGCAGAGGCCGACGCCAGATCCAGTATTCACAGTCTGGGTAGCCAGAGCACCCGTAGCCAGTCCGCCCCTTGCGAGTCCGTTTCTTGACCAAGTCGCTTCCGCATTTGGGGCATTTCACGCCCACCTTATCCAGCCAAGGCTCGGTGTACCGACATTCGGGGAAACCCTTGCAGCCAATGAACTTGCCGTACCTCCCCCAGCGCAAGATGAGAGGCTCGCCACATTTGGGACACTCTCGCCCGATCTCGCGGGGCCCAAGGTCCACCTTCTCGATATTCTCGTCAGCCTCATCTAGACGCTGCTTGAAGGGAGAGTAGAACTCCCGCACTACCGGCACCCACTCTCGCTCGCCGGCTGCGATCTCATCCAACTCTTGCTCCAGCTGCGCGGTGAATTCGTAGTCCATCACCCTCGGGAAGTGTTCCACCAGCAGGTCATTGACCAAGACGCCGGTCTCGGTAGGCGCCAGACGTCTTCCCTCCCGCCGGACATACCCGCGCCGTTGGATAGTATCCAAGATGGGAGCGTAGGTTGAGGGGCGGCCGATCCCGTACTCCTCCAGGGTCCGAACCAGGCTCGCTTGGGAATAGCGCGATGGCGGTTGGGTGAAGTGCTGCTCAGGGATCAGACGCAGCAAGTCCAGGATCTCATTCACAGACAGTGGCGGAATCTCCTCGGTCGGACCTTCCTCATCGGAGTCTTCATCTTTTCCCCTCCCGTAGACCACCAAGTACCCAGGGAACCGCAGCTTGGAGCCAGTGGCCCGGAAGAGGTAGGGCTTCTCACCTTCCTCAGGCCCGGCCAGCACATCCACTCTGATCGTGTCGTAGACCGCCCGTTCCATCTGGCTGGCAACGAACCGCTGCCAGATCAGCCGATAGAGGCGATACTGGTCACGAGTCAGGTGCTTCTTGATCGCTTGCGGCTCTCGAAAGACAGAGGTGGGCCGAATCGCTTCGTGGGCCTCCTGCGCTCCTTTGGCCTTTTTCTTGTAGACAGGGGGTTTCTTGGGCAGGAACCTCTCCCCATACCGCTTGGCGATGTACTTCCGAGCCTCCGTTTGGGCCTGCTCGGCGACGTTGGTGGAATCGGTGCGCATGTAGGTAATCAACCCCACCGACCCCTCTCCCTCCAGG
>JASFWK010000189.1:0-3407 GCA_050049355.1 Anaerolineae bacterium | reverse complement strand
GACTGGGAGCAGAAGTTGGTCTTCCCCACCTCTATATCAAGGATGAGAGTCTAAACCCCACCGGCTCCTTCAAGGCGCGGGGACTGGCGGTAGCCATCTCCCGTGCTCGGGAACTTGGGGTCAGGGAGGTAGCTATTCCCTCTGCGGGCAATGCCGCCGGCGCGCTGTCTGCCTACGCAGCGCGGGCCGGGCTCGCAGCCCACGTCTTCATGCCCCGCGACGTTCCTGCTCCCTTTCGCTTGGAGTGCGAGGCGCTGGGCGCCGAGGTCACTCTGGTTGATGGCCTGATCACCGACTGCGGACGGGAGGTGCGGCGGGGAGCCGAGAGACACGGGTGGTTCGACGTCTCCACTCTGAAGGAGCCCTATCGTCTTGAGGGAAAGAAGACGATGGGGTATGAGCTGGCTGAGCAGTTTGGATGGGAACTGCCCGATCTCATCATCTACCCTACGGGAGGGGGCACCGGTCTCATCGGGATGTGGAAGGCCTTCGAGGAACTGGCCGAGTTAGGGTGGATTGGTGAGCATCGCCCCCGCATGGTCTCGGTGCAGTCTGCCGGCTGCGCGCCGATTCCCAGGGCCTTCCGCGCGGGTGAGGAATTCGCCGCCCCGTGGGAAGAGCCGCGCACGGTGGCAGCGGGGCTGCGGGTGCCAGAGGCGGTTGGGGACTTCCTTATCTTGCGTGCGCTGCGCGAAAGTGGCGGCACAGCCGTTGCGGTCCCGGACGAGGCGCTGGTTGAGGCCCAGATGCGCCTCTCTCGCCTTGAGGGCGTCTTCGCTTGCCCGGAGGGAGGTGCTCCCCTGGCCGCCCTTGAGGTCTTATTGGATCGGGGATGGGTCTCTCCCGATGAGCGCATCGTCCTCTTCAACACCGGCACCGGCCTGAAGTACCCCGGCGCAGTCCCACGTCGGTGAGAGCCCGCTCTCCTTCAGGAGAAACTGCGCCAGAGGTTGCCCCGGTTGCGATCAGAACAGCGGGAACTCCTGACTGAGGATCAGCTCCTGGACCTTGTGGACCTGGCTCAGGTGCTCGCTCAGGACTGCCTCCACGTCTGCCTGGGTACTGGTGGTAAGCGAACCCGAGTTCAGGCGAACGGAAGCTGTTGCCACGAGTGGCTGATTCAGCGGGGCGCCGATCTGCGAGAGCAGATAGACCGTCGCCTCCGTCACCGTTGGCATCTGCTCTACAATGTCTCTGGCGGCGATCATCGCCAACACGTTGTAGACCTTCCCCACGTGGGAGATAGGATTCTTGCCGCAGGCTGCCTCCAGGCTGGTGGCACGGAAAGGGGTGATCAGACCGTTGACGCGATTGCCCCGTCCTACCGATCCATCATCCCCCATCTCGGCCGAGGTTCCGGTCAGAGTCAGGTAGACCGCTCCGTTCTCCACATTATCGGCGGTGTTGACCATCACCTTGACCTTGCGGGTGTCCAACTGCTCAGCAAAGGCCTGGGTCGCTGCCTCTACTGCTTGCTTCGCCTCGCGGTACTCGGCTGCATCCCCGATCTGCTCGGCCAGGAACGGCAGGGCCACGGTCAGATGCATCTCATCCCCCCGTCGGGCGCCCATGACCTTTGCATCCTCGCCGACGGGGAACTGCTCTATCAGGTGATAGTTGATGTAGCGGGAGGTCTCGAACACAACCTGTTCTAGACCAGAGCGGGGCCAATGGCTGACTCCGAAGCTGGTGTCGTTGGCGCTCACTCGGTCAACCACGTAGGCCAGCTCTGCCGCCCCGCGTCCCACGAACGAATCGATAACCATGTCCCGGTTGGGGTCCAGGTGGCGCATTGTCTCCCGGATGTGCATCTTCCCGGCCTCGATGGCGATGGTGTCCAGCGGAACCTTCTGGCCCTGGTAAGAGGGGGTGCCCCGCCCGGCGATCTGGATCCGAATGGGCCGGATCATGTGGCCGCCGCCGTAGCCTACCTCCACCTCCCCGGCGACCAGCTGGACCTTGTCGAAGTTGTGATGAAGTAGGGTCCCCAGGTTCTCCCGACACCAGCGGCAGTACTCGACTGATATACGCTCGGCAATGCCGTCGCACAGACTGTCGGGGTGGCCTATCCCTTTCCGCTCGACGATCTCTACTGGCCTGTCCTCGATATGCTGACCGGTGGCCTCGCTCACCACGATATTCTGCTCTGTCACTTGCTGTCTCCTTTCTCCCGGTCGATCTATCGCGGGGACAAGATCCGGCTCGGTTGGCTCTGATCTTGGGGCTTCCACCTGGAGCGGTGAAAAAAAAGCCCCCTTCTGGAGGACAGAAGGGGCACGCAAACGCACCACTACTTATCTTCCAGAACCGACGTTCTGCCGGAATTGGCACCGGGTCAGCACGAATTGGCTGGCTGGTTGCCGAGGCTTCACAGGGCCGGTCCCTCCGCCTCTCTGGATAAGATTTCGCCGGGTTATGCTATGAAGTTGTGAGTAGCGTGACAATGGCGTGCAAGGCTCGAATTCACCAGAAGTGCGCCATTGTCAAGCTAAGATGATATCACAAAGAGATGGATTGTCAAGCGCACACGGTACCCAGCCGCAGTTGCCTCCCACAGCGGTTGAAAAGGCAACTCAGGCGGGGAGCGGTCCGCAAACGGGGGATACGATCAGAGAGCGACCGAGTGACTTTCGTGCAGCTCGGCGCGCCATGGCGTACTTGATCGGTAGTGGGACCGCTGCCAGGCCTAGACGACGTTGTATTCGACGATCTCCCTTCCTTCGCGGAAACGGTCTATATGCAGCGGTGTGATATCCAGCGTATGGGCTTGGCCGCTCAGGATCTCCTCCGCGAGCAGCAAGCCGCATATAGGGCCGTGCATAAAGCCGTGGCCGCTGAAGCCGCCGATGCAGTAGAACCCCTCCAGCTGCGGGATGCGGCCGAGGATGGGGTGTGCGTCTGGCGAGACCTCGTAGAGCCCGGCCCAGCGGCTAGCCAGCCCGGCTTCCCTCAGAAGCGGCATTCGCTCCATGGCTGCCTCCAGATGCACCAGTTCCCACTCCCTGTCTACCGACTGATCGAAGCTGACCTTCTCGTTGGGGTTCGACATACCGGTCAAGATGCCCGGTCCCTCGCGGTGGAAGTAGAGGGACTGAGCGAAGTCTATCACGAAAGGAAAGTCGGGTGGGATCCCCGGAATAGGACCCGTGACCACGATCTGACGCCGCAGCGGCTCGATGGGGATATCCACTCCGGCCATCTCGCCCACCACCCCGGCCCATGGGCCGGCGGCGTTGACGACGACGGCCGTTGCTACCTCTCCCCGGTTTGTGATCACACCCTGCACGCGCCCTCCCTCGACGCGGATATCCGTCACCTCTGCATCCGTCAGCAGCCTGGCTCCCAGCCGCCGTGCTCCGGACGCGTACCCCTGAACCACTCCGTTGGGATCCGCCAGACCCTCGGGC
>JASFWK010000023.1:0-23846 GCA_050049355.1 Anaerolineae bacterium | reverse complement strand
GATCAAGAGGCGCTACACGTTCAAGTCCTACGATGACCTGAGCGCCTTCTACCACAGCGCCAAGGACTATCATTGTAGGAAAGAGGCGTTTCTGGGAAAGTAGCCTGCCGAATCCGAGTGAATACGAAGCCGCAGCCTCTCGCGGGTGTCGACTCTGCGGGAGGCTTTTGTCTATCCTCGCGCCGCCGTCGGGTAACAGCGGCAAGACCTCCGAGGTTGTGCGAACCGCCCACCCCAGCCCCGGAGGTCTCTCGTTGCTGCGCCAGCGCCACGTCGGACTGTAATCGAGTAGAGGGTGCGTAGGTGAGCTGCCGCGACTGAGATGGTATTGGACCTTGAGCGGCCTTTAAGGAGAGGAAGGGGCATGCCACGACGTGACCTTGAACTGTGCGCAGGGGAATGGTATCATCTCTACAACCGACGCGGCAATCGAGAGCGCATTTTCTACGAACGCGCGAACTACCTGTTCTTCCTGCAGCGGCTGCGAAGGTACCTCGTCCCCGTCCTCGATGTCGTAGCCTACTGCCTGATGCCTACTCATTACCATTTGCTCGTTCGGGTTACCAAGACTTCCGAAGTCTCTGAGACTTCGGAAGTCTCCGCCGTGTCCCGTGCAATGCAGCGCTTCTCCATTTCCTACACCAAGGCGATGAACAGGCGATACGACCGCGCCGGTTCACTGTTTCAGGGAGCATTCCGAGCCAAACACGTAAGCAGGAACGACTACCTGGTGCACCTGTCCCGCTACATCCACTTGAATCCGGTGATAGCTGGTCTCGTCGAGCGACCAGAAGATTGGGAATTCTCAAGTCACCGGGAGTACATCGGGCTGCGGAGTGGGACGTTGCCCAAAGCTGAACTCATTCTGTCTCAGTTTTCGTCGCAACAGAGCTACCAGGAGTTCGTAGAGGCTTACGCGCCTGGCGAACGGGAGATAATTGCAGATCTGCTGTTTGACTGAAGACCTCCCAGGTTTGCAGATCTACATTCTCTGGAAAGTGCTTGACGACGCCAAACGCGTCCCCCAACCTGAACCGCCCACCCAAACCTCGGAGGTCTCTCGGCGTTTCAATCTGGCACGCAAGCTTCCAACCCTCCACCCCATCTCCTGAGCGAAGGATACGCCCCCCGGCGGTCCTCTCTGTAGACAATCCTCCCGAAATCACGTATAATAGCCCAGGCACTACTCTGCACGGAATAGAAGCAAGGAGTGAAGTCATGCCCCGCTTTCAACGCCCAACTGGAACCCTCGACACCCTACCAGAGGAACAGCCGTATTGGGAGCACGTGCGGGCGCGCGCCCGTCGGCTGGCGCAGTTGGCGGGCTTCGAGCGTCTGGATCTGCCGGCCTTCGAGGCGACCGATCTCTACGCCCGGGGCATCGGCACGGGCACCGACATCGTCGAGAAGGAGATGTACACCTTCATCGACAAGGGTGGCGATTCCCTCACCCTGCGGCCGGAGTTCACCGCCGGAGTCATTCGCGCCTTTATCGAAAACGGCTTGCACGTCCTCCCTCCGCCGGTCAAGCTCTATTCCGTCGGCCCGATCTTCCGCTACGAGCGTCCCCAGGCCGGTCGCTATCGGCAGCACACTCAGTTCAACATGGAGATACTGGGGGAGCAGGCTCCGGCTGCCGATCTGGAGATCATGCTCCTGATCTCGGATCTCTACACGGAGCTGGGTTTCCGCGATCTCTCATATCAGCTCAACTCGACGGGCTGCCCCCGCTGCCGGCCCGGTTACGTGGAGAAGCTTAAAGACTTCTACCAGGAGCACCTGGACGAGATCTGCGATGATTGCCGACGGCGGCTGAACCAGAGCCCCCTTCGGGTCTTGGACTGCAAAGCGGATCAGTGCCAGCCGCTTGTTGAGGCTGCACCCCACATCAGCGATCACCTGTGCGATGAGTGCGCGGAGCATTTCGCTCAGCTGCGGGAGTATCTGGATCTCTTGGATCGACCCTATACGCTCAATCACCGACTGGTGCGCGGGCTGGACTACTACACCAAGACCGTCTTCGAGGTCTGGGCGGCGGGGATTGGGGCGCAGGCGGCGGTCTGTGGTGGGGGCCGCTACGATGGACTGGCGGAGCTGCTCGGCGGCCCGCCGACGCCTGCGGTAGGCGTGGCGGCGGGGCTGGAGCGGATCATTCTGGCGATGAAGGCCCAGGGCATCGAGGTACCGCCTTTGCCCGCCCCCGATATCTTTCTGGCCCACCTGGGGCCGCAGGCCTTGCGGGAGGCGGTACTCCTGGCGGATGAGCTGCGGGAGGCCGAACTTGGGGTCTGGTTGGCCTTCGGCGATCGCGGACTCAGAAGCCAACTGCGGGAGGCTAACAAGCGCGACACTCGCTATGTGATCATTCTGGGAGAAGACGAACTGAGCCGTGGCGTGGCTGCTGTGCGGAATATGATAGAGAGCGAACAGACCGAGGTGGAGTTGGCGGAGTTGGCGGCGTGGCTCCAGAGACGAATCAACCCATAGCCACCGCCGGCATCGTGCGGCATCCTCACATCCCGGCGGCTGGACCTCTGGCAAGTGAGATCGCCCACGCCGTGCGCCAGTGCGGGGCAGAGGTCTGGGTGACTGAGGGGCTGGGCGAGCCGGGTGTAGCCCAGAGGGTGGCGGAGACGGATCTGTTGGTCACGCTTGGCGGAGATGGTTCTATTCTGCGGGCCGCTGGGGCCGCAGCCGGTCACGGGACACTCATCCTGGGGGTCAACCTCGGCCGGATGGGGTTCCTCACCGAGGCGGAGCCCGAGGGCTGGAAGGACGTACTGCCTCAGGTTCTGCAGGGCGACTACTGGGTCGAGGAGCGAATGATGCTTCGGGCTGAGGCCCGCCGGGAGGCGGAGGTGCTGGCCCGAGGAGATGCCCTCAACGACGTGGTCGTGGGACAGGGAGCGCTGGGCCGTGTGGTGCGCCTGGAGGTGCGCGTCGACAGCGACCTGCTGACGACGTACGTGACCGATGCCCTGATCGTCGCCACGCCCACCGGCAGCACCGCCTACGCCCTCGCCGCCGGAGGGCCGATCATGCCGCCCCAGCAGCGGAATGTCCTCTTGGTTCCGGTCGCCCCTCACCTGAGCCTGGATCGGGCGGTCGTGCTGGCGGAGGGGGTGCAGGTGCAGGTGATCGTCCACGGACACTCGCCGGCCGCTCTCACGTTGGATGGGGAGACCATAGTCGAGCTGGCCGCTGGGGACCTGGTGCACGTGGGCGCGAGCCCACACGTGGCTCGCTTCGCCCGAGTTCGAGAGCGGGACTACTTCTACCGGACGCTGATGGCGCGGTTGGTGCCGAGAGAGCGAGGATAGCCCCCGCAAGCCCCTCTGCAATGGCAGGAGCAGCAAGTAGATGAGTGAGTCTTTGTACTGCGTCAACCATCCCAAGGTGGAGACCTACCTGCGCTGTAACCGATGTGGGGTGCCGATCTGTCCCAAGTGCGCCGTACGGACGGAGGTGGGCTATCGGTGTCCCGCCTGCACCAAGCGGCAGCAGCAGGTCTTCTATGCCGGGTTTCGCCCTTTCCAGTACCTGGTGGCAGGGGCGATCGCCCTTCCACTGGGGTTGCTCGGTGGCTGGCTTATCCCTGCTCTGGGGTGGTTCTCGCTCTTCCTGGGACCACTGGCCGGAGTGGGTATCGCTGAGGCTGTCCGTTGGGCTATTCGACGCCGGCGCGGCCCCCATACCTGGCTGGTTGCCGCCGGCTGCGTTCTGATCGGCGGTCTCTTCTGGCTTGTGCCCGATCTCACTTCATCGCTGTTCAACTTCGCCGGTGGCTCCTCCCTGACGGTCGGTCCCCTTTGGTCCTTGTTGTGGCGAGTGGTCTATCTCGTCGGCGCTGTGGGTGCAGCTGCTGCTCGCCTGCGGCCCCCGGCCGCCAAGTAGAGAAGTCGCATTGCAAGGGAACGAGGATGCTGAAGGAACTCCATATCCGCGATTTCGCGATCATTGACGAATTACGCCTCAACTTGGGCTCCGGTTTCATCGCTCTCACGGGGGAGACAGGGGCGGGCAAGTCCATCATCATTGACGCTGTGGAATTGGTCCTCGGGAGCTGGGCCGATACGACCGCGATCCGCGCTGGCGCAAGTCAGGCGCTGGTGGAGGCGATCTTCCAGTTGGAAGCGGGTCAGAGGGCCCGGCTGCAGCCGCTGCTGGAGCGTGAGGGGTTGGAGGGGGATCAGCCGGACGTGCTCCTGCTGGCCCGGGAGGTCCGCCGCGAGGGGCGCAACATCTGCCGGGTGAACGGGCGAGCCGTGACGCTGACGCTGTTGCGCGAGGTGACCGAGGGACTGGTCGATATCCACGGGCAGAGCGAACATCTCTCCCTGCTGAGGGTGCGGAAGCACCTCGACCTTCTCGATCGATACGGGGACCTCTGGGAGCTGCGGGGGAAGGTGGCGGATCTGGCGACTCGCGTCCAGTCGGTCCGGCGGGAGCGAGCTGAGCTCGAAAAGGACGAACAGGAGTTGGCTCAGCGGATGGATCTGCTCCAGTACCAGATCGAGGAGATCCAGGCGGCCTCTCTGGAACCCGGCGAGGAAGAGGAGCTGGGAGAGGAGCGGGTCCGCCTGGCCAATGCGGAGCAGCTCGCCGGCCTGCTGACCAAGACGCTCCGGCTGTTGGATGAGGGGGAGGAGAAGAGGCCGGCTATGCTCGACCTGCTGGGAGAGGCTGCTCGAGCGCTGGAGCGGCTGGTCAGGATAGACAATTCTCAGGAATCCAGCCTGCAAGAGGCGGAGGAGCTCACCTATCGACTGCAGGACCTGGCGGAGACGCTGCGCGACTACCGCGATCGGGTGGAGTATAACCCCCGCCGGCTGGCCGCGGTCGAGGAGCGGCTTGAGTTGATCCGTCACCTGGAGCGAAAGTACGGTTCCACCATTCCCGACGTATTGGCTCACGCCCGTCAGGCAGCGCGGGAATTGGAGAGCATCACCCACAGCGAAGAGCGTATCGCTGAACTGCGGGAGGAGGAGGAACGGCTGCTGGAGGAACTGGGGACCGCTGCGGTGGAACTCTCCCTCCGGCGTCGAGAGGCGGCCGAGGGGCTGGCCCGCATGGTGGAGCGAGAGCTGCAGGACCTGAACATGAAGGGAGCGCGGTTCGGCGTCGATTTTCAGTGGCGGGAGACCCCGGAGGGGGTGTCCCTGGAGCAACTGGAGATTGCAGATTCGAGATTGGAATCTGCAATCTCTGCTCTCGAATCCAAATCGGTGGCCTTCAGCGCCTCGGGCTTCGACCAGGTTGAGTTCCTGGTCTCCCCCAATCCCGGGGAGCCCCTCAAGCCTATGGCGAAGATCGCCTCTGGCGGGGAGACCTCGCGGTTGATGCTGGCCCTCAAGACGGTCCTCTCTCGCGCCGACGAGACCCCCACCCTGATCTTCGACGAGATCGATCAGGGGATCGGCGGACGGGTCGGCGCCACGGTGGGAGAGAAGCTCTGGAGACTGACGTTGGGCGATGGACCTGGCGTGATCCCCCACCAGGTCCTCTGCGTGACTCACCTGCCGCAGCTGGCTGGCTTCGGGGACCTACATCTCAAGGTGGATAAGGAGGCCATTGAGGGCCGCACCGTAACCCGCGTCGCCACCGTAGAGGGGGGCCGTCGAGTGGAAGAGTTGGCCCAGATGTTGGGGGGGAGCGGCGAGTCGGCCTACCGCAGCGCGGCGGAGATTCTGGAGCAGGTGACCGGCCGCAAGTCAGAAGTGACGGGCGAGGAGGACCCGTAGGTAATGGGCCAGCCGTCCGAAGAATCATGGTTCCGACCTTTGAGGATGCTCTGGCGGGCCGTCTTCCTCGTCTCCTTCCCCTTCGGAATCCTCTCCTTCGTGCTGCCGATCTACGGCAAGGAACTGGGAGCCACAGCGCTGGAGGTGGGAGGTTTCTTCTCCGCCCTCTCCCTGGTGCCGGTGGTGGTACGCCCTTTCCTGGGTCGGGCTTTGGATCGGTGGGGGCGCAGGCCCTTCCTGCTCTTGGGTCTGGCGGGCTACGCGGCCGCGATGATTGTCTTCTGTCTCGCGGACACGGTCTTGCTCCTTACGCTGGCTCGCTTCGTCCAGGGGATGGGGCAGGCGTTTCTCTGGCTCACCGCCTACACGATCGTCGCCGACGTCGCCGCTGAGACGGGGCGTGGGCACGACTTCGGGAGCATTGATGAGGCGGTCAGCCGCGGCGCGCTCATCGGCACCACGGCTGGGTTCTTCGCCATCTTTGCGCTGAGGAGCGCTGACCTTCCCTTTGGTCGTGTGTGGCTCTGGCTCTTCGCAGCCTATACTGCGCCAGCTCTGTTGGCGCTGTGGATTGGGTGGCGTGGCGTCGGAGAGACCCGTCCCCAGCTTGCAGAGCAGTCCATCCAGAGCCGACCTGTCTCCGGTCAGTTGCTGGCCCTGATGTCCATCGTCTTTGCGACCGGTGCCTCGACTGCGATGGTCTGGCCGCTCCTGATGATCTTCCTCCAGGATAGCCTGGGCGCCGAGGTGGGGCTCTTGGCCACAGCGTATGTTCCGGCTGCGCTGATCAGCTCTTTTCTCCCCTCTCGAATGGGGCGCATCGCCGATCGGGTGGGGCGCAGGGGGCCCATGATCGCCGGCCTGCTGCTAGGCGCGCTGGCCTCGGCTCTCATCCCTCACCTGCGCAGCGTTGTTCTGCTCTCGACGTTGTGGGCGGTGGAATCGATTGGCTACGCGGCGGCGTCGCCGGCGGAGCGTGCCTTCGTGGCCGACATCGCTGGCGAGGATGTGCGCGGCACCAGCTACGGGCTCTATACGTTCGCCTACTTCCTGGGAGCGGCGCTGGGGCCGCTGGCCGGTGGCTGGTTGTACGACAACGTCGCTCGCGCTGCCCCGTTCTATCTTAATACGGTCGTCCTGCTGGCGAGTGCGCTGCTGGTGGCGGCAGTGCTGAGCGAGCCGCGCCGTCTGGGAGGCGTCGCGGTGCCCGTTGAGACTCCGAGCGCTGGACCCTAAACCTGTGACATGATTCCGCAAGAGCTCTCCCTAAGTAATTTCATGTGCTATCGTCAGGCGACGCTGGATTTCTCCGGCATCCACGTCGCCTGCCTCAGCGGCGAAAATGGCGCTGGGAAGTCTGCCCTGCTGGACGCCGTGACGTGGGCGCTGTGGGGCAGGGCACGCGCCCGCCGCAGTGACGAACTGATCCGCCTGGGTCAGGATGAGATGGAGGTGGATCTCTCCTTCCAGTTGGGGTCCGACCTCTATCGGGTGGTGCGCAAGCGGAAGGCGGGCAAACGGAGCCGCTCACTCCTCGATTTCCAGATCCGAGATGACCATCGCTGGCGCTCCATCGCTGAGAACACGATCCCGGCCACTGAGAGGAAGATCGAGCGGGTGCTCCGGCTGGACTACGATACTTTCGTCAACTCCGCCTTCCTCCGCCAGGGCCGCGCCGACGAGTTCACCGTCAAGACCCCCGCTGAGCGGAAGCGGGTTCTGGGGGAGATCCTGAGACTCGATCTCTGGGAGGTCTACGAGGAGCGGGCGAAGGAGCGACTCCGAAGGGTCGAGGAGGAGGCCCATGTACTGGACCTCCGACTGGAGGAGATCGAAAAGGAGTTGGCCCGCCGCCCCGACTACGAGGAGCAGGTCCAGGCAGCCCAGTCGGAGGTGGGGGAACTCAGCGCTGCCCTCCGAGAGACTCAGCAGGCCTGGCAGGAATTGGAGGCCGCTCGGGCGGAGCTGCGCCACGTGCGCACACAGATAGTGGAGCTGGACGAGCGCATTGAACAGGCTCAGCGCGAGCAGCAGTCGGTCCAGGAGGAGCAAAAGGAGCGGGAGGCGCGGCTCTCCCAGTACCGCGAAGTTCTCGGCCAGGGCGAGGAGATCCAGGCCGGATTCGCTGCCTACCAGGAGGCGCTGGAGCGGGAGCGAGATCTGGGCGAGAAGCTCTCTGCGCTGACGGAGTTGAACGAGCGACGCAGCGCGCTGGAGGCGGAGATCAAGGAGGTGGAGCACGATCTCCGAACCCAGCGGGAGTTGGCGGCTCAGCGGGTGCAGGAATTGGAGGGCCGCCTGCCCACCCCTGATCTACTTCAGCAGCACGAGGAAGTCCAGGCGAAGCTGGCCCACCTGAATCAGCTCCGGGAGGGTCGAGAGGCGGCGCGGGATGACCTGGCCCGACTGGCCGAGGAGCGGGCGACACTGGTCGCTCAGAACGAGAGTCTCAGGGTGGAGATGGACTCGCTCAAGGAGCGGATCGAAGCCCTGGAGCAGGCCGAGGCAACATGCCCCCTGTGCGATCAATCCCTTTCAGAGGGGGACCGGCTGCGGCTGGTGGAGGACCTTAAGGCGAAGGGCAAGCAGAAGGGCGACCTCTACCGGGCGAACCGGGCCCGCAGGGAGGAGATCGCGAAGGAGCGGGACGGGCTGCAGACGCAGATCGCCGAGAGCGAGCCGCTCCTGGAGGAACTGCCTGGCCTGGAGCAGAAGGCGGCCAGGCTGGCGGAGCGGGTACGGACCGGCGAGGAGGCGACGCAAGCGCTCGAAGAAGTCCAGGTCGAACTGAACCGACTGGAGGCGGAGTTGGAGGCGGAAGCCTACGCGCCCGAACCACGCGAGGCATTGGCGGAGGTGCTGGCCCAGGCATCCGAGTTGGGGTACGATGCGGAGGCCCACAAGGCGGCTCGCCAGGCTGTCTCCGAGGGGCGACCCTTCGCCGAGCGAAAGGCCCGGCTGGACGCGGCCCGCGAGGGAGTAGAGCAGGAGCAAGCGGCGCTCAATCGGCTGGAGGATGCGGCCCGCCGCTGGAAGGAGCAGGAGGAGGCTCAGCAGGTCCAGAAGGTGGAACTGGAGAAGAGGATCGCTCAGCTGGAGGAGGAGCTGAAGGAAGCCTCCACCGTGGAGGAGGAGCTGACCCGGGTGCGGGCTGCTGAAGCGGAGGCTCGCCAGCGGCTGGGGGCGGCCAAGCAGCGGCTAACCGCCTGCGATGCCCTGGCTGAACAGCTGGAGGGGCGCCGCGAGCGCCGGGACGAGCTGGGCAGACTCCAAGAGCTCTACGAGGAACTACGGACTGCTTTCGGGATCCGCGGCGTCCCGGCGATGATCATTGAGGCAGCGATGCCGGAGATCGAGGCCGAGGCCAATCGGCTCCTGGGACGGATGACCGGCGGGCGGATGCACGTTCGGCTGGAGAGCCAGCGGGAGACGCTGGCCGGCGAGGTGCGCGAGACGTTGGACATCCACATCATGGACGAACTGGGGGAGCGCCCGTATGAGAACTACTCCGGAGGAGAGCAGTTCCGCGTCAACTTCGCCCTGCGCATTGCTCTCTCCCGTCTGCTGGCCCGCCGCGCCGGGGCCCAGCTGCAGACCCTGATCATTGATGAGGGATTCGGGACGCAGGACGCTCAGGGTCGAGAGCGGCTGGTGGAGGCCATCCATGCTATCCAGGATGAATTCGCCCGCGTGTTGGTGATCACGCACATTGAGGAACTGCAAGATGCTTTCCCCACCCGCATCCAGGTGACCAAGACGCCGCAAGGGTCGGTAGCGGAGCTGATGTAGAGGGACGGAAGATGTCCAGAAGACAGTGGCTCATCATCGCGGCTCTGGGTGTCGCTGATCTGGTGGTGCTGCTCGTTCTGGGCTACGTAGTCGTCTCCAGCACGCAGGCCCTGCGGTCGGCCGCGCTTGCCACACCATCTCCCGCGGAGACACCTCGTGGCGTGCTCCCACCGACCTGGACACCGCACCCCACCCCCACGCCTTCTGTCCGAATTCTCCCCACCTCGACCCCTCGCCCGCCTACGGCGGAGGAGGCAGCAGCCCTCGATCGAACCGAGGAGGAGGTCGCTGCACTGCGCGGCCTCGAGCCCCTCTCCCCTATCCCTCGATGGATACTCACCGAGACACAGCTGCGCCGCCGCCTCGCCGACGATTACCAGGGCGAGGAGTGGCGAGAAGCATCCCGCTCGCTGGCGGTCACTCTGGCGGCCCTCGACCTCTTGGATCCCGGTTCCGACCTCTCGCGACTCTGGCGGAGTATCTACGAGGAACAGGTGGTGGGCTTCTACCTCCCCCCGGATGGGGAGATATATCTCGTCAGCAACACGACCGTTCTCGGCGCGCTTGAACGGCTCGTCTTTGTGCATGAATTCGCCCACGCGCTGCAGGACCAGCACTATGGCCTGGAAGGGCTTGGCCTCCAGGCGACCGATCAATACACCCACTACGCCGATCGTAACCAGGCGATTCGGGCCCTCGTGGAAGGGGACGCGGCGTTGATCCAGGAGCGCTACGTAGAACGGTACTTCTCACCTGGAGACGTGCTGGCGTTTCGCCAGGCTGCGGCGAGGGCCAGCCACGTCACTCTGGACTCGGCGCCTCGGGTGGTGCGTGAGGTACTGCAGTTTCCATACACGTACGGGCGGGATTTCGTCGCGGCTCTCTACGAGCGAGGTGGGTGGAGGGCAGTCGATGGGGCTTACGCCGATCCACCGGTGTCGAGCGAGCAGATCCTTCATCCGCAGCGCTACCTGAGCGGCGATCCACCGCTCTCCGTCTCCCTCTCCCCTCTCACGGCAACCCTGGACAGCGATTGGCGCCTGGTGTACGATGCCCCCGTGGGCGAGTTCCTCCTGCTCCTCCACCTGGAGGGCTGTCTCGATGGACCGGAGGCGGCTGCAGCCGCCGAGGGTTGGGGAGGCGATCGCTGTCTTGTCTACCAGAGCGACACGACCCGCGAGACGGTGGCGCTGCTGGGGGTGGTTTGGGATACGGCGGGCGAGGCGGAGGAATTCGTGGAATCCTACCTCGGCTGCGCCGAGGCCCGCTTCGGTCACCCCGCCGACATCAGCAGCGATGGACTGGCCTGCTGGCAGGGAGGCGACGCCCTCTGCTTGGCTTGGGAGGGCGACCATGCGAGGATCGCCCTGGGGGCTGAGCAAGCGCTTCTGGAAGAAGTGTTGTCTGCGGTGCCCTCTCCCCAATGACGCCGACACCGTCCGAGCTCGAATAGGGCCGCCACGCGCGGCCCTATTTCTTTGTCACCGGCCGCGGCGGGACTGATAGACGGAGAGGAAGCTATCCAGCTGCTGTGAGAAGCCCATCCAATCCTTCACCAGAAAGACGAACCCTCCCATATCTGGGGTGAAGAGGTACCGATCCAACCAGAGGCGGAGCCAGCGCTCGCTCAGTGGGAAGCTGTTGAGCTCCACCGCGACAGCGGTCATCGCCCAGTAGGAGCGGGGCAAATTCCGGAAGGCTGCTTTCTCCCTCTTCGGGTCGAAGAGCTTCGCCAACTGGACGGGCCGTGTGTCCTGGATACGCCTGTAGGAAACGACCAGCGGGTAGAAGGGCGTCTGGATGCGCAGGTAGGTCCGAAAGCACCGGACGTAGGCCAGCCTGCGGGCGGCGAAGCCGTATACGGTGAGGAAGATGCCTGCCATCACCGGTACCAGGGCCAGATGCCGCAGAGGGGTTCTGCCTACGTCGGGAGAGAGAACCTGAGGGGCAAACCACCAGAGGGTGAAACTGATGATGGCGGTGAGAATCCCCAACCTGCTCCAGCGCTTCCCCAGTGGCCTGTAAATCAAGAGTGGGAATCGGTCACCGCGCTTCCGCTTCTTCATCTTCTCCGACATCTTCTTCTCCTCGCGAAGTGTGGCTGACTTGAAGAATCCCGACTAGGTGGTGTTGTTAGGTTGTTCTCGCTCACAATGGATCGTGATTTGGGTCAGAGTGCCGGATAAGGCTGTCCGGCGCGAGCCAGGCGATAGAGGTAGAGCATTGCGGTTCACCAACACTCTGCAGGGAGATCACCTCTCGACCATCCTGTCGGCATTGGCCCAATGATAGCAGATGACGGCGAAGAGGTGAAGCGCCAACCTAGTCGGACAAGTGGTCGGTGTCGTTGAGGGCGGTGAGGCGTGCCTCCCCGTTCTCCACAGCCACGCGCGTCACGCTGCAGTTCCCCAGCGGGTAGGACCACCACTCCCCCAGCTCGTGCGGCAGGAGGTGTGCCAGGCAAGCTCGCGTGGTCCCTCCGTGGGTGACGATGATCACACTCCCCTGTGCGTGGCGAGAGAGGAGTTCGTCGCAGGCGGCGGCGACTCGGCGGAAGAAATCCGCCCGCCGCTCGCCACCAGGCCAGGTGTAGTCGGAATCAGCCCGGTTCTTCCAGCGGGCGTAGAGCTCGGGGTAGCGGGCCTCCATCTCCTCCAGGCTCACCCCGTCCAGTTCACCGAAATCGATCTCGCGCAGATCCTCCACAGTGACCGCCTCGAGCCCCAGCTCCCGGCCGATCTCCTCGGCGGTCTTCCGGGCGCGGGAGAGGGGACTGGTGTAGAGGGCGACGCCGTCGGTGATCTCCGCCGCCAGCCGACGGGCGGTGGCCTCGACCTGCATTCGACCCAGCGCGGTCAGCTCGGTGCCGCTCCAGCCGATCCAGCGCCCCTCGACATTGGCCACGGTCTGGCCGTGGCGGACGAGGATCAGTTGAAGGGTGGAGGTTGCGGGTTGGATGAGGGCTGCGTAGTAGGCACAATGCTGCTGGAGGACGCAGCGAATGCACTCGGGGCTGCGGGCGTGACAGATGGCGCGGCCGTGGGCGATCAGGTTGAGATGGAAGGCGTAGTAGATCTCCTTGGGAACGATATCGCTCAGCAGGGCGTGTGCTCTCTCACGGCTGGTCCCCTCCGGAATCAACCCCAGCCGCCGGGAGACGCGGTGGACGTGCGTATCGACGGGGAAGGCGGGCTTGCCCAGGGCGAATAGGAGAACGATGGCGGCGGTCTTGGGACCGACGCCAGGCAGGGCCAGCAGCCACTCGCGCGCTTCGTCCACGGGGAGGTCGGCCAGGAAGTCGAGGGAGATTTCGTCCTGCGCCGCGGTGATGCGCCGCAGCGCCTGCTGGATGCGTGGGGCTTTGGTGGGACCAAGCCCGGCCGGGCGGATCGCCTCTACGAGCGCGTCCTCCGGCGCCTCGCGGACCGCCTCCCAGGTGGGGAATCGCTCCCGCAGCTGCTCGTAGGCGCGATCGCGGTTGACGTCGTTGGTGTTCTGAGAGAGGATGGTGCGCACGAGGGTAGCGACGGGATCGTGGGGGTGCCAGGGCCGGTCGCCGTACTCTGCCAGGAGGAGTTTGTGGACGTCGATAGTTTGCTCGGTTTCAGGTTTCATTGTTTCAAGTTGCACCAGACGATTCGTCGGCGCGCCTACCTTGGGCCCGGGGTCTAATTCTATCCCGCCGTGCCAGGAGTGCAAGCGGCGTCGGTTGGCATGCGAAGGCTGTCCCCAATTCTCCCGCCGCGGTTGGGCCAACGCCATTCTCGACTCTTGCGCTGGATGCTGGAAGTGGCAATGGCAGCAGCGTTGACCTGTGTGGGAAATGGGGCTATACTGCCGACATCGGCCCATCGAGGCGATCTGGGTGCGCCACGTCAAGTCCTCGCAGGGGGTTGAGTAAGAACATGGGAGACGACGAGCGGATGAGCAAGCGAAGGCTCTGGACACCGTTGATCCGGCCCTCCACGCGGTCCTTCACGCGTGAGGCGCGAGACGCGCCGGATTACTCCTTCCTGGACCTGCTCCATGGCTACATCTACGCACGCTGGCCCTACCTCTATATCGGCATTGCCACAGGGGAGCATCCGCTGGCCCGCATCTTCGGGCCGCTTGGGCGTTGGCTCCTTCGGTTCTTCTCCCGCTGGTTGGATGAGACCCGCTCACAGACAGATGCCGACGGCGTCACCTTCGCCGACACCTACCACGGCAAGGTGGTGCCGCTGAAGGCGGCGACCCAGCTGGTGACGGTCGAAGAGGAGATCCGCCTGAACGACCTGGAGCAGGTGATCCCCTACGCGCGTGCCCGCGAC
This sequence comes from Anaerolineae bacterium, assembly GCA_050049355.1. GTDB lineage: Bacteria > Chloroflexota > Anaerolineae > B4-G1 > DUEL01 > JASFWK01. The sequence continues at coordinate 10,006 of JASFWK010000023.1, read as the reverse complement.
ATCGTACTTAAGAATCCCGACCACATCGTGGTTCTGGAGTGTCCTTGCCGCGCTTCGCGGCCCAATCCCTGTCAACCTCTAGATGTCTGCCTCATCGTCGGCGAGCCCTTCGCCAGTTTCGTCGTCGAGCACCACCCACGCCGTTCCCGCTGGCTCACGCCAGAGGAGGCGGTCGAGATCCTGCAGGCGGAGGACGAGCGCGGTCACGTCCACCACGCCTTCTTCAAGGACGCGATGTTGGGGCGCTTCTATGCCATCTGCAACTGCTGCGTCTGCTGCTGCGGGGCGATGCAGGCGTGGGCCGGCGGCACGCCAATGCTGGCCTCCTCGGGTTACGTCAGCCAGGTGAACGCCGACGTGTGCGTCGGCTGTGGCGTCTGCGCTGACTCCTGCCAGTTCGCGGCACTCTCGGTCAACGGTGGTATCGCCGTTGTGGATGCCGGCGTCTGCATGGGCTGTGGTGTGTGCGTCGCCAGGTGTGCGGAAGGGGCGATCGCGCTGGCACGCGACCCAGCTAGGGGCGAGCCATTGGAGATCCGCCAGCTCATGGCTAGTGGGAGCAGCACAGCGTGAGGAGGATCTCATCCTCCCCTAGGAGGTGGGATGAGGGGTCAGAGGGTGGACACGCTCAAACCTCGCCTGCACCTCCGCCTTCCCCTCCAGCGTCAGTCCCAGGCTGATGACGCCCGGCGCCTCGGTCACCAGCGCCTGCTGCCGGTCGTCCACCTGTGCGTTGGAGATGCGCCACCCTTTGGGCACGGTGAAGAGCACCCGTCCGAACTGCCGTCCTGCCTTCTGCAGCCTCACAGTGATCTGCGCCCCTAGATCTGTCATCTCCAATCCGTATTCGCCAACCTCCACCATCCCCTGACAGACGTGAAATGTCGTTGTCAGGAGGTCGGGCCGCTCGGAGACCGGCTTGAAAAGCAGCACCGCCGTCTCGTGGGGCTGATGGCGGTGGACTGTAACGCTGTCGCTGGTCGCTCCCAGGTAGCGGCGGCGCCAGTAGTGGTAGACGTGGTAGCGACCGGGAGGGAGCCCTAGCTCCGCCAGGCGGACGGTGGTCTCGGTGGTGTGATCGTCCCAGTTGACCACGCCAGCGACCCACCAGCGGCCCCACTCCCGTTCGACGGGAAGCAGGAGCAGGCGCGGCAATTCGTTCTCGAAGAGATCGAGCGGCCGGGCGGAGACGCCTGTCGGAGGCAGTGTCTGGCGCAGATACTTGAGCCGACCCGGGCGGATCGCCGACAGGTGGTCCGCATTGATCGTCGATCCACCCAACAGCGCCACCAATGCCGAGAGGGTGCGCATCTCGTTCAGCACCAGGTCCATGTCCTCGCCCCGCTGGCGCACCAGCAGGCAATCCGGATCGTTGACCCAGAGGCGACCGTGGAAGGGGGCGCGGGCCACGGCATTGCGCAGGGCGTTCTTGGTCGACGGCATCGAGAGATCGTGCCGCCAGATCGGATCCCAGTTAGGATCCACGTCCGGTCCGACCCGCATCCCGTCCACAAGCCCCACGCACGGTCCCAGCGGCGCCCCACATCCCAACAGGAAGGCGTCATCGCCCACGCCAGCCCGGATCGCTTCCACCCCCCGCCGTAGGGCCTGCGCGCCGGTGGCGGTGGGGTCGTGACGGCGGCCGGGTCGGGCGGCGGCGAAGATGAAGTCGATCTTGAAGAACGCCACCCCCCACTCGGTCCGCATCCGTGCGAAGGTCTCCTCCAACCAGGTCAGCACCTCCGGGTGGGTGCAGTCGAGCGCGTGACAATCCACCCCCCAGTGGGTCCAGCCCACCACTGGCTTGCCTGCCTCGTCATGCAGGAGCCAGTCGCGGTGCTCGGCGAGAAGTTGGGAGTTGACCCCCGCGCCGAACGGGGCGGTCCAGATGCCGGGCCGGTGGCCCGCCCGCCGGATCGCACGGGCTACTGATTCCATCCCCTCGGGAAACTTGCCCGCATCCAGCGAGAGCCAATCCCCGATGGCGGTCTGATAGCCGTCATCGATCAGGATCACGTCCAGGGGGAGATCGTGGCGGGCGATCGCCTCCAGATTCTCCTGGATGTCGACGGCGGTGTTCTCGCCGTAGAAGTAGTACCAGGTGCACCAGCCGGTGGGCGGATGTTTCGCAGTGCGTGCCTCCATCTCCTCTCCCGTCACCTCCGCCCACGTCTCCAGAAGCGCCAGGGGATCTGACTCGGCGCGCAGCATCAGCGTCTCTGAGCGGACCGAACCGCCGGGGGCGAGCAGCGCCCCGTCGAAGTGGCAGCGGGCGATCAGTTCCCCGCCGTCGGTCCGAACCAGCACCTCCGACAGCTGACCCTTGGTCCCCACGAACCCGGCCAGGAGGGAGAGGCGGCGCGGTGAAGAGCGCGGCGCCAGGACCGTCACCCATTCCGAGGAGATCCGTTGATCGCTCTTCGGACCCCAGTGCGGTCTGTGTATCGCTCGATAGTCGGGGGTGCCGGGGTCGGTGTAGAGGCTGTCATCCAGGTGGCGTGCAAAGGTCGGCGTCCACGACTGCAGGCCGTTCTGATAGACCGTCCACCTTTCGGGCTCTGCGCCGAGGTCGAGGATGGGCGTGGTCAGGACGTCCGCCGTCTCCAGATGGAGCGGCGCTTCTCCGTCGTTGGCCACCTCGACCCACACCCGGCAGCCCCTATCCTTGGGTAGCCAACGCCAGACAGCTCGCAGGCCGTGGGCGGAGACGGGGCGGTCGGGCTCGGCCAGGCGGAGGGTGTGCACAACATCCCGGAGGCGGTAGCGAACGACGCCGACAGCCGCCTCCAGGCGTGGTCCTTGGGGCCACGAGAGGTTCGCACCGCTGTTGGGATCGAAGGCCAGTACAGGTTTGTGCTGGCTCATTGCGCACCTCCCGGAGAGGATGGGACTCAGCCTGCTTAGAATTATATTTGCTGCGGGGTGGGTGTCAAAGACCAGCAGCCCATCTCCTGGCATGTCGGGAGCATTCTCACTCTCCTGTAGGGAGGCGGTTGCCCGATGACCTTGACCCGCGTGACAGTTGGCGGGAAACCGCCGCGGGGTGGTTCTGTGCAGGTGGCTCGTCACTTTGGCTGCCAGATTGAGGTTTGCAGGCAGCTGCTTGACCTTTCTCCGTCGGTTGCGTAGAATGAGTCCCTGCGAGGGAGATTATGCTGAGACTGGGTGCTCACGAGTCCATCGCCGGCGGCCTATACAAAGCCTTCGACCGTGCCCGATCGGTGGGCTGTGAGTCGGTGCAGATCTTTGTCAAACCCAACCGCTCCTGGGCGGCGAAGCCGCTGACGGAGGAGGATATTGGCCTCTTCCAGGCGAAGTTCGCAGAGAGCGACATCAGTCCTGTGGTGGCCCACACCTGTTACCTGCTCAATCTGGCCTCGCCGGACGACGACCTCTGGCGAAAGTCGCGCGATACGCTCATTCTCGAGCTGGAGCGGTGTGAGACGCTTGAGGTGCCCTATCTAGTGCTCCATCCCGGTGCCCACGTGGGCTCGGGCGAGGAGGCCGGGCTGAGGCGGATGGCCCAGGCGCTGGGCGAGGTTCACGCCGCCGCACCGGGCTTCCAGACCCAGATCCTGCTTGAGACCACCGCGGGGCAGGGCTCCAGATTGGGTTGCCGCTTCGAGCAGCTGGCCTGGCTCCTCGAGCACACTCTTCAGGGAGAGCGGCTTGGGGTCTGCCTAGATACCTGTCACGTCTTCGCAGCGGGCTACGAACTGCGCACTCTGGAGGGCTACGAGGCTACGATCGACCGCTTCGAGCGGTTGATCGGACTGGAGCGGCTCGAGGCGGTCCATCTCAACGACAGCCAGTACGCGCTGGGGAGTCGACGGGATAGACACGAGCACATCGGCCAGGGACACATCGGCTTGGAGGGATTCCGCAACGTTCTGAGCGACCCTCGATTGGACGGCCTGCCGGGACTGCTGGAGACGCCCAAGTCGTCTGACCTGCGGGAGGATGCCGAGAACCTGGCTGTGCTGCGGTCTTTGATCTCCGGCTGACCTGTCGGGGGCTCTATGGATATCTTTGACGGGCTGGCTCCAGGTTACGATCTGGGGATGTTGCCCTTGGAGTTGGCGGGCCTGCGGGGCCTGCGGCGGCGGACCTTCCCCTCTCTGAAGGGAAGGGTGCTGGAGTTGGGGGTCGGCACGGGCGCGAACCTACCCCTGTACGGGTCGGAGGCGCGGGTGGTGGGCCTGGACGTCAGCGGCCCGATGATGGTCCGGGCACGGTCCCGCCTGGCAAGGGCTTCCATCTCGTTGGTGCAGGCCGATGCCCAACACCTTCCTTTCGCCGACCGGTCCTTCGACGTTGTCAGCAGTTCGCTTCTCTTCTGCTCTGTGGTGGACCCGGCGCAGGCACTGGCGGAGGCGCGGCGGACGCTGGCGTCAGAGGGACGGCTGGTGCTGGTGGAGCACACCCGGGGTGAGGGATTCGGCGCGTGGCTGACCGACCTTCTGAATCCGCTGTGGATAACTTTCAGCAAGGTCTGTCACCTCAACCGGCAGACCACCCAGTCGGTAGCGGCGGCGGGGTTCCGGCTGATTCGGGTGGAGAGGCGACTGTTGGGCATTCTTAGGGTCATCGAAGGGGTGAAGTGACACAATGAACGACGATGTTGGGAATCCACAACGAGTGATGGTGATCCTGGCCCATCCCGATGATCCAGAGTTCTTCTGCGGGGGGACGGTGGGGCGTTGGGCGAAGGAGGGCAGGGAGATCATCTATGTCCTTGCGACGCACGGCGAGGGCGGCTCCGATGACCCTCGGATGACTCGAGAGCAGCTGGCCTGTATCCGGGAGGAGGAACAGCGGGCTGCAGCGCGCGTCCTGGGGGTGCACGAGGTGGTCTTTCTGGATTACCCCGACGGTCTGGTGATCCCCAGCCTGGACCTACGGCGGGATCTGACACGCCAGATCCGCCGCTGGCGCCCGGGCGTGGTGATCACCTGTGACCCGACGCTGCGCTACCGCTTGCACTACATCAACCACCCCGATCACCGGGCGGTAGGCGACGCCGCGCTGGATGCCATCTTCCCCGACGCGCGCAATCGCCTTCAATTCCCCGACTTGCTGCAGGAGGGGCTGGAGCCGCACAGGGTGCGTGAGGTCTACATCGCCGGAGCGGCGGAGCCAGATACGGAAGTAGACATCACCGATTCTCTAGGACGGAAGGTCGCTGCGCTCCGTGAGCATCGCTCCCAAATCAGCGACCTCGATGGGTTGGAGGCGCGGCTCCGGGAGTGGCATCGAGTGGAGGGCGAGGACGGCAGACCGCGCTACGTAGAGCGGTTCAGGCGAATTGTGCTGGGATAAGATGTAGATGGAGGATTGGTCCCTCTGAGGGAAACGCATCTGTTATCCGTAAGTGGGGCAGTACGGGGGAGGAATCGGGCCTCTTCGCGCTACGGTCCCACAGGTAAACCTATCGTGAGCCAGAAGGGGCGTCGTCCCTTGAGCTTATGAGAAACTTGGTCTCTTCAGCAAAACCAAGACTGCAAGTCGAATCCGCAATCTACCAATCTCACTGGGAGGAGAGATGACCGACTTTCGTGCCGCAGCAGAGGGAATGCGAGACCGGTTGATCGCCTGGCGGCGTGATTTTCATATGCACCCGGAGCTGGCCTTCGAGGAGCGCCGCACGAGCGGGATCGTTGCCGAGCATCTGGAGCGGTTGGAGTACCGAGTGCGAAGCGGGGTGGCGAAGACTGGCGTGATCGGTGTGCTGGACGGGGAGCGGCCCGGGCCGGTGGTGATGCTCCGCTTCGATATGGACGCCCTCCCTGTGACGGAGGAAACGGGCGCAGAGTATGCCTCGCAGGTCTCAGGGCGCATGCACGCCTGCGGCCACGACGGCCACGTGGCGATGGGAATGGGGCTGGCCGAGCTCATCGCAGGTCTACGAGAAGAGATGGCCGGCACCATCAAGCTGGTCTTCCAGCCGGCTGAGGAGGGCGGGGATGGGGCCAGGGCGATGGTTCGGGAGGGGGTGCTGGAGGATCCCGCGCCCGATTTCTTCCTGGCGGCCCACATCTGGATTGAGAAACCGGTGGGCACGGTGGATGTGAGCCCTGGCGCGGTGATGGCGGCGGCAGAGAAGTTCACCTGCACCATCCGCGGGGAGGGTGGCCACGGCGCAGTTCCCCACCGTGCCGTGGATCCCATCACGGCGGCGGCGCAGGTGGTGACCGCCCTGCAGACGGTGGTGGGCCGTAACGTCAGCCCGCTCGATGCGGCGGTGGTGAGCGTCGGCTCGATTCACGGCGGGGATGCCTTCAACGTGATCCCCTCGCAAGTAGATATGAGCGGGACCATCCGGACCTTCCAACCTGCCATCCGAGAGCTTGTCTTGCGGCGGGTTCGCGAGGTAATTGAGGGAGTAACGAGCGCCTGCGGCGCAAGTGCCGAGCTGACGTTCATGTCGCTCACTCCGCCCGTGATCAACGATGTCCAGGTGGCCGAGGTGGTGCAGCAGGGGGCGGAGGCGATCTTGGGGACAGAGAACGTGACATCCGGCGAGCGGACGATGGGCAGCGAGGATGCGGCTTTCTTCCTGCAGGATGTCCCTGGCTGCTACTTCTTCGTTGGCGGGGCTAATCCAGAGGAGGGGTTGACCGCTCCCCACCACAACCCGCGCTTCGACTTCGACGAAGAAGCGCTGGTTCTGGGTGTGGCGCTGCTGGCACACGCAGTAGCTCACTACTTGTTGTAGGGGGAGCGCTTCTGATCCAGAGAGGCACCGGGAGCTGTCCGGCTGCTAATGCAGCGTTACTTCCGACGGCGCGGTGGTCTTGATGGCCTGCAGTAGCGGGGACCTCTGAGCTCTCCCGGAGGTGTCGGGTGAATCGTTACCGGTTTGCCAGCACCATCAGGTAGTGCGCTACCGTCTGTCCGGCCTCGCCCAGCAGCTGGGGATCGAGGTGGTCCAGCGTGTCGTCGGGTGTGCCGGAGAGCTCGTCCCCGCGTCGATAGACGACCAACCCCGAGTAGGCCGGGTTGGGTTCGAAATAGGGGCTCTGTCCGAGGCCGCGTGGTCTTACCTGCTCGAAGAAGAAGAACCATTCCTCTAGTTCGTCTGTCCCTGTCCCGAATCGGTGGGCGCTCTCGTCGAACATGTGGGTGAGGCCACTCCCCACCCCCTTGCGCGCCAGCTGCCGCTCGCCTGTGCCCACGCCCTGAAGGACGACAGCGGTCCATGTATCCTCGGAGCCGGTGGGAAGGATGGGATAGTTGACGAAGTGACGCGCTCCTCCCTCGTCCACAGCGGCGAACACCACCGTCCGTTTGGGTTCGAAGCCAATCTCGCGCCAGAGGCGAATCACCTCCAGCATGACCGCCACCCCGCTGGCGTTCTCATCGGCGCCAGGATAGATCTCTCCATCCCGCGGCGGCGGGCCCGTGTAGCGGGCCAGGACCAAGATGCGATCTCCCTGGGTCTGTACGTCTGCGGCAGGCAGATAGCCCACGACGTTGGCTGCCGTCGTCTCCTCGTAGATGAGCCCCACGTTCAGCCGAACGCGCAGATCGGTGGGCAGTACAATCTTCTCTCCTGTCGCCAGGGTTTCCTGAAGCTCCCCAAGATCCAGCTCTGCCTCAGCCAGCATCTGGCGGGCAGCCGATTCTCCGATGAGGAGGGAGGGATAGCCATGGACGCCGAAGACATGTCGGCTGGGAGGGGGTTGACTGCTGGGCCGCAGTTGGCTGTCGGGTACCACACGGAGCACCCCTGCCCATGGCCACTCGTAGTATGAACCGGGGGGGCGTGATGCCGGGTCGAGCAGGAGCAGCACGGATTCGGAGGGAGCCTCGACGACGTTCTGAGTTCCTGTATTCCCCAACACTACCAGGTTCGCCTCCGTGTTCCTCTCCGCCGAAAAGATGTCTACGGGATCGAAGGAGATCTCTCCTTCAAATCGCAAACGCAGCTCTCCGTCGGCGCCCAGCACCTCCAAGACGGGTGGGGTTATGACCCGTCCGCGCTCGGCGGTGTAGGTTTGGAAGTGGGTCCCTTCCGGAAAGGGGGTCAGTCCAGCTTGCTCGAACTGGTGAGCGATGTAGCCGGCGGCCTGGAAGCCGCCACCGGGGCCGCCGGGGCGGCCCTCGAGCTCGGGCTGGGTGAGATAGGCGATGTCGTTCCAGGCCCGCTGGGTGTCGAACTGGCGGGCCATCTTGGCGAACTGGGCCTCGAGGCTGCTGCTGGCGAGGAGGGAGCGGGCACCCCAGAGGACGAGCGCCACGACGGCGAAGAAGCGGAGGAGGGACCAGCCGCTGGGGTGGAAGCGGCCCTTCTCGATGAAGCGCTGGAGGCCATAGCCGAACATGTTGAAGCCCAAGATGGTGACGAAGAAGGCCAAGGCGGGGACGATTGGGAGCCAGGGGAGGGAGCGGAAGTAGCGCCAGGAGGTGCCCAACATCGCCCCCCAATCGGGTACCTCGAAGTAGTGGATCGCCTGTCCCAGCTGCAGCGTGTCGGTTATGTAGACTCCACCGCCGCCGATGAAGATGTGGAGGAAGCCGAGTTCTCCCTGGAGGAGGAGGACAGCCCCCATCTCCAGGGCGACGAGGGCGAGGAGTGTGGCGAGGAGGTTGGGGAGGACGTGGCGGCTGAGGAGTTGAGCGGGGCTGAGGCCGACGGCGCGGGAGGCGAGGATGAAGAGCTTGTTGCGGATGGTCATGACGTGGCCGCGGATGATCTGAGTGACCTCGCCCCAACCGACGAGGGAGAGGGCGACGATGAAGCTGAGCTGGCCGCGGCGGATACCGACGGCGAAGACCAAGAGCATAGCGAGGATGAGGCCTGGGATGGCGGCGAGGAATTCGGTGAGTGCGGTGACGGCGCGGTCGAAGAGGCTGCCGGGCCACCAGCCGGCGAGGGTGCCGAAGAGGAGGCCCAGGAGGAGGCGCAGTGCCATAGCGACGAAGGCGATGACGAGGGTCTGGCGGGCGCCGTAGAGGAGGAGGGAGAGCATATCGCGGCCCTGGCTGTCGGTGCCGAGGGGGTAGAGTTCGGAGGGGGGGAAGGGTGCGCGGTGGAGTTCTCCGTCGATGGTCTGGATGCGGTCGCGGAGGAAGGGGTTGTGGGGGGCGACCTCAGGGCCGAGGATGGCGACGACGACGAAGAGGACGACGAGGACGGAGCCGACGATGAAGGACCGGTCGCGGATTGCCCGACCCAGACGATCCCAGAACGTCAGCGGCTTCATGCAGCACCTGCCTGTTCTGCTCGCAGCCGAGGGTCTATGAACAGGTAGAGCGCCTCCAGCAGCAGGTTCACCAACACGAATAGAATCGCCAACGGAAGGACCATACCGATCACTGCCGCAGTATCCTGAGTCTGGATTGCCTCCAGCAGCGCCTGGCCGATTCCTGGCCAGCTGAAGATGTACTCGACGATGGGGAGGATCGCCAGGCTGAAGCGAAGGGAGACGGCCACAGTCGTCAGGAGTGGTACCCCCGCGTTGCGCAGCACGTGGCGAAGAAGGACGACCAAAGGCCCCAGCCCCTTGGCGTGTGCGGTGCGCACGTAGTCGGCTTCCAGTATGTCCACCAGCGCGTTGTATCCCAGCCGCATCACGTTGGCCGCAGGTCTGGCGGCCAGGACCACCGCCGGGAGGATCAGATGCGCATCCCACCCAAAGCCGTAAACGGGCAGAAGTTCCGATCCCGTGGCATGGTAGAGCCAGATGTTGAGCCAGATCAGAAGCATGGCGGCGAGGTAGCTCGGTGTGGAGATCCCGAGCACGGAGAGAAAGACGAAGAGCCCCGATAGAGGGGTCTTGCGCCGCATTGCCGCGCCAATCCCCAGTGGCAAACCTACCAGCACCGCCATTGCCTGAGCGACGACCAGCAATCCGAGGGATTTTGGTAGCACACGGACCAGTTCGTCGATGACCGGGGTAGCCGAAGCGCTGGGCCGAGCACCGCGGATAACTCCCAGGTCACCCTGCACTACTCTTGCCAAGTACTGAACCGTGAACCTGGCTGCGGAGGGGACAACTGAGGG
>JASFWK010000188.1:0-3415 GCA_050049355.1 Anaerolineae bacterium | reverse complement strand
CGGCTCATCTACACCAGCTCTACGGGTGCGCTGGGGGTTCCTCCTAAGGGCAAACTTCTGGACGAGGAGGCGGTCTTCAACCTGTCTCCGCGCCGCTTTCCGTATGGTCACTCCAAGCACGTGGCGGAAGGGGTGGTAAGGGACGCAATGGCTCGTGGATTGGATGCGGTCATAGTCAACCCGGCAGCGGCCATTGGTCCCCGGGATATTCATTGGATCAGTGGGAGCCTGCTGCGAGAGGTCCGGCGGGGGTGGGCTCGGTTCGCCCCTCCAGGCGGAGTCTGCTGGGTGGATGCCATCGATGTCGGGCTTGGCCATGTGGTGGCGGCTGAACGGGGCCGCGCCGGAGAGCGGTACATCCTTGGCGGCGATAACCTCACCCACCGCCGAGCCCTGGAGATCGTGGCCAGCGCAGTCGGCAAGCGTGGACCTATAGCGACCCTTCATCCCCTTCCAATGGAACTAATCGCCGCTGCGGTGAGGTGGATCAGTCGTCTCAGTGGTTCCTCTTTGCCCTTCTCCGCCGAGCAGGTGTGGCTCAGCACACGTGAGATCTACTGCGACAGCAGCAAGGCGGTGGAGGAACTTGGCTTTGTCCAAACGCCTTTCCGAACCTCCGTCGAGAGGGCCTACTCGTGGTACCGGGCCCGGCGAATGCTGGATTGAAGGAGCGACTCAAGAGGCCCCTTGGCCTGTCTCCGGCTCTGTGCGTGCGGGCGGAGGCCGAGACGGATCTCGGCGACCCGGCAGGCGAATGCCGGCTCGGTGAGCAGCCTCAACGTTTGCCGGTCGCTCCTACGAGCCGCCGGTCTTCCCCGGTGCTGAGCACGGCCGGCCGCTCCAAGGAGCCTGCAATCCATAGGTGTTCATTGCGGCCATAACAGCAAGTTTTGCGGCATCGTCGTGCAGGGCCATTGAATGGCCGGCTTGACAGGAGAAACAGTTTCAGCTATATTTTTAGCCAGTTTTGCCACCTGTGCCCCCAGGTATGCGGGCAAAGAAGAGAAGGAGAGGAGAAGGAGCCCACCTGTGCGTCGAATACGCTGGACTCTGTTTGCCACTGCCCTTGTGGGTGTGGCGATGGTATGCTCCACGCAGATCGCTGCTGGCAGCCCGCAGCAGTCTCCGAGCACGATTACTCAGCTATCTCCCTACTGGGGACATGCCATCCAACGCTGGGAACCCATCATCGTTGAGGAGGCCCATCGGCGTGGCCTTGACCCCGATTTGATCGCTGCCGTCATCTGGAAGGAGTCGTTGGGCCGCCCATACGCCCGTGGCCCGGCTGGCGCCGTCGGCTTGATGATGGTGATGCCCAAAGAGGCTGGTTTCCCCTGGCGACCCACGGCGCGCGGCCTGGAGAATCCTCACCTCAACGTCTTCTGGGGAACGCGGACTCTCTCCATCATACTAGGCCAATCCCACGGCGATCTCTACAGTGCGCTTGCTGCATACAACGGCGGGTGGGGGCAGATTCATCTGTCCGGCCCGCGTCGCTATGCTGAGGGAGTGCTCTCCTTCTATGCCCGGGCACTAGCCCTAAGGTACGGCCTTCCACCGGAGGGTCACTGGGTGGCGACGGTGGCCGCTTTGGACAGTCCGAACGCATTGACCGTGTTTGGCCCCCGGCGACCTTTCACCCGTTACAGCCGAAGGCCAATCATGGCCGATATCCCGGATGCCGTCACTGATGGCCTCCCCTCCGCTCTCGTCTTCTATCCGACGGGGGAAGGGGATCTTAGCAGTCGGATCGGCATCTGGGTCCTGATGGACGGCCACGTTGTTCGTGACATGCCGGAGCCCGGTCTATCGCGATCCCGACCGTCGGAGGACCGGGTGGGGCCGAGTGAGGCGTGGGCGCCAATCCTCTCAAGTCATCTTCTGCCAACGTGGTAGTTGCCGATCCAGGTGGGCGCGCAATGGTTCAACCTCAGGCGCGCTGCTTCTGAGAAAGACCAATGAGAACGAAGGCAGATCTCCTGATCCACTCCGCTGCGCAGTTGTGTGTAGTCCCTCCTCACGAAGGTGGTCCGCAGCGAGGCCGCCGTTTGGGTGACCTGGGTATCATCGAGGATGGGGCGGTCGTCTGTGCTGATGAACGCATCGTCGCCATCGGTCCCACCGACCAAATCCGCGCCGACTGGTGGGCCCCTCTGGAGATAGACGCTTTCCAGCGGGTGGTCTGCCCCGGATTCGTGGATCCCCATACCCACTTGGTCTGGGCTGGCGACCGCGTTGAGGAGTTTGAGCAAAGGGTTCAGGGGGCGACCTATCTGGAGATCCAGGCCCTTGGCGGTGGCATCATGTCCACCGTGCGGGCCACCCGCGCTGCTCCCGTCGATCAACTCGTGGCTGAGTCCTGGCTCCGTCTCGATCGCATGCTGGCCCACGGCACTACCACGATGGAGGTGAAGACGGGCTACGGTCTCACCCCGGACGATGAATTCAAGATGCTGGAGACTATCTCCGTCCTGGATGTGACCCACTCTGTGACTCTGGTTCCCACCTTCCTGGGCGCTCACGCTGTGCCGGAGGCATTCGCCCACGATCCTGATGGCTACGTGGAGTTGGTGGTGGAGGGTATGCTGCCCCTGGTCGCCCCCGATGGGTTCCGGGAGGAGTCGTTCCCGAAGCGGTCTCTTTCAACCCGCTTCTGTGACGTCTTCTGCGACGAGGGAGCGTTCACGCTGGAGCAATCCCGCCGCGTTCTAGAGAAAGCTCGGGAGCTGGGGCTGGGTCTGAAAATCCACGCTGATGAGTTCCGTCCCTTGGGTGGGACGGCGCTGGCGGTAGAACTGGGGGCGGTCTCAGCGGATCATCTCGTTTGCACTCCTCCAGAGGAGATCGAAAAGCTGGGCCGGTCGGATACGGTGGCGGTATCGCTGCCCGCGACCCCCTTCGGCCTGGGTCAGCAGGAGTACACTCCGGCTGGGGCGATCCTGGAGGCTGGAGGCATTCTGGCCCTGGCCACGGACTGCAATCCCGGTACCGCTTGGTGTGAGTCTGTACCTTTTGTCATTGCACTTGCCTGCCGGTATCTGCACCTGACACCCGCACAGGCGCTCGTGGCTGCTACGCTCAACGCTGCCTACGCCGTGGGGTTGGGAGAGCAAGTTGGCAGCCTCGAAGTTGGACGCGCTGCCGACATTCTGATCCTCCATCTGCCGGACGTGCGCCACCTTGGGTATCGGTTCGGTACCAATCCGGTGGAGCGAGTTATCAAGGCAGGGCGAATAGTAGTGGAACAATAGGTGAGCGGATATGGACATAGCTAGTCTCTCACTTGGGCAATTGCTCGCTCTGGGCTTGCTGGTCCTGGTGGCGTTACTTGTGATTCCCATTGCGCTGAAGCTGTTGGCGCGCGCTACGAGGGTCATCTTCACGATTGGCTGCGCGCTGCTCCTGTTGTTGTTGG
>JASFWK010000087.1:0-9176 GCA_050049355.1 Anaerolineae bacterium | reverse complement strand
TCAGGGTAGATGGCGAGGGTGCGCGCGTCGGTGATCACCTCTCCTGGCTTCCAGGCTGCCGTCGGTGCCGCTCCATCCACCGGCCAACTGTCGTGTTGGGCGGCCTTGCGCTGCCTGGCGTCGATCAGTTGCGCCGATATGGTGTAGTTGACATCCATCGGACGCAGACCTCGCCAGTACAGCGTGAGCGTCACAGCCTCCCCCGGTCGTGCCAATCGTCGATCCAGGTCGTACCCCACCAACTCCATTCGATTGCCGAAGTTCAGGGCGAGGGGGTTGGGAAGCCTCCCAGGGAGGGCGCGGATCTCCACCCGGCCGAAGCGGACGTTGTCACCCAATGGTACCCCATCTTGTCCAATGACTGGGAGGCGCCGCTCGGTAGCAGCGTCGTACAGCCCCACCTCCACCTGGACTACTTCGGGGGTATACGCGGTGACTGGGATCTCCAGGACGTATCGGTCGGCCCAGTGGAAACCTGGCTCGAGCCACGTCGTGGAGAGCAGCCCCAGGCCGGGGAACGTATCCCGCTGCGCGACCAGCAAGTCGTGTTTACCCAAGAGGTGTACGAAGACAGTGTGATCGCTCTCGACAGGTGACAGCGCCTCCCAGTAGAGAGTCAACTCTACCTGCCCGCCTGGCTCTGCTGCGTCGGTCTCCAAATCGTATCCCAACAATCGCATTGTCCTGCCGAAGTTAGCCTCCAGCTGGTGAGGGACAGAGGAAATCTGGGCGTCGGTCAGTGGTTCGGGCAGCGCATAGGCGGGGCGGATCCAGGCGAAGGGTGCCGCCGCCGACAGGGCCAGCAGGAAGAGAGCGAAAACTGCCACCGCCCAGCGCCCCAGCCGGCGCGGGAACCAGCCCGCCAGCCCCAGCCCCATGAGCATCGACCAGACCGAGATAGCGGGGAAGACCAATCGGCCCTGGGACGACCAGGTAAGGCGCGCCCAGCGGACCCATCCGGCGAGTACGGCAGCAGGCCAGAGAACAGAAATGAGAAATGGCAGATGCCGGATGACAAACGTCGTCGCTCCGCGTGACTTGTCGTTCCATAGCGTTGATCTCACTCCTCCGACGATCAGCCCCACTGCCGCCAGGATCACAACTCCCTCCAGTACGGCGTAGGTCCAGGCAGGCATTTGCACATTGAGGCCGCCGAAGTTGCCCCAGTAGCCAGCCAGAAAGCTGAAGCGCTCCCGCCACAATTGGATCCAGCCGGCCGGGACGTCCCGCTGCCCCAGAATCTCGGTGAAGACATTCCATCCCAGTGGGTCCCCGTAGAGGCGCCAGTTGCGCCAATACCACCAGCCGCTGATGAGGAGTGCCGTCACAATGACGAGCGACGAATGGGCGATGATGAGAGCCAGGCGGCGAGACAACTTCGCCTCCGAATGCTGATGCCAGGTGCGGGCGGCTACCGCCACCGCTGCCAGCGGAAACAGGGCCAATCCGCTCTGCTTCGTCAGTGCTGCCAGCCCGATCACCACCCCAAGCATCACCTCCCGACGAAACACCCCTTGATCTGCAATCTGCAATCTGAGATCCGCAATCCTCACCATCAGCAGCAGCGCCAGGGTGCACAGAGGTATGATCAAGTTGTCGTTGTTGACCGCGCCGGAGATGAAGACGAACATCGGGGTGAAGGCATTGATCCCGGCCGCGCCGAGCGCCAGAGCGGGACGCGCCGGGAAGAGCCGGCGGACCAAGCGGTAGGCTAGATAGACCGCCCCCGCGCCCATCAGAACCGAGAGCAGGCGTACGAGATGGACTGCCAGGACCGTCCCCCGCCAGGGGAAACTCTCCAGCGACGGGTTATGGACGACCAGGTTGATATTGCCATCGAGGGTCGCGACGCCGTTATCGACGTGGGGGTTGAGATGGCGGACCATCGTCATGTGCGAAGTGTCGATCCAGAAGGTCGCCGCTGCTGCTGCCGCGTAATAAAGGGGTGGTTGGCTCCCTTCCTGCCGCCACGGACCCACGTTGGCTGGATCCTGCACCGGCAGGCTCCAATGGTCCGCGATGTACTCAACCATCGGGTAGTGCCACAGCTCATCGGAGGCCTCAAACGGAGGCACCACGACGCTGTGGATGGTGCCCAGAGTGACAAAGACTGCCAAGAGGGCCACGAGTAACGCTCGCTCGCGGCGTCTGCTCACTGCTGTCTCCGGTGCGCAGCCGAATCCTGCTTATTCAGCAGTTCTCTGAGATGGTCAACCGTCTCGCGTGCAATTCGATCCCAGGCGAATGTCGCTGCTAGTGCTTCCGCTCCCGCCTCTAGCTGCGCCTTCAGGTGGGGATCCGCGGTCAGGCGCTTCACCGCGTCAGCCAGCTCTCTCGTACCACGCGGCTCCACCAAGAGCATATTCTCTCCATCGCATGCCTGAGCAAGCTCCACGGCAGGCCTTGTGGTAACCACTGCCCGCCCGTGGGCCAGACAGGCCTGCAGCGTGCCTCGTCGGAACGAAACCCCGTCTCGGTAGGGTAAGATGCACACGTCGGTGGCTAAGAGGCTCGCGGAGACCTCCTCTGGCTCCACATAACCGGTCCAATGCACTCGCTTCCCCAGGTCCAGTTGGGCGATCAGGCGATCCACGCGCTCGGCGTAGGCTCGGTTGGTGGGATCGGAGCTTCCCACCCGCCCACCGATCATCAAGAGATGCGCAGGCACACCCTCGGCCACCAAGATCGCCAGTGCCTCCATCAACTCCTCTCCGCCCTTGCTCTCGTTCAAGAAGCCGAAATAGCCCAGCAGGAGATCATCTGCCCCCACTCCCCATCTGCTCCGCTCGGTAGCTCGGTCGTACTCAGAGGGAGGGGTGGGGGTGATGTTGCTGCCGATGGGGATCATGGCCAGGCGCCGCGGCGAAATCTCCTTCTCCAACTGGAGAAGATCCTCCCGGTTGGTGACAATCACGCTGTCGGCCCGGCGCGCCAGCGTCCGCACAACCCACCAGCGCAGGGGCCCAGCCTTGGGAAATAGATAGGGCACCTTAAGATCATGGAATGTCGCCACCACCGGTAGCCGATTTCGGGGGCGGGGCAGGAAGTTTATCGCGGGGTGCATGTCGTAGGCTGCGGCCTGGTACTGTAGGTCCAATGCCTCCAATCGTTCCACCCGCGCCGTCTGGAGCACTGCACGCCAGCACCCCCAGCGCCACGCCTCCACTGCGCGGTGCAAGACCACCTCGGTGTCTGCAGTTCGGGGGTCTCCTTCTGGTGTCTTACTCGTTATGACGTGCACTTGATGGCCCAACTGAGCCATCGCTTGGCCGAGTTCGTGAGTGAAATCCCCCACTCCGCCCTGGTCAGGAGGATACTCGCCTGTGACAAGCCCGATGCGCATTTCGTACGCACTCCGAATACCTGGTGTGGCGGCTTCTTCTGTCCAATCAGTCAGTCTGAGTGCCGACCGACGTTTCTCTCAACCGACCGCGGCCCCTGCACTTCTATCTATGAGTTATACCAGAATACGCAAGAGACGCAAGGTCACATGCGGCGGGCCGCTGTTGGAACCCGGCCTTCCTTCTTGCCGCGATCAGTCGCTGGACAGCGTGTGCTGGTGCTGCTTAATACTACTCAGACCTCTTCTTTCATTGTACAATACCCACACCATGCCCACACCGGTCAATCATCTGACTATGGCCCAGGAGCTGATCGAGAGCACACGGCTTCTCTCGTCTGCTCAGTGCCTGTTGGAGGAAGAGCGTGGTTCCTTCCTGCTCGGGCACACCGCGCCCGACGTGCAGATGGTGAGTGGACAGCCCCGTCATGAGACCCACTTCTATGCCATTCCGCCCACCAGCGACGTCCCCGCCTACCGTACATTCCTGGCTGCTCACCCCGCACTGATCCGAGCCGACCGGCTAGACCCGTCCCACGCCGCTTTCTTGGCGGGGTATGCGGCCCACCTATTGGCGGATGAGAAGTGGTGGCGAGAGATATTCTATGCCTTCTTCGGCCCCGATGTCCAGTGGCGATCCTGGAGGGAGCGGATCTTCTTGCACAACGTGCTCCGTACCTATCTGGATCGGCAGGACCAAGCGCGGCTGGGCGGTGGTGTGAGGGAGGCACTGATGGAGGCCGACCCCCAAGGTTGGCTGCCCTTCGTCGATGATGAGCTCCTTCGGGTGTGGCGGGACCTGCTGGTGGACCAGTTGCGGCCGGGGGAGCGGATCCTCACGGCAGAGGTCTTTGCTGCCCGGATGAGCGTTCCAGCGGATCTGGTCGAGACGGCGCTAGATTCGTCTGAGGAGATGGCCAGCATTTTTCGGCACATTCCCCCGGCCCGGCTGGGGGCCTACCGGGCCGATGTCCTGGGAAGAAGCATCAGGCTGCTCAACAAATATCTGGGAGGTCAACGATGAACGTCTTGGTCACCGGTGGGGCTGGCTACATCGGCAGCGTCGTCGCCGATGAGCTGCTGGAGGCGGGCCACAAAGTCATTGTCTACGATAGTCTCGTTCACGGTCACCGGGCCGCTGTGCCCGCCGCTGCTCGGTTCGTGGAGGAAGACATCCTTGACCGCGCTGCTCTGGATCGAGTGGTGGGGGACGATTGCTTCGATGCGGTGATGCACTTTGCTGCCTTCATTGAGGCGGGAGAGTCCATGCGGGAACCAGGTCTCTTCTTCCGCAACAACGTCACCGGCAGCCTCAACTTGATCGAGGCCGCAATTGCTCATTCCGTCCCTCGGTTCGTCTTCTCCTCCAGCGCCGGGGTCTATGCCGGCAAGGAGACCCTGCTGACCGAAGAGGACCCCCTGGGACCGGCCAGCGTCTACGGACAGACCAAGCTGATGATTGAGCAAATGCTGGCGTGGTACCATCAGATCCATGGCCTGCGCTACGCCGCGCTGCGCTACTTCAACGCTGCCGGAGCCACGCCTGCGCGAGGTGAGGATCACAGCCCGGAGACCCACTTGATCCCCAACATCCTCCGCGTCGCTCTGGGCCAGCGCGAGCGTTTCACCCTCTTCGGCGATGATTATCCCACCCGCGACGGGACCTGCATCCGTGACTACATTCACATACAGGACCTGGCGTCGGCTCACTTGCTGGCGTTGGAGGGACTGGACGAGCGTGGCGAGATGGTCTACAACCTGGGCAACGGGACCGGCTACTCAAATCTGGAGGTGCTGGAGACTGCTCGTCGCGTGACTGGTCATCCCATCCCGACGGAGGTCATCCCTCGTCGCCCTGGGGACGCCCCGGCGCTGGTAGCCGACGCTTTACGCGCCCGCCGAGATCTGGGCTGGCAGCCCCGTCATCCCGATCTGGAGGAGATTGTGGGCAGTGCTTGGGAGTGGCACCGGAGCCACCCCAATGGATACGAAGATTGATGCACGTTGCCCTCAACGCCTGGTTCTGGGAGCGACTGGATACCGGCAGTGGCCAATACACCCGCCGGCTGGTGGAAGGGTTGACTGAACTCGAGCCAGACCTGGATGTGAGACTCATTCCATCCCAATCGGGCGGCGGGCCGCCATTCGCAGGTTCCGGATTCGAATCTCCGATGCGCAGTCACGAGTCTGCACTTCGCAAGGTGTGGTTCGAGCAAATCGCCTTCCCCCGCGCTTGTCGTCGCCTGGGAACCGACCTGGCACACGTGCCCTACTGGGCTCCACCGCTGGTCCCTTCTATCCCCACGGTGGTCACTATCCACGATCTGATCCCCCTTCTGCTGCGGGAGTACCGGGGCGGGTTCTTGGTGCGCGCCTACACCGCCCTGGTCGCCACGGCGGCCCGGAGTGTCTCGCTCGTCCTCACCGATTCTGAGGCCTCCAGGAGAGACATCTTGGAGCATCTGGATCTGACTCCGGAGCGGGTGCGCGCCATCCCACTGGCGGCGGACGAGCGCTTCTGCCCCGACGCGACCCCCGAGGACGAATCGATCCGCGGCCGCTATGGCCTGCCCCAGCGCTATGTACTCTATCTGGGCGGCTTCGACGTACGCAAGAATGTCGCTGTTGCTCTGAAAACCTACGCCTGGGTGGGACCGGCGCTGGGAGAAGAATGTCCGCTGGTCGTGGCGGGGCGTCTTCCAAGAAAGGACACTCCTTTCTCGCCGGACCCCAGTCGCCAGGTCCATGATCTGGGGTTGAAGCCAGAGTGGGTGCGATTCGTCGGGCCGGTGGCGGAGGGGGACAAGCCCGCCATCTACCGTGGGGCGGTCGCCTTCTTGTTCCCCTCGCGATACGAGGGTTTCGGCCTGCCGCCCCTGGAGGCACTGGCCTGCGGGACGCCCGTGGTGGGCAGCAGTGCCGCCTCTCTCCCTCAGGTGGTTGGCGATGCGGGCGTGCTTCTAGATCCCGATGATGCCGAGGGGATGGCTGGGGCGCTCATCCAGCTAGCCCAGGTTCCATCCTTCCGCACTGAGTTGAGTCGGCGGGCGCTGGCTCAGGCCGCTCGCTTCTCTTGGGAGCGCACTGCTCGGGAGACGCTCTCTGCATACCGAGAGGTTCTTCAGTGAAGGATCGCTTCGTCGGATGCGTCATCGGGCAGGCGGTGGGTGATGCGCTGGGGTTCCCGGTCGAAGGGCGGCCGCCGACACAGACCACAGCCGCTGTCACGCCTTTTCCGGATTCGTTCACCGCGCATCCGAGTGGGCTCTTTCCCCCGGGTCAGTACACCGACGACACCCAGATGATGTGCGCTATCCTGACCTCGCTGGTCGAGCAGGGGCGGGTGGATCCAGAGGATATTGCGGCCCGCTTCGTCGCTCTGTGGCGCGATGGCGAGATCGTGGGGCGGGGTCGATCCACCACTGAGGCAGTACAGCGCCTGATGGCGGGCGTGCCCTGGCACCAGGCCGGCACCCCGGCTCCCGGGGCTGGCAACGGCTCGGCGATGCGTACGGCCCCTCTTGGGCTCTGGATCCACGACGATCCATCCGCCCTGGCCCGGGCCGCTGCTTGCGTGAGCCGCATCACCCATGCCGACTCGCGCTGCTTGGCTGGCGCCGTTGCCGTCTCCGCTGCCGTCGCCTACGCGGTGTCTCACAGCGTCGTGGACCCGCTCGCGCTGACTGCCTTCGTCGCCGACCTGGCAGGTGATTATCATGCGGAGTTCGCTTCTCTCATTGAGCGACTCCCTCGCTGGCTGGACATGGACGAAGGTGCGTCTGTGCGGGAAATCCGCTGGGCCGGGCTTCCGCCGGGCGAACCGCCCTCGTGGCCGGGCATCTCCCCCTTTGTTGTTCCCACTGTCCTGATCAGCCTCTACGCCTTCCTTCGCACCCCGAGTGACTACCGAGGGACCGTCCGCTTCGTCATCGCTCAGGGGGGCGACGTGGATACGACCGGGGCGATCGCAGGGGCAATCAGCGGAGCTTTCAACGGCCTCGAAAGTGTCCCGGACGGCCTCGCAAACAGCGTCACCGACCGGGGGCACCACGGCGGTGATGAGCTGCGTGCGCTGGCGGAGCGGCTGTGGCGGCAAGCGACGGGACCGGAATAGGAGCTGTTGCCCGCCGCACGGCAAAGCCGGCGCGATTTCTATCTGCTCTGGGTGTCAAGCCGTGTCGTTTGTGTTCTCTAATGCTCTTCTAATCCTCCTCTAACGTCATTCTCATCCGCGAGGGTTATCATCGTCGTGTGTCAGGCCAGGTACAACGTATCGCGCCTGCCTGTGTCTAGATTGCAGAGAGGGGAGGTTTCAGTATGGCAAAGATCATAGGTATCGACCTGGGCACCACCAACTCGGTGGCGTCTGTGTTGGAGGGCGGCGAGCCGGTCGTCATTACCACCGCTGAAGGTGGGCGGCTTTGCCCGTCCGTGGTTGGCTTCACCAAATCTGGCGAGCGGCTGGTCGGCCAGCCCGCTCGGCGGCAGGCTGTTGTCAACCCGGAGAATACCGTATTCTCCATCAAGCGGTTGATGGGGCGCCGCTACGACGATCCGGAGGTGGAGAAGGCTCGGGAGATCCTGCCCTATCAGATCGTCGAGGGGTCGGCGGGGGACGCACAGGTCTATGTCCCCCAGACGGACGAGGAGTACACGCCGCAGGAGATTTCGGCGATGATCCTCCGCAAACTGAAGAAGGACGCCGAGGCCTATCTGGGTGAAGAGGTACACCAGGCAGTGATCACTGTCCCGGCCTACTTCAACGACAGCCAGCGGCAGGCCACAAAGGACGCTGGCAAGATCGCCGGCCTGGAGGTCCTGCGCATTATCAATGAGCCGACGGCTGCCAGCCTGGCCTATGGACTGGATAAGAAGGCAGCGGAGACGATTCTGGTCTTCGATTTGGGCGGAGGCACTTTCGATGTCTCGATCCTGGATGTTGGTGAGGGCGTGGTCGAGGTAAGGGCCACCAGTGGCGACACTTTCCTGGGCGGCGATGACTGGGACCAGAGGATCGTGGACTATGTTGCCGATGAGTTCAAGAAGGACCAGGGCATTGATCTACGGGAGGATCGACAGGCCCTGCAGAGGCTGAAGGAAGCGGCGGAGAAGGCCAAGATCGAGCTCTCCTCGCGGTTGGAGACGGAGATTAACTTGCCGTTCGTCACCGCCGACGCTTCTGGTCCCAAGCATCTTCAGATGAAGCTCACCCGCGCCAAGCTGGAGCAGATGACTGAGGATCTGGTGCAGCGGTGCCGAGATCCTTTTGAACAGGCGCTGGAGGACGCCAAGCTTTCCGCGAGCGACCTGGACGAGGTGGTGCTGGTTGGCGGCGCAACCCGCATGCCGATGATCCAAGAGTTGGTGCGTGGTCTGAGCGGAAAGGATCCCCACAAGGGTGTTAACCCCGACGAGGTGGTTGCCGTGGGCGCGGCGATTCAGGCTGGCGTCCTGGGTGGTGAGGTGCAGGATGTGGTCCTGTTGGATGTGACGCCGCTGACCCTGGGCGTGGAGACGCTGGGCGGGGTGATGACGCCGCTCATTGAGCGCAATACCACAATACCGGTGCGCAAGGGCGAGACGTTCACCACGGCAGAGGATAGCCAGACGGTCGTGACCATCCATGTTCTGCAGGGTGAGCGCCCGATGGCCACCGACAACATGAGCTTGGGCCGCTTCAACCTGGAGGGCATCCCACCCGCCCCGCGAGGCGTGCCGCAGATTGAGGTCACCTTCGACATCGACGCCAATGGCATCCTCAACGTATCCGCCGAGGATAAGGCTACCGGCAAGGAGCAGCAGATCACCATCACCGCCACCACCAACTTGACCGAGG
>JASFWK010000086.1:0-9256 GCA_050049355.1 Anaerolineae bacterium | reverse complement strand
TTCCTGCCGCGTTCCTGGCACCGCGAAGGAGAAACCGTAACCTGGCGGAAGCATTGGGTCGCGCTGATCCGACTGGTGGGTTTGCCGGTGGTCGCTTTTGCCGTTGTCACGATTCTTGTCTTGGTCTACATTGCAGTGGCCGAGATGGGGGGGCAGCCGGGGTTCTGGGTGTCGGTCTTTGCCGCGTACGTTGGGGCTACGCTCCTCCTGGTTCCTTGGGTTCTGTGGCATTTTGAGGACTGGCAGAACGACTTCTACCGCGTGACCGCAACCAGGCTGATCCACGTGGAGAGGCTGCCCTTCTACCTGCGGGAAGAGCGGCGGGAGGCGCACCTGGAGCAGATCACCAACGTGCGGTCGGAGCAGTCCTTCTTGGGGAGATTCCTGAGATACGGAGACGTGATCGTGGAGACGGCTGCTCCCGCGGGCACTTTCCACCTCCGCAAGGTGAGCCAGCCGCAGAGGGTGCAGTCTGAGATCTTCTCCCACATCGAAGCTTCGAGGCAGCGCCAGCGGGAACGGCAGGCGGAGCGGCAGCGGGCGGAACTGCTGGATTGGTTGAGCGCCTACGACGAGATGCGGCGCAGCGGAACTCCATCGGACGAGGGATCGAAGGAGTCTGACTGATGGCAGTGCGTACCATTATATTCTCGGAAAACC
Source organism: Anaerolineae bacterium (assembly GCA_050049355.1). Taxonomy (GTDB): domain Bacteria; phylum Chloroflexota; class Anaerolineae; order B4-G1; family DUEL01; genus JASFWK01. The sequence continues at coordinate 8,596 of JASFWK010000086.1, read as the reverse complement.
CAATCCTGCGCGACAAGTCCCGCCGAGTCCCGCGCGTCACGGACGAGATCAGGCAACTGGTCCAGGACATGCTTGAGACGATGCGCGAGGGGCAGGGTGTGGGGCTGGCTGCAGTGCAGGTAGAGGTGCCCTTGCGCGTCATCGTTATCGAGATTCCTGAGGATCTAGAGGACCCCAACGCGAGCATCTCTTTGGCCCTCATCAACCCGGAGTTGGCTCGCGCATCCGATGAGATGGAGGAAGGAATCGAAGGCTGCCTTTCCGTTCCCGGCTGGGTAGGGGAGGTAGAGCGTCATCATTCGGTCACTGTGAAGGGGTTGGACTTGAGGGGCAAGAAGGTGCGTGTGAAGGCAGAAGGATATCTGGCCCGCGTCCTACAGCACGAGATCGACCACCTTGAAGGCCTCCTCTTTCTCGATCGTGCCACTGAGGTCTGGGAAGTTGAAGAGGGGATGGAGGAGGCGATTGAGGCCGAAGAGGCGGCCCGCAGAGGCGCGGGAGAGCCCAGGGGATTGCTGGAGTAGAGCTTGTACCTGCGGGCGATTCGATTCTTGTCGCAGGGACAGAGGTGGTGGATGCTCAGGTGATGACCTCAAGTCCTCCGGTCCACGCGCGCAGCACCTCCGGCACAACGACCGAGCCGTCAGCGCGCTGATAGCTCTCCAATATGGCGATCATCACCCGCGGCAGCGCCAGGCCCGAGCCGTTCAGGGTGTGGACGAAGTGAGGCTTCGCTCCCCTCTCCGGCCGGAATCGAACGTTGGCACGCCGGGCCTGAAAGTCCTCGCAGTTGCTGAGGGAGCTGACCTCAAGCCATTCTTCGCAGCCTGGTGCCCACATCTCGATGTCGTAGGTCTTGGCAACGGTGAAGCCTAGGTCGCCGGTGCAGATCTCCCTGACGCGGTGAGGGATCTCCAACCGTCGGCAGATGACCAGCGCGTGCTCCAGCATCTCTTCCAGCGCTTCGTAGCTAACCTCCGGCGTGGTGAACTGGTACATCTCCACCTTGTCGAACTGGTGGCCGCGCTTGATGCCTCGCACGTCCCGCCCGGCGCTCATCTTCTCCCGACGGAAGCAGGGGGTATAAGCCACGTAGCGCAGGGGGAGAGCATCCGGCGGGAGGATCTCCTCTCGATGAAGGTTCGTCAGCGGCACCTCCGCCGTTGGCACCAGCCAGATATCGTCCTCGACATCGTGGTAGAGGTTGTCCTCGAACTTGGGCAGCTGTCCCGCCCCCAGAAGAACCTCTTCCTTGACGACGAAGGGCAAGTATGCTTCCGTATACCCGTGCTCGCGCACGTGGATGTCCAGCATCCAGGCGATCAGCGCGCGCTCGAGCAGTGCTCCTGCCTTCAGAAGGACGTAGAAGCGGCTGCCAGCGAGCTTCACGCCCCGCTCGAAGTCCACGATGCCCAATTCCGGCCCCAGGATCCAGTGAGGAACTGGTTCGAAATCTAACTTGGGGAGCTCGCCCCACTCCTGGACGACCGGGTTGTGGGATTCATCCGGCCCCACTGGCACCGATCGGTGCGGCAGATTGGGGATGGAAAGCAGCAAGTCCTCGCGGTGGGTCTCCACCTGGCGCAGTTCGTCCTCCAGTTCGGAGATTTGATCGGCCACGACCCGCATCTGGGCGATCAAGGGTTCGCGGTCGGCCGGGTCGTTCATCCGGCCGATCTCCTTGGAGACCCGATTGCGCTTGGCGCGGAGCTCCTCCAGCTCGGTCAGTACTTCCCGCCAACGCCTGTCGACCGTCAGCAGTTGGTCGATCACCTCGGCCTCAGCATTTCGCGTGCCCAGCGCTGCCTTCACCGCTTCGGGTTCGTCACGTACGCGTCTGATGTCGAGCATCTCTTTGCTCCCCGCTCCCCTCGGTTTTACTCGGTGCTTTCCTTTGGTCTCAGGTGTGGGTAGAGAATCACGTCGCGGATGGAGGCTTGGTTGGTGAGCAGCATCACCAGCCGATCTATCCCCATCCCGAACCCCCCGTTCGGTGGCATGCCGTACATCATGGCCCGTATGTAGTCCTCGTCCATCGGGTGGGCCTCCTCGTCGTCTGGCTCATACAATCGACCCATCTCCAGGAAGCGCTGCTCCTGATCCAGCGGATCGTTCAGTTCCGTGAAGGCATTCCCCACTTCCATCCCGCCGATGAAGAATTCGAACCGCTCGACGTGGGTCGGATCATCCGGCTTGGCCTTCGCCAGGGGAGAGATCTCTCGCGGGTAATCGTGGACGATGATGGGCTGGATCGACATCGGCTCGACCATGCTGCCCAAGAGGCTGTTGTCGATCAGCTTCCCCCAGCTGGCGTCAGGCTCCGGCTGGCGTCCAATGGCCCGCATCGCCTTTGCCAGCTCCTCGGCGTTGGGATGCTCGACGTAGTCAATCCCGCTGGCCTCCAAGATGATCTCTCTGAGGGTTACTCTCCGCCACGGAGGGCTCAGGTCAATGGTATGATCCTGATAGGTGACGGTCGTCGTCCCCAGAACTTCCTCAGCCACCGTGGCGACCATCTCCTCGCACAGATCCATCACGTCCCGGTAGTCTAGGTAGGCCGCGTAGAACTCGAGCATGGTGAACTCGGTGTTATGCTTGTGGGAGACTCCCTCATTGCGGAAGTCCTTGCCGATCTCATAGACCCGCTCGTAGCCGCCAACCAGGAGGCGCTTCAGATAGAGTTCGAAAGAGATGCGCAGGTAGAGATCCTCATGGAGTTGATTGTGGTGCGTGATGAACGGGCGAGCCGCAGCGCCGCCGTAGATAGGCTGGAGGACGGGGGTCTCTACCTCCAGGAACCCTCGCTCGTTCAGGAAGCGGCGAATGGCAGCGATGGTACGCGTCCGGATGCGGAAGATCTCGCGCGCTCGGGGATAGACGGCGAGGTCGGCGTACCGCTGTCGATACCGCTCCTCCACATCGCTGAGGGCGGAATAGCGGACTACCTCATCTTCCGTGCGCTGTTCCTTTCCCCAGGGCAGAGGGGTAAGTGCCTTTGCCAGCATGCGCAAATGGTCTGCTTGGATGGTGATCTCGCCGGTGCGGGTGCGCATCAGTTTGCCCGTTGCCTCTACAAAGTCGCCCAGGTCGAAGTCGCGCTTGAACCTCTCGTAGGACTCCTCGCCCAGGTCGTTGACTCGGAGGAGGAGTTGGATCTTGCCGCTCTCGTCTTCCACGTGGGCGAAGGAGGCTTTCCCCATCACGCGGATACTGCGAAGTCGCCCGGTGACGGTGACCTCAAGTCCCTCGCCCCCAGCCTCGTAGGCAGCGATGGCCTGGGCGGCGGAGTGGGTTCGCTCGGCTCGTGGAGGATAGGGATCCAGCCCCTCCGACTGCAGCCGCTCAAGTTTCTCCAGCCGCTGGCGTTCTAGATTGCTCAGTTCCATCGGGTGGACTCCTTCGGATACAAAAAACGCCCGCACTCCTTGGGCGGACGTTCGGTTCCGCTGTCAACGGCGGCTAATTGATCTCAGATATGTGGAAGACCAACACACCGTCGGGAGCGCTTACCGTGACCTCGTCGCCCACGCGGTGACCCATGAGGGCCTTTCCGATGGGAGACTCGTAGGAGATCTTGCCGTCGGAGGGAGAAGCTTCTGCAGAGCCAACAATGTGGTAGACTTCGGGCGGCCCATCTCCTTCAACGATGGTCACCTTGCTGCATACCCCCACTATTTCGCCTGAGACGCTCTTCTCGATAACCTCAGCCCTGCCCAGAAGCGTCTCCAGTTCCAGAATGCGCCCCTCGACAAAGGCTTGCTCGTTCCGCGCCGCTTCCAGCTCGGCGTTCTCCAGCAGGTCTCCGTCTTCCAATGCATTGTGGAGCCGGAGGGCTACCTCTTGGCGGCGAACGTTGCGCAGGTGCTCCAACTCAGCTTCTAGTTTGTCGTATCCCTCACGGGTGAGATATACTCCCTGTTCGCTCATAGCTCGTCCGTTTCCTCAAGGGCTCCAATGTCGGCCACGCAGCAGGCATTCAGCGCTGTGGCCTTGGGAACAGTGGACTGACCAAATCCATACAGGAATTGAGATGTTTCTTCTGGTCGGTGGCTTGCTTCACGTACTACGAAAACTGAGAGGAGCTCCTCTCAGTTAGTTCTCCAGTTGATTATAGCCCAACATGACGATTTTGTAAAGCGCGCGATCGTCGCGATTGATTCTTCACGACCGCCCGCGCATCCACCGCCATCGCTTGCTCCTCGAAGACCAAGAGCGGGTTGAGGTCCACCTCGACCAGTTGGGGATTCTCCATCATCATCTGCGAGAGGGCGAGCAGCGCCTCGACCACCGAATCCTCATCCACCGGTCTCCCCCCGCGTATGCCCTCCAGCAGCCGGCTTCCGCGCACCTCTTCAATCATCTCTTCCGCATCAGCCTGGGTGAGAGGGGCGACGCGAAAGGAGACATCGTCGAAGACCTCGACGTGGACACCGCCCACGCCAAACATCACTACTGGGCCGAAGGTGGGATCCCGCTTGCCGCCCACGATCACCTCTATTCCTGAATTGGCCATGCGCTGCACCATCAACGCAGGGTACTCCATCAGCATCGCCTCCGCCTCCCGGCGGACTGCGGCCGCATCTCCCAATCCCAATGCCACCCCGCCCACATCTGATTTATGGGTCACATCAGCCGAGAGGACCTTGAGGGCCACGGGATAGCGCAACCCGTCTGCTGCCCGGACCGCCTCCTCTGGGTCAGCAGCGACCCTCCAGGGAGCGACAGGGATGCCGTAGGTCTGGCAGAGGGCTAGCGACTGATCTGTTGTGAGCACACCCGGTTCTGTCAACAGCCGCGCCGCCTCTGGGGACGGCGACGCCCAGTCGGTTGGATAAGGAGAGGCTTCAGCGCGGCGGGCGCGCCAGCGGTGCCAATCGCGGGAGGCGGCCAAACCCCGCACCGCCTCCTCGATCTCGGTGAAGATGGGTAAGCCGACCTCGTGCTGAAGCGCCTGCGCCTCGTCCCCCTGGGGAAACACGCAGAAGGCAACGGGGCATTGTGTGGTCTGCACGATCTCTTCCACTCGCTGGGCCAGGCGGTGAGCTCCCTCTGCCTCAGCAAGGCTGTAGGTGTTGATCAAGAGGATCGCGTCCGGCGCCAGCGTGCTCAGACACTGCTCCACGATTCGGGCGTAGAGATCGAAGTCGAAGATCACCCCCAGGTCGAGGGGATTGGTGGGTGCGATGACGTCGGCGCGGAAGAGCTCCCGCACCTGCTGGGTGAAGTCCCCTGGGATAGGGGAGAGCCGGAAGCCGTGGTGCTCCGCCGCGTCGGCAGCCACTACGGCGTGACCGCCGGAGCGAGATATGATCACCAGATCATCTCCTTCGACTGGCGGGAGGGCCAGTCCCTGGGCGATCGCCACCGCGTCCCGGAAGTCCTCTGCGCGCAGGATGCCCGCTTGACGGAAGGCTCCGCTCACGATGCGGTCATCATCGGCCAGAGCCGCTGTGTGGGAGAGGGCGATGCGCTGGCTGGTCTCCCCCCGGTTGGCCTTGTGGACGATGAGAGGTTTGGTGGAGGAGCGCGCATAGTCCATCAACTGCCGCCCATCATCGATGGACTCCAGATATAGGCAGATCATCTCTGTTCCTCTGTCCTCGAGCAGGTAGGCCAGGTAGTCCGTCTCGTCCAGGTCGGTCTTGTTGCCCATGCTGACCACCTTGTTGACCCCCACGCCGGCGGCCGAGAGGCGGTCCAGGTAGGTGACAGAGACGCCTCCGCTCTGGGCCAGGACCGACGCCGATCCGAGGCGAGCAAGCTTCGGGGATATGGAGGCAAAGGGGAGACAGACCCCTGCCTCCAGGTTGACGACGCTGATGCAGTTGGGACCCACAAGGCGGATTCCCCAGCGACGGGCTATCTCCAGCAGCTGCTCCTCCAATTGCCGACCTTCTTCGGAGAACTCGCTGAAGCCGCCGGACTGAACGACCACCCAGCGAATGCCCTTTCGCCCACAAGCCTCCATGAGCTCAGCCACCACGGGAGCCGGTGTGAGGATGACCGCCAAGTCCAATCCGGTGGGCACATGGTCCAGCGAGGGAACGATCTTCACGCCGTGGACCTCTCCTTGCTGCCGGCCCACAGCATAGAGGTCGCCCTGGTAGTCAAAGGCACGCAGGTTGGCGATCACGTTGCTGGCCAAGTTGTCGGGTTTCTCCGACACACCGATGACGACGATGCTCTCAGGGTAGAAAAGAGGTTTCATGTCTCCCGCCAAAATATGTGTGTAACTTGCTGACTGATTCTGGATGTACGGGTTTCACGGATGGGCGCCCTCAAAGTCCGGCATCCTTGAAATTAATCACCGTCCTGACTTGGGGTCAAGTCACGGAGGCCGATTTTAGCAGGACAGGGCAGAAATGGCAACCTCCGCGGTGGCGTATCCTTCCCTCAGGAGACTCGGAAGCCTCCAAGCGGCCCCATACGCGACCTCCCTTTCTCATCCCTAAAGGGCCATCTGGGGAGTGCGGGCGCTTCTAGATGCTGATTTTCGGTGCAGTGAAGCGGAATCCCGCAAGCCCGAAACGATCGCGGCCGAGTTTCCTGAATCAAAGATACACTACCACCTCCGCCTTTGTGAGGAGTGGGTCAAGGCTCTCGACTTGCCAGGTACCCGGCGCAGTATATCAAGTTTGCAGACGGCATATGGGCTGCTCCTCCTTGGGGCATCTATCCCGCGGATGAGCTTGCCTGAAGCAGCTCGAGGTGGTGGCTGTGTCAATGAACTCGGTCTGTGCAGCTTCTGTGAAGTGATTTCGGTTCCATCGTGGTCTTCTTGTCTCTGGTTAGGGAACGTGCTACAGTAGGGGCGATGGGAATGCTCGAACTCTCTCCCCGGATGACGGCCCGTATCGCCAGGCCGGCCGACGAGATCGCCATACGAGGTCTCCTATCCAGCGTCGCCAGGACCACTGTGCGCATTGGGTGGTGGGCTGAGTATCTCGGGCAGGATATCTTCCTGCTGACGCTGGTCGGCGGTCGCCCGACGGGTGCACTCTTGAGCTATCCCGACGTGGGGCCTGTCGCCTGGGTGATGCTGGGGGCCGTGTCCGACGGAGTCGAGGTGGGCGTTTGGCTGGATTGCTGCCTTCCGTTGATGAGGAGTGCTCTGCGTCGACGGGGCGCTCGCGTGCTGGCCTGGATGGATGCAGGGGAATGGGCGGGCCCTGCCCTGCAGACACGCGGGTTCCGGCAGACGGGTCGGATCGTCAATCTATTGAAGGAAGACCGCGATCTGCCGGTGATCTCCGTTCCGGACGTCTATCTCCGTGAGGTGCGAACCGAGGACATTGAGTCGGTCGCGCGGGTGGATCGTGGGGCTTTCACTCCTCCCTGGTGGCTCAGCAAACTGACGCTGGATCGGGCTCGACGGATGTCGACCTCCTTCCTGGTGGCGGAGAGAGCCGGGCGGTGCGTTGGGTATGTGACGGGCCGGGCAGCGGAGGGCCATGCCCACATCGATCGGCTGGCGGTCGGACCGTCGTTTCAGGGGGAGGGGATCGGGGCGCTTCTGCTGGTCGGGGTGCTGAACCAGCTGTGGGAGCAGGGCGTGGAAGAGGTGACGCTGAACACCCAGGAGAGCAACAGATCCTCCCAGCGCCTCTACCGCCGGTTTGGGTTTCGTCCTTTGAAGGAGAAGATCATCATCTGGGAGCGAGGGTTGTAGAGCTAGCCACATCAAGGATTGACTTGTGGGGGGGCTCTTGCTTGGTGGGTTTGCGCAAATCGCCCGAAAAGGATTTGTGTTCTGGGGGTACTGGTGCTACAATATGGCTGGTAGGCCTTCCGCGTGGGTTTACGAGCCACACTGAGCCTACCTTCCGCATCTCGCTAGATCAAGGGAATCTTCCTTGTTGACGGCAGTATGCGGAGAACAGGCAGGGACCTCTGGGATTCATTGGCCGTTTGCGGGATCTTGGGGGTTGAACGCTTCCCAATTGGGAAAATCAATCAGGATGAGCCTGCCAACCGACTTCGCGGTTGACGAACTAATCTGCGTCTGTATTGCCCGCCAGATCACCGACGGCGAGGTGGTAGCTCAGGGAATTGCCACCCCGCTGGTGATGGCGGGCTACTTATTGGCCAAGCACACTCATGCCCCCAGTCTCCAGTTCGCCTCTGCCATCGCCAATGCACTCGTCCGCGAACCTGCGCCTTTGGGGTTGGCTCGCGTCGAGGAGCTGTGGCTGAAGCAGGCGATGATGCGGCTGGGGTTCGCCCGAGCTGCCTGTGAGCTCCTCCCCAGCCTGCATCTCAAGGAGTTCTTCCGCCCCGGCCAGGTTGACGCCGCTGGCAACTTCAACAACGTGGTCATCGGGGAGAATTACTACCGACCCCGGTTCCGGCTGCCAGGCTGCGGGGGGATTGCCGACGTCACTACCTTCTCGGACCAGGTCTACCTCTATGTCCCTCGTCACAGTCGAGCAGTCTTTGTCGAGCGGGTGGACTTCGTGAGTGGGCTAGGGCACAGTCCGGATCGCCGCGCAGGCGCTGGTCCTCGGTATCTGGTGACCAACCTGGGTCAGTTCGACTTCGCGGAGGGGAGGATGCGGCTCACTGCCCTGCACCCCGGCGTGCCGCTGGAGAAGGTTCA
>JASFWK010000085.1:0-9265 GCA_050049355.1 Anaerolineae bacterium | reverse complement strand
TCCGTCGGTTCTAGGCCGGGGCGAAGAGCGACATCTGAGCGTCCGGCAACTTGCGGTGCCGCGACCCTCCCTTGCCAAGCTCCTCCAGCACCGTTCGCGCCAACCGGGTGGGGAGGAGATGTAGCCCGTCGCATTCAACGCTGGCAGGCGGGAGGGCTGAGATGGGGTCTGGGAGAGGGGACAGAGGCTGTGCCCGGGCCAGGCAGGAAAGCAGGCGCAGCCCCGGCCGACTGGGGCGCCCCCCAAGAGAAGCGGCCGCGCTGGATGGACCACTGCGCGGCCTGTCTGCTTCTTCCCTCTGCCCAGTACCCCCGCCGCGACTCGAACGCGGGCCGCCGGCTCCGGAGGCCGGTGCTCTTCCATTCTGAGCTACGGGGGCTCACCACTTGTATACCACATTTTCACCGGCCGGGCAAGTCCGCCCGGACTTCGCCCTTCTTCCCCGAGACGAGGCGGTGAGTGCAGCGAGATGGACGGTTCGGGAGTTTAGAGCGATCTTTTCTTGCGGGAATCCCTACTTCGGTTTATAATGTATTTCGATGAAGCGGCTCTGCGTTCTCTTGGGCCGCCAGCTGGGGAAGTGTCGGAATTGGCAGACGAGCGTGACTTAGGATCACGTGGGGTAACCCGTGCGGGTTCGAGTCCCGCCTTCCCCACCAGCCGGGGCGTCTGGAGCGCCCCGCCGTTTGTGTTATAGCTAACGTGGGGAGCGTGTCTGTGAAGACTTCATCTGATTCTGACATCACCACACAAGAGCTGGATTCCCGCCAGGTTCGGCTCACTATTGAGGTGCCTGAGGAGCGGCTGCAAGAGGAAATGAGACGGGCCGCCCAGCTGATCTCGCGGGAGGTCACCATCCCTGGCTTCCGGAAAGGGAAGGCTCCCTATGACATCGTTGTCCAGCGATATGGCGAGGAGATGATCAGAGAGGAGGCCGTCAATCTTCTCATTGAGCCGATCTACCGAGAAGCGTTGGAACAGGAGGGGATCCTCCCCTACGCTCCGGCTGCTCTGGAGACTATGGCGCTGGATCCCCTTCGATATACCTTTCTAGTCCCTCTCCCTCCTCAGATTGAGCTGGGGGACTACCAGTCGCTGCGCATCGACCCCCCCACAGTGGTGGTGGAAGAGGAGGAGATAGAGAAGGTTCTGGAGCAGGTGCGGGAACAACATGCCGTGTTGGAGCCCGTGGATGGTCGAGAGGCACAGCCCGGGGACGTGCTCTCCATCTCCGTCGAGGCGCGCTCAGAGGATGGGACGATCTTCCTCAAGGACGAGGAAGTGGAGGTCCTGTTGGATCTGGAGAACGATTACCCCACTCCAGGCTTCTACGAGGCGTTGGTGGGAATGGCGCCAGGTGAGGAGCGGACCTTTCGCCTTGAGATGCCCGACGCTCATCCCTCCGATGAGGCGGAGTTCACCGTTGCGGCTGAGGAAATCTTTGAGCGTATCTTGCCTGGGTTGGATGACGATCTGGCGCGGGCAGTGGGGAACTTCGACAGTCTAGAGGCGATGCGGGCCCGCATTGAGGGGCGGATTCGAGAGCGGAAGCAGGCTGAAGCCGACGAGGAATACAGCCTTCAAGTGATCGATGCTCTGGTCGAAGGAGCGGAGCTCAAGTACCCGCCGGAGGCTCTGGAGGAAGAGGTGGATGAGTTCCTGGGGCAGGAGGAAGAGCGGACGCGGCGGACAAGGCGGATGAGCCTCGAGGACTACCTGAAGGCGATTGGCAAGACAGAGGAGGAGCTCCGGGAGGAGCTTCGACCCAGGGCGGAGCAGCGGCTGCAGCGGAGTCTGGCGCTCATGAGTTTCGTGGAGGCCGAGGGCCTGAGCGTCACTGAGGAGGAAGTGGAGCGGCGCATCGCCGTCCTGAGTGAGGGAGAGGGATCTCAAGCGGATGAGATACGTGAGCAGCTCCAATCGGAAGAGATGCGACGGATAGTGGAAAGTAATTTGCTGATAGAAAAAGCGACTGCGCGGCTGACCGCCATCGCTCGCGGCGAAGAGGAATCGGAGGGGTAAATGAATAAGCAAGGTTTGATCCCGATGGTCATAGAATCCACAGGCCGGGGGGAGCGGGCGTACGATATCTTCTCCCTGCTGCTGCGGGAGCGGATTATCTTTCTGGGCACGCCTATCACCGACCAGGTGGCAAACCTGATCGTGGCTCAGTTGTTGTTTCTGGAGCGGGAGGATCCGGAGCGGGATATCTCGCTGTACATCAACTGTCCGGGCGGTGCCATATCGGCTGGACTGGCAGTCTACGACACCATGCAGTTGTCGCGCGCTCCTATCTCCACCTATGCGGTGGGAATAGCTGCCAGTATGGGGACGGTGCTGTTGACAGCGGGGACCAAGGGGAAGCGGTTTGCGCTGCCCCATGCTACAATCCACCTCCATCAGCCCGTGGGTGGGGTTCAGGGTCAGGCAGCGGACATCGAGATTGCGGCCAAGGAGATCCTGCGTATGCGCTCGCTTCTCAATGAGCTGCTGATAAGGCATACGGGGCTCTCTGAGGAGCAGATTGAGGATTTCACTGATCGCGATTTCTACATGACAGCGGAGAGGGCGAAGGAATACGGGGTCATCGACCAGGTGCTGGGGCAAGAGGAGGAGAAGGAGGTCTGAGAGGGATCGACGCCTGACTTGGCCCAGCTGGGCGGCGGGGGTCGATTGGGCGGGTTCGGCAAGCATGGCCAATACGATTGACCTGCTGCGCAAGTCTCCACGGCAGAGGGCTTTGACGCCTCTGGCTGGCCGTGCTATACTTACCATCAGGAAGATGCATAGACCAGTCTTACTTCTCAACGGAAATTATGAGCCACTCAACGTTTGCACGACCAAACGGGCTATGGGTCTCATTCTGGCGGGGAAGGCGACGGTTGTAGAGAATGGGCGCGGCTTCATCCGCACCGTTTCGCGTGCCTATGAGCGGCCCTCGGTCATACGGCTGGGCTATGTGGTGCACCGCCCCCGTCCCCGCGTGCGGCTCAGCAAACGGGAGGTGCTGCGGCGAGATGGATACCGCTGCCAGTACTGCGGCCGGCATACGGGCAACCTGACGGTGGACCACGTCATGCCGCGGCACAGAGGGGGGGAGTACCGCTGGGAGAACCTGGTCGCTGCCTGCCCTCAGTGCAATCGGCGGAAGGGTGGGCGGACGCTCCAGGAGGTTCAGTTGACTCTGCTCCGGCGACCCTTCGAACCTCGCCCGACTGCTGGCTACCGATTCGGCACGCACTTGGAAGAGAACGAGGAGTGGGTGAAGTACATCGAAGGTTGGTGAGGCGGGTCTTGACGTAGGTGCTGGCCCCGGCGTTTCCGCGCCGGGGTCATCTTTTGTGGAGTCTCCCCTTCGGCACGTGGGCAGCAATCTGCAGTCTTCGGGAGGTAGGATGTCAGAGCGGATCAACTATGGCGGGCAGGCGGTCATCGAGGGCGTCATGATGCGAGGAAAGCGCCAGGTGGCGGTGGCCGTGCGTGAACCCGGCGGAAAGATACGTCTGCGAACCGAGCCCCTCAATCCCACCCTCTACGCGGGCCCTTTGGCCAGCATCCCAGTACTGCGGGGCGTGACGATGTTGTGGGATACGCTGGGGCTTGGGATGAGGGCATTGATGTGGTCGGCAGATGTGGCCGCCGGAGAGGATGAAGTTGGTTTCGAGGGGCCAGCGGGATGGATTGCGGGCCTGCTCGGGGTAGGGTTTGGAGTCGGTCTGTTTATGGTGCTTCCTTCATTCCTCGTAGCCAAGTTGCTGCCCTCCGTCTCGGGGTTGGTGGCGAACGTCTTGGAAGGGCTGGTGCGGTTTGGCGTGGTGCTGGGCTACATCTGGATCGTGGGCCGCTTGCCGGACGTGCGGCGCGTATTCGCCTACCACGGTGCCGAGCACAAGACGATCAACGCCTACGAAGCAGGGGACCCTCTCACAGTCGAGAGCGTGCGGAACCATTCGACTGCCCATCCCCGTTGTGGGACGGCCTTTCTACTCACTGTCGTCGTAGTCTCCATCCTGGTCCTCGCTCCCCTGGGGCGGCCTCCTCTCGTCTGGCGTTTGGTAAGCCGGGTGCTGGTCATTCCACTGATAGCCGGGATCTCCTACGAATTCATCCGTTTCAGTGCCCGTCACGCCGAGCGGCCTTGGCTTAACTGGCTGATTCGGCCCAGTCTAGAGCTTCAGCACATGACCACCAGTGAGCCGGAGGATGAGATGGTGGAGGTAGCGATCCAGGCGCTGCTAACGGTGCTGGAAGCGGAGGCGCCCACCAAAAGCCAAAGCCCCGTCTAGGACGGGGCTTTGATTCGATGTTGTGGTCGGGCTTGTCTAGCTGGTTACGCCGGTGAGGTTCGCCTTGATGTTGGAGAACACGTTGCCGATGACGGGGCCCACTAGCCTGAGGGCGACGATTACCACGATAGCGATCAAGACGATGATCAATGCATATTCGACCAAGCCCTGACCCTCTTCACGCGGCAGGTACAACATCTCATTCACCTCCTTTTGTATTAGGTTAGTCTCCTAGTTTGACGTAATAATATCACAAAAATCAGCGCAGTTCAATAGGAAGTCAGTACTACTTCTTGCTCACACCGGACTTTGGCTGTTGTCAGCGCACGGGGATCTCAAGGGCCACTCGTGTGCCCCGGCCGGGATCGCTTTCTATCTGGAAGCGCCCGTCTAACATCTCCACACGTTCCCGCAGCGTGTTCAGTCCCATCTCCTCCGCCGTTGGCCCACTTGTCAGTTCTGCGAGATCAAATCCACTTCCGTTGTCCTCTACCGCTGCCAGGACCCTTTCATCGCCCATGTCCACCGTGACCTGGATACTGGTGGCCTGGGAGAAATCGCGTGCGTTGTTCATGAGGTCCTGGACAACGCGGAAGATTGTGACCTCTTTGTAGTTGGCGATCCGTTTCTCCCTGCCGGTGACAGTCAGGTTGACCCCTACGTTGCTGTCTTCCTTGAAATCGTCCACATACCGCCGCAGTGTGAGGACCAATCCAAGGTCGTCCAGCATCATCGGGCGCAGGTTGCTGATGAAGTTCTTCACCTGCTGGAAAGTGCTGGCTGCTGCCGTCTTCAGGTTCGCCAGTTCAGCCCGGGCTTGTTCGGCATCGACTTCGAAGAGTCGTTCGCAAATCTCTGCTTGCAGGATGAGGTTGGTCAACGACTGGGCCGGACCGTCGTGCATCTGTCGGGCAAGCCGCTGTCGCTCACGTTCCTGGGCCTCGATCACTCGCACTACCGTCGGCACTGTCTCGGTGCCTGAGACTCCCTCCGCCTGTTCGGTCCCCTCCAGAGTTATCGCTTCCTTCTTTCCAAGTTCGAGCACCCGCTGAAGAAGCCGCCCATATCGCTCCAGGTTCTTCTGGTCTGACTGGAGCTTCTCCAGCTGGCCGCGCATCGTGAAGAGCCGCTGCTGGACCTCCTGCACCGCCGTGTAGGCCTCGCTGATGTCCTCTCGCGGGATAGTGTCGAAGGCGGACTCGACTTGGCGGAGGCGATTGGAGGCCTGCGCATTCCGCTGGGAGAGGCGGTCCACCTCTGCCACCGCTTGCTGGATGAGCAGGTCAATCTCCTTGAGCTCCGCCTGGGTCTGCTCGTGCTCATTCTCGCACTCTTCGAGCAGGTGTTGGAATGGACCGGTCTGTGCTTGGGCGGTCATTTTCGTCTCCAGGATATGTGGCCTTGGTTGCTGGCACTCCGTCGTACGATGATCATGTCGTAATATTGTTTCGGCGCATGAGGCTTGGGGTCATACGAGGGAAAGAATGCGAGGGATTCTCTCATATCTATTCAGCTCTTGGAGCGGAGCGGCACCCACCCTCGGCGCAGCGCGTGAACTGCTGCCTGGGTTCGATCTGATACCCCCATCTTCCTCAGGACCGCCGTAACGTGGTTCTTCACCGTCTGGTGGCTTATGCCCAGTTCATAGGCGATTTCCTTGTTGCTCATCCCCCTGACCACATGGCGCAGGATCTCCATTTCGCGGGGGGAGAGGGGGGAGAGGAAACGATCTTCATCCAGCAGAAGCTCTCCGCCAAACTGCTGGAACTTCTCCAGCAGCCATTTGCCCACTCCTTCTTCTGTCAGAACTGTCTCTCCTACGACATACCGCCCGGCGCTTACCTCTCTTATCGTCTGCACCAGGTCCGTGAGATCGACGTCCTTGGCGTGATAGGCAGACGCACCGGCGCGGATGGCGTGGTACACCTGCTCCTCGTCGTCGTAGGCTGTGAGCATGATTACGCTGATCTCGGGGAAGTCTCCCTTGATCTGCCTCATGGCCTGCCATCCATTCATCCTTGGCAGGTTGATATCCATGAGTATGACGTCTGGCTGGAGCTTCTCCGTTTGCTCCACCGCCTCTTCCCCGTCCGACGCCTCCCCTACCACCGTGACATCCTGCTCGGAGGCAAGGACATTGCGCAGTCCTTCGCGAAAGAAGGGGTGGTCGTCCACTATCATCACGCGGGTGATCTTCATAGTGCCCTCCGCCGCACCTTGTAGTATACCACATAGCTTGGGGAGTGCACAACTTCCTGGAGCGTGTGGGGGAGCCACGCGCTGGCAGTTGAAACTGCAGCTGTAATGCAGAGGACCAGGCAGTAAGCAAGGGGCGAGCTTTCAGAGACGCTTCGGTGGTCGATCGTTCGCGCCGGATCCCCTTACTGGACTCGTTCCCAGCGAAGCGCGTAGATTGCCATGTTCTCACCACCTTGATCGACCGTGACCTCAGTGCGGGTCTGAAAGGTCTTCTCCAGATGCGGATCGGCGGTGATGGTGGGGTACCAGGAGGGAAAGGTCACCAGATAGCGGGCGCCCCGCTCTCGGAGCCATTCCAACAGCGCCTCCTCATCCCGGATGAAGGGAATAACCTCTGGGCTGACCAGGCCTGCCATGTCCAGTAGGGGGCGGCGGGAGAAGTAGCCTATGGCGCCAATGTCGTGAGCGGCGATCAGGGCGGTGGGCTCAGTCTCTGCCTCAAGCCACCGGGCAACGGCGACCATCTCCCCCTCTATGACTGCCACGTCGGTGGCGTAGGCCTGCGCGCCCAGTACCCAGAAGATGGGGAAGAGGATCGCTGAGGCAGCCAGAAGCGTTCGCGCCAGGACCCGCTCGGCTGCTCGGTGGCGCATGGATCGTACCAAATGCACCGTTCCGCCCACGCCGTAGACCAGAAGTGGAGGGATGATGGGGATGAGATAGCGACCGTGTTGGTAGGTTACCGGCAGCCGCAGCGTGTAGACCACCAGCGTCGCGGCGACCCACGTCACCGGCAGCCACCATACCAGCCGGCGCGCACTCAATCCCTGTCGGCTCCGTCGGAACGCGCGCCACAACTCTCGAAGGATCCCCGGCACAAAGAGTATCTGTCCGCCAACCAGCGGGGCAGTCACCACGCCGGGGCTCTTCTCGCTTCCCCACCTGCCGAACAGGCGCACGAGCAGCGGCTGGAGCCGGTGGACGGCATACTCGGTCTGCTTGGCGTAATATGTGTTGGGCCAGATGGTGCCGCTCAGATGGAGGTTGAGCGCCAGGTAGGGTGTGACCACAATGCCGGTGCCCAGTGTGAGGAGCACTGAGCTTGTCAGTCCCCTGCGCCACTGCCCCTCCACCCCCTCTGCCAGGAGGATACCGAGCGCGGCCAGGCCCACCACCAGGATACCTTCGGGGCGGGTGAGCACCAGAGCGCCGCCCAGGATCCCTGTGAGGAGGGGGCCTCGGGTCGGATTCGCCGTCACGCGGACCCAGATGGCCAGCGCCAGAAGCGCGAACAACAGCGTCTCCATCCCGGAAGCCGCTGCCCAGACGAGGTGCCACTCGAACGCACAGGCCAAGCCCGTCAGCAGCGGAGCTGACGGGTGGTCAGGGAAGAGGTTCTGGGCCAGTCGGGTCGCCAGGAGCGCAGTCCCTGCCAGGCAGAGCCCGCCCAGGGCATACGTCCAGGCACGAAAAGGAATTCCCAATACATAGCCCAAGGCGACCAGGAGCGTCCACAGCGGGGCCGTCGAGCCAGCGCTGGGCCGGCCTGGCACAAAGGCCCACTGACCGTACTCTGCCAGATTGCGGGCGTAGGTCTGGTGAATCCAGGCGTCGTCGAGGGGGAACCCGACGGCTCCTCGGACTCGGGCCAGACCCACATAGAGCAGCAAGCCAGCCAGCACTGCCAGCCCGATAATCGTCACCAGCCTCTGTCGTTTCATCGTTAGAGCACCGTCTCAGCCTGCAGCAAAATCGGGAGAAGGTCCAGGACTGGGGGGGCCATTGTCTACGGAGCCGCTTCTCGTTCAACTTCCCACACCACCATCTGCCCTCCCGCCAGGGTCGCCACTCGGGACAGCCCGGGGGTGTCAGTCCTACCCTCGTACAGCGCGCGGAGGGGAACGGGGGCGTTGGGGTCAAGCGCCAGGTAGTCTACGCCGTAGCGTCTGCATACCTCGAGCAGCGTGTTCAAGTCCTCGTTGGGCACGACCACGGCCGGCCTGTGGGTATGATACCAGAAGCCAGGGGGGTTGCCAACCATAGTCAGTCTATCATCAGAGACGTCGTGGGCGTCCAACCAGGCGTCAAGTTCTTGGTAGGCTGCGTCGGCGGTCCGCCAGACCGCAAGCTTGCCGCTCGTCGCTTGGACACTGACGAAGATGGCCAGGAGAACCGCTGCGGTTCCAAGGACCGTACGGGCTTGGCGGGCGTTCCATCGCCTCCGCCGCGCTGCCCACCCGATCGCAGCTGCGAGCCCTTCGGCCCCTGCTGCGTGGAGGAAAGGCAGGAGAGCAGCGCTGGCATGGAAGGAGCCGCCCCGGGGGCCAGGGAAGGTGAAGGCGAGGGAGTGGGCCAGGTAGATGAGGACCAGGAAGACGAGGGAGAGCGCGAAGGGCGGGCGTCGACGGAGGCGATAGAGACCGATCAGTGTGAAAGGCAGCAGGAAGATCAGGCAATTCTCGGCCAGGAATCGCTGAGCGCTGATCCCCACTGCCCACAACTTGGAGCGCAGGATGTTGGGCCAGCCCCAGGCCAGGTAGGAACGGAGCGAGAGGTCACAGTCGTAGCAGAAGAGGTCGTCGTAAGTGCGAAGCCATACGCTCTTGGATCCTGCCGGCGAGAGCGGCAGGCCGAACTGGGAGAGGTTGCGGACGAACCACGGCGCCATCGTCAGCAGGTAACCGATAAGGACCAGTGCGAGATCGCATATGCCGAACTGCCAGCCTACGACCTCAGGTTCGCGCCGGGCAAGGTCCTTCGGACGCCCTCGCAGGGCTCGG
>JASFWK010000084.1:0-9351 GCA_050049355.1 Anaerolineae bacterium | reverse complement strand
ATGTGGGATAGCCACCGGGTAGGCCTCCTGGCAGCCCTGTGGCTCACCGTGTCGCCGATCCACGTCGTCTACTCCCAGGAGGCACGGATGTACGTCCCGCTTGCCCTTTTCGGCCTGGCTTCCACACTCTTCCTGTACCGAGGGAGCTTCCGCGGGAAGTGGTTCAACTGGGTTCTCTTTGGTGTAGCCGCTGCAGCGACGGCTCACAGCCATAACTACGGCCTACTGCTGTTGGCAGCGCAGGATTGCTGGGCGCTGTGCCACTTCCAATTGAGACGCGATCGACACTCTCTGAAAGGGCTTGGCTTGGGCCACCTCGTGTTCGCGATACTGTACGCGCCCATGGTATCCGCACTGTTGGCGCAGCTGAGGATGCCTGTCGGCTCGACGGGCGTCGCCACGCTGCACGATGTTCTGGATGCTTTCGAAGCCTTCGGGGCAGGGTTCGCTGGCTTCTCCACCCCCGGCCTGACGCCTAACGCGCTTATGGAGCAGACAGCCCTCCCGGCCGTCGCATTGACCGCAGGACTGATACTGCTGGGTCTGGTGGTCGCCGGGCGGAGTGATGCGAAGAAAGGCTGGGCCGCGGCCCTCGCAGCAGCAACCTTCCTGCTCCCGATCGTGGCCCTCTACGGCTACTCGACACTCTCCCACAGCGCGGTTTGGCAGGTCAGAGGGTTTCAGATGGCAATCGGCTGCTTCGCTCTGCTGGCCGGCGCGGGACTTGCTGGACTGCGATTTCGCGCGCTGCGTTGGACCGCGCTCCTTACCGTGGTTGCAGTTGCAGCTGTCAATCTCTACTCCCACTACTTTGAGCGCTACAAGTCCACCGTCCCGGACGCCGTGGCGGCTATGGAAGGGCAGCTGGATTCTGACGATGTGATCTTCGTAGCGCCAGATTGGGTGTGGCTGCCATTCCGCTACTACTATCACGGTGACGCCGATGCTATTGGCGGGCGGAGCGAGCGGGAGACATTTCGATTTGTCGGCGTTGGAGCCGACTACGCGGACCTGATAGAGCCGCGAGAGTTGGCGACTGACCCTGCCGTCCGGCATCCCGTTGTGTCTCCCCAGGAGTTTGAGGCCGACGAGTACGCACGTGTGTGGACGGTGGGTCACTTGGCAACGCCGCAGAATGTACTCGATCTGTTTGGAGACGACGTCGTCGTAATGCACTACGACATATCGGAACAGCGCTGGCAGGCCTCGGTCTATCCCTCCCCCGAGATTGCCCATCCCTCTGGCCTACCAGCAGCGGTGGCGACGCCGGACGTGCAGTGGGAGGGGGATCTGCGCCTCCTGGGATACACCCTACCCCGCTCACCGATAGTCGGTCAGGAGGCCGAGCTGACTCTCTTCTGGACAGTAGATCGTCCCCAGGGCCGGAGGCGCTACCTCGAGATTCGTCTGGTGGATGGGAGTGGGAAGATGTGGCTCAGTCAAGTCGCCCCTCTGACGTCGCTCCTACACAGCGTCCCCATGATCTCCCTGGGCATTGCTTCAGACTTCCCGATCACCGCCTGGCCGCCCGGCGCCGTGGTCGCTCAGGACATCGGGCTGAACCTCCGAGCAGATCTCCCTCCCATCTCCTATCAGATCTCACTGCGCGTTGTGGATGCAGCCACGGAACGCCCGCTGACGGTGGGAGGTGAGAGAGAGGTCATCCTCGACACGCTCTCGGTCGGGCGTCCCCCCAGGCCATACCGTCAGCGCGCCCTTACCGTTCAGCATCGTGCGAACATACGATTTGGAGAGCTCCATCTTTCCGGGTATGATCTGCCGGAGACCGAACCCAGGCCGGGACATTATCTACCGTTCGTGCTCCATTGGACAGCAGATGCAGCACCAGCGGCCGACTACGAGGCGCAAGTCCGCCTTCTAGGGCGCGGTGACGCGGTCGTCGCCGAGACTTCCGGTGCGCCATCCACACCAGCATTCCCCACCTCGTCTTGGCAAATGGGCGACCTGGTCGAGGGTGAGATAGTCATCCCCTTACCCCCACAGATGGAAGGGGGAGATTATCGGCTCGCATTGCGTCTGGTTAATGCCCGCACGGATGAGCCCATGCCCGGACGCCGTGCCTGGCTGCCTTGGGCGCAGGAATGGGTCACGTTTGGACGAGCTGAAATCGCGCCATGGCCGCTGATCACGGAGCCGCCACCGATGGCTCGTGAAGTCGGAGCGCGGTTCGGAGAGGCGGCGCACCTCTTGGGATACGACCTCGCAGGCGAGCTCGCTCCTGGCGCGGAGCTGGACATCACCCTCTACTGGCAAGTCGAAGCAGTTCTGGAGCGATCGTGCAAGGTCTTTGTGCATCTGAGCGACGACGAGGGAACTCTCGTCGCCCAGGTCGACGGAATACCGGCCGATTGGATGCGGCCTACGACAACCTGGCGTCCAGGGGAGGTCATCGCCGACCCGCATACACTGTCACTGCCCGAGGACCTAGCCGCAGGCACCTACCGCCTCTACGTTGGACTCTACGATCCAAACGCGGGTGGCGTGCGGCTGCCAGTCACTTTCCAGGGGCAATCCATACCTGACGGACGCCTGCCCTTGGGTCCCACCCTCGTGCTGGGGGAGCGATGATCGGACAGCACGAGTTCATCAGGTCGAAGTGGATACCTCCATCCATTCTGATAGCCCACCTGGTTCTGGGAGTTCTCTACAGCGTCGCTACGCCCATCTGGGAGAGCTATGATGAGTGGGGACATTATCCCTATGTGAGATACGTCGCCACCGAGCACGAGCTTCCGCGCAGGGAACTCGTCGAGGAGAACGACGAGACCCACCAGCCTCCTCTCTACTATGTCCTGGGCGCGCTGGCCACTTTCTGGATGGACGTCGACGACGAGTTGGAGCCGATCGAGAATCAGTACTCCGTACATAGAGGCGGCAATGGAGGTGTAAACTTCTTCCTCCATTTGGAGGAAGAACGCTTCCCCTACTCCGGTGCGGCCCTCGCCTTCCATATCACGCGCCTGGTCTCGGTGCTGCTTAGCACCGTAGTCGTAGGGGCCACGTATCTCATCGGTCGGACCCTGTTTCCCACGCAGAAGACAATCGCCCTGGGAGCTATGGCGGTCAACGCCTTCTGGCCCCAGTTTCTCTTTCTTGGGAGCGTGGTCTCCAATGACATCATGATCACCGCGTGTGCCAGTCTCGTCCTCCTCTTTCTAGTAAGGTTCGTTATGCACAGCCCCCAGGCTTTGGATCTCTTTGGGTTGGGCATATGTCTGGGGGGCGCCTTGATATCGAAGAGGAACGGCCTGGCGCTTGTCCCGCTGGTGGCCATTGGTTTGGTGATCGCGGTGGTCAGGTGGCTGAGAATGAGAAATGTCTCGGTGGCTCTCCTGGGTTGGGGACTTCTCTTGCTGACGGGCGTCGCGTTAGCCTCGGCCTGGTGGTTGGAGGGTCTTAGGGAAAGCTACCAAG
The DNA here is from genome assembly GCA_050049355.1 of Anaerolineae bacterium. Taxonomy (GTDB): domain Bacteria; phylum Chloroflexota; class Anaerolineae; order B4-G1; family DUEL01; genus JASFWK01. The sequence continues at coordinate 5,916 of JASFWK010000084.1, read as the reverse complement.
GATACATTCTGCGAATCGGTGCTCTCCTCTCCCATCCCTCACAGGTGATACAGCTCCACTGGCAGCGACTCCCCAGTGCCGTGTATTTCTGCCTGATCACCTTCTTCGCCGCCTTTGGACACTTGATCGTGGGTGTTGAGGTGTGGATCTACAAGATTGTCGGCCTTTTCTGCCTGGCAGCCTGCTTGGGCCTGGCCGTCTTTTTCGTAGATAAGAAGTCAAACCGTTTGGTGAAGATCGGCGTGTTGGTTCTTCTGCTCCACTCCCTTGCGATCTTCTCGGCACCTCTATACGTGACTCTTACAGCCGATGGTAATTCGCAAGGCCCGACTATCGTTGGACCGGTGGCTAGAGGTGGCACACCAATCACCTTTAGTGAGAGTGTGTTCGGGCTGCAAGGGCGATTCGTTCTCCCTGCCATCTCGGCCTTCAGCCTACTCCTACTGACAGGCTTGGCCAATCTAGTTCCCAAGAGAATCGTTAGGCCGCTCGCCGTGTGTGTGGGCTCAGTCTTGTTCGCCTTTGCCACACTCGTCCCCTTTCGATACATTCTTCCCGTCTACGCAAAGCCTGCTCTGCTCTCGCCTTCCGAGGTTCAGAATCTGGAGCGCCCGCTGACCATCAACTTCGGCGGCAAGATTGAATTGCTCGGCTACGAACTAGATCGCGAAGAGGTCACACCGGGCAATAGGGCACCCGTGATACTCTACTGGCGTTGCCTGAGCGAGATGGAGCAGGATTACACCTTGACGGTGAGGATCCTCGGGCAAGATTCGCGGGTTTTCGGTGCCTTGCGTCTCCATCCAGGGCATGGCAACTTCCCCACGTCGCTGTGGAAGGAGGGGGATACCTTCCGCGAGATCTATTGGGTTCCCGTCACCCCCAATGTTCCGGCTCCGAGCCTTGTGCGATTTCGCGTAGGCTTCTCCACCCCTGAGCAGAGGCTGACTGCTGTAGACAGCGACGAAGACCCCGTTCCCGCGGTATTCGGCCAGTTGGTCATCAGGCCACCGGAGCAACCCGACGTGGAAAACCCTGTGTACTACGACCTGGGCGGCAAAGTCGCCCTGGTGGGCTACGCGTTCGACCTCCAAAATGAAGGGGAAGGCGAGGTTGGGATTACCCTCTATTGGCAAGCGCTGGCCGAGATGGAGAGAGGCTACACTGTCTTCGTGCATCTAATGGATGAAGATAATCAACTTGCCGCTCAGAGGGATAGCCAGCCCAGGGACGGCACATACCCCACCAGGGTGTGGAAGGAGGGAGAGACAATCAGAGACACACATCTGCTTTCCCTTCCGCCGAGCGAAAGAGGAAGATATCAGATCACGGTTGGAATGTACGATCCGACGACCTTGTTCCGGCTTCCGTGCTTCGATGCCGATGGGTCGCGCCTGCTTCACGACGTGATACCCTTGGGTGAAATAGAACTGCCCCCGAATCAATGATGGGAAGTCAGATTCTCGGAGCGCGGCGGTGGATTCGCCAGGGCCTCCTGACAGCGGTGATCTTGGCATACCTTCTCCTGGGTGCCATCTACTCGATCAGCCTGCCTATCTTCGAAGCGCCCGACGAGGCCCTACATTACTCCTACACCCGCTACTTGGCCACAGAGCACCGCTTGCCACCGTGGGGGGCGAAATCCCCCGCAGAGCACGAGAGTTCGCAGCCGCCGCTCTACTACGCGACGGCGGCGCTGACGATCGCCTGGATGGGTCAGGGTCCTGCCGCATCGCTGCAGCCCAATCCCTATTATGACAACTACCAGCCTACGGGCACGGTCAACGACAACAAGAATGTCTTCATCCACTCCAGGGCCGAGGCCTACCCATGGCGAGGCGAAGTGTTGGCCGTCCACCTCACCCGGCTGGTGAACCTGCTCTTCGGTTCCATTACAGTGGGGGCAACCTATCTGCTGGCCCGAGAGATCTTCCGCGAGTCTTCCACTATGGCTGTTGGAGCCGCTGCGCTGGTGGCTTTCAACCCTCAGTTCCTGTTCATCAGTGCTGCGGTGAACAACGACGCAGCCGCAGCTGCATTTTCGACGCTGACTCTGTGGCTGATCGCGCGAGGATTGAAGCACGGATATACGCTCCGCCGCGCCGCCGTTCTGGGGGTGACGGTAGGCTTGGCTGCCCTCTCCAAAGTGAGCACGCTTGGGCTCCTGGCGCTCGCTGTCCCGCCAATTGCGCTGGCTCTGTGGCAGCGCCGGCGGTGGAGCGAGATCTGCCGTTCCGGGGCAGTGACGCTCACGCTGGCCGCGGTGATCGCCGGATGGTGGTATGTGCGCAGCGCAGTTCTCCACGGCGCCCCCTTCGGCCTCAATCTGCATTTCGAGACCTGGTGGGCGTACGAAGAGCCACTATCGATTCGGCAGCTGTGGACGCAGTTATCTGGCGTTGAGCAGTCATTCTGGGCCGCCTTCGGGATGGGAAACATACGCTTGGCTAATGTCTTCTACGTCATCCTGCGGATTGTCGCGCGCCTCGGCATCGTCGGGCTTCTGGTGTGGGCCGCCCGATCCTGGAAGGCTGGACGCCGTCCCGGTCCCCGTGCCTGGTCGTTGGGGCTCTTGGCACTCTGGGTTGCTGTCGTCGTCACCGCCCTCCTGCGCTGGATGCGGGTGATTGAGGCACCGCTGGGACGGCTACTGTTTCCTGCGATTGGCGCCATCGCTGTGCTACTGGCATGGGGACTGGCGCGGCTGGTGCCACGCCGTTTTGCCGCGTGGCCGGGCCTCACACTCGCCGGGTTTCTCTTCGCGGCTGCATCGCTCTCTCCTCTTGCAGCCATCTCTCCTGCCTACGCCCGCCCTCCCCTGCTCTCTGAAGATCAAATCGCTGCTCGCACGCGTCCAGCCGACCTTCGCTTCAGCCAAGGCATCCGTCTGGTGGGCTACGAACTGGAGGATACCAGCGCCCATCCCGGCGAAGAGATTGCCGTCACACTCTGCTGGAAGGCCCGCGCGCCGCTGACTGAGGACTACGCGTATTTCATCCATCTGCTCGGTCCCCGAGAGCAGATTGTCGGCGGACGCGATACCTACCCCGGCTTGGGTCGTTTCCCGACTAGCCAATGGGTGCCCGGCGACGCTTTCTGCGACGCCATCCACGTGCCGATTGAAGAATGGACACCCGTTCCGGCCGTCTACCACGTCGAAGTGGGCTGGTATGAGCCCGTAACCGGCAGGCGTCTCACGGCCCGCAGCAGCGCCGGCGCGCCCCTGGGGATGGCGGTCATAGATCGAGTCGGGATTACACCCGAGCGCCGTCCAGTGATTGAGATCCCCCATCGGGTGAATGCGGACCTCAATGGGGAAATCACGCTCCTGGGCTACGACGTGAGCGAGCGAGAGGCCGCACCCGGCCAGGTGATCAGCCTCACCCTCTACTGGAAAGCACAGGCCCCTGTGTCGGCTGACTACACCGTCTTCGTCCATCTCGCCGATCCTGCTGGCCTGCTGCCCTATGCTCAGGGTGACGGACAGCCCCGCGATGGCAGCTATCCCACCTCCTTTTGGAGCGCCGGGGAGACGGTAATTGACACTCATGATATAATCATCCCTGGCGATACACCTCCAGGCGAATACTCGCTTCTTGTGGGAATGTATCTGTTGGAGACCGGCCAGCGGCTGCCGGCCTTCGATGCACAAGGAACGCAGCTCCCCGCCGATGCTGTCCCGTTGGGAACGGTGCGGGTGAGATCCGAAGGCGGGCAAGAGGAGCCATGAAGAACTGTGAGAGAATGACCGAGAAGAAGAGAGCTGCTGAGCGCCAGAGGCTGTGGATCAAGCTCGGCGTGCTTCTGATTGTGTTTGTCGCCTATTCTCTCCAGACGGGCACGCTCACTCTCCAAAGCATGTGGTTCGATGAGGTCATGTCACTCCATTTCACAAGGGGGAGCCTGGCAGGGACAGTTCACAGGATCGTTCAGCCTCAGCACAATGGTCCGCTATTCTACCTGTTGCTGTTTGGGTGGCGCCACGTGGTAGGCGATTCAGACTTTGCGATCCGCTTCCTATCCGTGATCTTCGCCGTGCTTACCATGCCCCTCTTGTTCCAGTGGGTCCGCAGGCTCCTGACGGACCAGGCAGCTGCCACATCCGTCTGGCTGTTCGCTTTCTCACCGTTCACCCTCTGGTTCGCTCAAGAGGCGAGGATGTACGCGCTCCACATGTTGGTCGCCGTCGCCTCCAGCCTGGCTCTGTTGGAGGCGTTTCGCAAAGGCAGGTGGTGGCGCTGGCTTATCTATGCCTCTCTCGTGTCTACTGTCCTCTACAGTCACCTCTTCGGCGCGTTCCTGGTCGCCAGTCAGGCTGCGATGGCCATCGCGCTGGGTTGGCGTAGAAGAAGGCGTCTGTTACCCTACGTCACGGCGATGTCTCTGTTAGGAGTTGCACATCTGCCCCTTATTCGAGTCGCTTGGAGAGTTGTGAAGAACTACAACCCCAATGACGTGTGGCGAGGATTTGTGCCTCTGGGTATTCTAGTTCGCGATGCCGTCGGCAAGTACTTCTACCGCATCCCCGCCTCCCAGGTCTCGTGGCCGGCCTTCCTGCTTCCCGTTGGCCTGATACTTGTGGGCAGTCTGGCGCTGCTCCTTCGTCGTCGCACCGAGAGATGGGTGGTTCTATTCCATGCCTTCGTGCCCGTGCTTATCTTCTATGCGGTCTCGTTCAGGGCACCGGTGTACGCCGCCAAGTATCTCTCCGCCATCGTGCCCGCCCTGTTCGTGCTCGTGGCCTGCGGCGTGGAAGCTCTCTCCCACCTTTGGCGGCCTGTGGGAATCGCCATTCTCGTGCTTGGGACGCTGATGCTGAATGGCGTGGCGCGCGACCTTACCGATCCGATGGTCCACAGACCTGATTGGCGTTTTGCGGCCGACTACGTTGAGAACCATGAGGGCCCGAACGATCTAGTAGTTATCTCTGCCTACTACATGAGCTACGCGTTCGAACGCTACTACCATGGCGAATCAGATGTCACCGGCTTCGGCGAGGATCCCTACGATCCCTGGCCCTTCTATCAGCGCAAGGCAGAGCACTATGACCACCTGTGGCTGGTTCTAAACCACGATCAGGTGATGGCTCCGGGCAACAAGCTGCGTGAGGTGGCCAACAACGCCTTTCCCATCATGACAATGCAGTTCCCCAACAGGGAGATCACGCTGGTCGGATATCAAGCGCGGTTTACATATCCCGCTCTTCCCAATGAGGTCCGTCCCCTGGACATGTGCTTTCAGAACGGCATATGCGTCGTTGGCTACTCGCTCGACGCCACTAGCCTAAGGGCTACCGATCATCACTCCCACCCCCCAAGCAACTGGCTCCACGTCGTTCTCTACTGGCGCCGGGAGGCCCATGCGGATGATCTCTCCTTCCGCCCCCTGGTCCGCCTGGTAGATGGCTCGTTCGGCGTGTGGGGCGGGAACCTGGAAGCGGATCGCAGACCCGATCTATTCGATCGCTACCCACCTGCCGAGTGGCCATCGGACGGGGTGATCGAGACCCACTTCGACCTGAACCTGAACCCAGTGACACCGCCGGGAACATACCATCTGGAGGTGAGTTTGGCAGTTGAAGGGGACGAGAATCGCCGCGTGCTGCTCGCGGATCCTTCGCCGGAACAGCCAGCGGATCGTTTCGTGTTTGAAGCTGTCCAGATCCAACCGGGACGCTAGTGAAGTGAGCTAAAGAGCAATGCCTAGGAAATGGAGCAGGAGGCAGTTCGACCACTGGGGCGCTGTCGTTCTCGTGTTACTCTACGTAGCGGTGGCAATCCTATACGGCGTCACCATCCCCATCTTCGAATCGCCCGACGCGGGCGGTCATTACGCCTACATCCACGAGCTGACCGAAGGACGCGGCTTGCCGGTGCAGGGAACTCCTTCCGGCGAGCGAGTCACCGGCTACGTGGC
>JASFWK010000187.1:0-3463 GCA_050049355.1 Anaerolineae bacterium | reverse complement strand
ATAACCACGCAGTCGCTGCGACGGCACTACAGCGTTACCTCGCTCCCCAGTTCCAGTCTCTGAGCGGCCTCCAGCACCGCACCCGCAGCCGCGACGTCCTGCACGGCCACCCCCACTGATTTGAAGAGGGTGATCTCCTCCGCTGACGTTCTGCCCGGCGCGGTACCGGAAACGATCTCCCCCAGCTCCGCGTGGATGTCCTCCTCGGTCATCAGGCCTTTCTGGAGGGGGATCAGCAAATCCCCGGCCTCAGCCAGGCTTGCTTCTCGATGGTCGATCACCACCTTGGCCCGCAGGACCGTCTCGGTTGGTATCTCCTGCATCTCGGCCGTGTAGGCGCCTACGGCATTGATGTGCGTGCCGGCCTGGATGTCGTGATCGTCGAAGACGGGGCTGGAGGAGGTGGTTGAGGTGCAGATGATGTCCGCTTGGCGCACTGCCTCGGACGGTGTCTCTGCTATCTTGACGGGCACTGAGAGGTGTCGGCTCATCTCGTCGGCATAGGCGGAGGCCTGCCCCCCCACGATGTCATAGACCCAGGCCTCTTGGATGGGGCGCACGGCGCAGACGGCTTCCAGCTGGGTTCGCCCTTGGGCACCGGCGCCGAAGATAGCGACGATGCGCGAGTCCTGCCGGGCCAGCAGGTCGGTTGCAGCACCCGAGGCGGCGCCCGTGCGCAGAGCCGTCAGGTAGGTCCCATCCATCACGGCGGCCGGCCTTCCGGTCTTCGCGTCCACCACCACGACCAGAGCATGGATCAGTGGCAGGTCCTTCTCGGGATTGTCGTTGAAGACGGAGACGATCTTGACCGCCATCTGGTCGTCGGTGGCCAGGTAAGCCGGCATGAAGAGGGTGACGCCGTTGTGACGAGGCACCTCGAGCGCCGTCCTCAGCGGCACCTCGGCCTTGCCGGTCGAGAGCTGGGCGAAAGCGGCCTTCATTGTCTCTACTGCCTGGCGCATTGGCAGCGCCTGGCGTACGTGCTTGCGTGAGAGGATGCGGATCATCACTATTGCTCGCCCAGATATACCTTACGGACGCGCTCATCGTGGAGGAGTTTCTCGGCCGAGCCGGAGAGGGCAACGCATCCTGTCTCCAGGACGTACCCCCGATGGGCGACCTTGAGAGCCGCGCGGGCGTTCTGTTCCACCAGCAGGATGGTCACCCCACGAGCGTTGATCTCGCGAATCGTCTCGAAGATAGCCTTGACCAGAAGAGGAGCCAGACCCAGCGAGGGCTCGTCGAGCAAGAGCAGACGCGGACGGGCCATCAACGCACGCCCGATGGTCAGCATCTGCTGCTCGCCGCCCGAAAGCGTTCCCCCCAGTTGGTGTCTCCGCTCCTCCAGGCGTGGGAACAGCTTGAAGACGCGGCGTCGGTTCTCCTCAATTGCCCTGTTGTCATTGCCCAGGCTGTAGGCGCCCATGTTCAAGTTCTCCGTCACCGTGAGAGTGGTGAAGACCCGGCGCCCTTCGGGAGCGTGGGAGATGCCTTCTCCCACGATACGATGGGCAGGCAGATTGCCGATGTCCCTACCAGCAAACGAGATTTGGCCCTCGCTGGGGCGAATCAGGCCGGATATCGTACGCAGCGTCGTTGACTTGCCGGCCCCATTGGCACCGATGAGGGTGACGATCTCTCCCTCTTTCACTTCCAGGTCGATGCCCTTCAGGGCGTGAACGCGGCCGTAGTAGGTATGCAGATTCTCGAGCCTCAGTAGAGCCACCTCACACCTCCTCCTCGCCCAAGTAAGCCTCAATGACCCTCGGGTCGTTCTGCACCTCGGCCGGCGTGCCCTGGGCAATCTTCTTTCCGTGATCCAGCACGACGATGCGCTCGCATATACCCATCACGACCTTCATATCGTGTTCGATGAGCAGGACGGTAATGCCCGAATCGCGAATCTGGCGAATCAAGGCCATCAGCTCGAGCGTCTCTTGCTCGTTCAGACCGGCGGCCGGCTCGTCCAGGATGATGAGGACGGGATCAGCGGCCAAGGCCCGGGCGATCTCCAACCGACGCTGATGCCCGTACGGCAGGTTCTTGGCCAGCTCGTCTCGGTGCTCCTGCAGACCCATGAAACTCAGATGACGCTCGGCCTCGGCGACGATGTGGTTCTCCTCCTCCTGCTGAGACGGAGGTCGGAGGATCGCTCCTGCCACGCCTGCCTGGGTGCGGTGGTGCAGTCCGGACATCACGTTCTCCAGCGCGGTGAGATTCTTGAACAGGCGGACGGTCTGGAAGGTGCGCGCGATGCCCCGCTCCGTGATCTCGTGCGGCCGAAGGGTGCGAATGCCGTCCCATCTCCGCTTCGCAGATGGGATCGGCAGCCAACTTCCCCACCATATGGGGCTGGAGAGCCGCTGCCCCCAGGTAAGCCGGGGGTGGGCGATACGGCTGTCTTGAAAGAAGATCTCACCCTCCGTGGGTGGATAAATGCCGGTGATCATGTTGAAGACCGTGGTCTTCCCGGCGCCGTTTGGGCCAATCAACCCCAGGATCTCTCCGTCGTGCAGATCAAAGTCTACTCTGTCAACAGCCACCAGGCCTCCGAACTGCTTGGTCAGGCTCTGGATCTCTAGAAGTGCCATCGTGATCCCCCAATCAGCTGCCCACCGCGGGAGCGGGCAGGACTTCTTTTTCCTCGTGTATCTCTAGCTGCACACGGCGGCTGGGCCACAACCCCGCCGGCCGAGCGATCATCATCGCTACCATCGCCACGCCTAGCCAGGCATCTCGCCACTCCCTCAGCGGCCGTGAGAGCTCGGGGAGAGTAACCATCCCCAGCGTGCCCACGAAAACCCCCGGGATCGAGCCGGTGCCGCCCAGCACGACGATGCAGAACATGATCACCGATTCCATGAACTTCGCCTGGTCCGGGGAGATAACGGTGATCTTGCCCGCATAGAGAGAGCCCGCCAGCCCAGCCCAGCCAGAGCCCAGCACGAAGGCCAGAAGCTTGACGCGAGTGGTGTCAATTCCCATCGCCTCAGCGGCCACCTCGTCCTCACGCACGTACATCCACGCTCGCCCCAGGCGGGAGTTCTCGAGCCGTCGAATAGCGAAGATCGTGATTGCCAGGAGGAGCAGTACGACGTAGTAGTGGTAGATCGGCTCGCGCAGCTCAAGTCCGAACAGCGCGGGGCGGTCGATCCCGCTCAGCCCGTTGGCGCCGCCTGTCATGCCGAAGAGGTTGTTGACCAGTACCAACCGTACCACCTCGCCGAAGGCGATCGTGACGATGCACAGGTAGTCACCCCGCAGGTGTAGGATAGGCCGGGTGATCAGGTACCCAAGGCCGGCGGCCACGATCACGCTGACCGGCAGCGTCAGGAAAAGAGGGACGTGGAGGTGCAGGTTCAGGAGGGCGGAGGTGTAGGCCCCCAGCGCGTAGAAGGCCGCATGGCCCAATTGGAAGAGTCCGGCATAGCCAACGATGATGTTCAGACTAAGCCCCAGCATG
>JASFWK010000083.1:0-9414 GCA_050049355.1 Anaerolineae bacterium | reverse complement strand
CATAGTCCAGGACCTCCTCAGCCGGATTTCCCTCCCTCACCTCCCACCGCACCGACGCTCCCCCCTCTCGGAGGCGGGCAGCCACACGGCGCAGGTAGATCTCCAGTTGAGCCCGCGCGCGGGAGAGGGCAGCCGTGGAAAGTTGCAGGCCCGGCGGATAGCTTGTTATCAGCGCCACCGTACGGTCCCCAAACCCCCGCGCTACCACCGACAGGAGATAGATCTGGGTCTCACCGGGCCGAATGAGACTTCGCACGTGGGGCAAGACGCACTCAGCCAGCTCCGACCCATCCAAGGGCACAAGGATGCGCCGATGAGAAGCCGGCCGTACGGAAGGACGATCCTGAGAGGTCTCCATCTTCACAAGAAGAGCTTCGGCCTCTTAGATTCCAAATTGCAGGAAGTATTCAACTTGAAGCTCCCGAAGCCGAGACTCCCTCACTCCGTAGGGTGCACTCGCACCAAGAGCACCGGGCAATTGGCCCCGCGCAGCACCCTGTCGGCCACGCTGCCGTAGACCCAACGACTGAGGCCAGAGCGACCATGGGTGCACATGGCAATCAGATCTATCCCCACCTCCTCGGCGTACTGCAGAATCTCCTCCGCCGGGCGCCCGGAACGGATCGCTGTCCGCACCTTACCGGCCACGGACCGCATCCGCTGGACCACTCCGTCAAGATACTCCTGCAGTTCCCGCCCGATCCGCTCCCGCTCCGCCGCCTGAGTGGCCATGAAATCTGCCGTCATGTAGATGGGATATACATCCACAACGACAGCTGTTGGCGGCATAACGACGGGCGCGACCGAGAGGAGATGGACCTCGATATCTCGTCCGCGGACGATCTCAGCGACGTGGGGGAGGACCTGCTCGGCCAGTTCGGAGCCATCCAATAGGACCAGAACCCTCTCATACATCTCTTCTCACCCCTGGCTCTAGTGTGGGTGGACACTGACCTGCTGCCGTGCACCGCAAGGCGCGCGTGCGCTGGTGCATTTCCCTGCCCACCCAAGGGGAGGCGCGTCACCACTCTATTGGAAGTCCAAACTGCTTATGCGCGCATCGAATCAGCCTGTGTCCCTCAGCACTCCGCCTATCAACGTGGTCGCTACGACGGAGTACTGGGAGGGGACATAGGGATTCGTCACTCAGCCTGTTCCGCGCCCTTCTTCAGCGCCTCCTTGTTCAAGTCCAGCAAATCCCGGTGACGCTCCGGCAGATGGTTGTCCAGCGCTCGTTCCACGGCCTCCATCGGCACCACGCCGGTGGCCGTCACCAGCGCCCCCAGGCATACGACGTTGGCCAAGCGGATGCTCCCCAGCTCCTCTGCGATGTCGCTGGCGGAGATGTATATGACGCGGATGTCGTCCCGCTCACTCTGCTGAGGAATCAGGGAACTGTTGACCACAAGTACCCCTCCCGGCTTGACCGCCGGCTCGAAGGCTTCCATAGAGGGAATGTTGAGCACGATGGACCCGCTGGGCCGCCGCACCAGCGGGGACCCAATCTCCCCATCTGAGACGACGACGGTGCAGCGAGCCTTTCCGCCCCGCATCTCAGGACCGTAGGAGGGAATCCACGTGACATGGAAGCCCTCCTCCATGGCAGCATAGGCCAGCAACTGGCCGGCGAAAAGCGATCCCTGTCCGCCGAACCCGGAGACGATGATTTCCTCTTGCATTTTATTTCCCCTCCCTCAGCGCTTTCACTCCTTCGGACACCTTTGTGTCACCCAATGGATAGAAGGCCACCATATGCTCTTCGGCCCACTCCAGGGCCTCCAATGGCCCAAGCTTCCAGTTGGTTGAGCAGGTCGAGATGACCTCCACCAGAGAGAAGCCGAGGCCGGCCAGCTGGGCCTGGAAGGCGGTCTTGATCGCCCTCTTGGTCCGTCGGATGCCAGGCACATCTAGCACCGCCTGTCGGGTGACGTAGGTCGCGCCAGGGAGGCTGCCGATCAGCTCTGCAACCCGCATAGGGAACCCCGCCATTTCGACATCCCGCCCGGTAGGACTGGATGTAGTCACCTGTCCGGGCAAGGTCGTGGGAGCCATCTGCCCGCCGGTCATACCATAGATCGCGTTGTTGACAAAGATCGTGGTGAATAGCTCACCCCGGTTGGCCGCGTAGACGATCTCCGCGATGCCGATAGAAGCCAGGTCGCCATCACCCTGGTAAGTAAAGACGACCTTATCCGGGCTGACGCGCTTGATCCCTGTGGCCATCGCCGGTGCGCGGCCGTGGGCCGCCTCCGCCATGTCCACGTTGAAGTAGTTGTAGGCCAACACCGAGCACCCCACAGGAGCGATGCCAATGGTCCGCTCGCGCACCCCCAGTTCGTCCAACACCTCGGCGACGAGGCGGTGGATCGTGCCGTGGGTGCAGCCAGGGCAATAGTGAGTGTCGACCTCGGTCAGGCTTTCCGGCCGCTCGTAGACCAGTTCCATATCCTCAGGAATCTCAACCGTCGTCATCCTAACTCTCCCTCCCGCCTGCGAGTTCGGCGTCCATCTTCTCCAACTCGGGCAAGATCTCGTCGGGCAGGGGGACCACGCCTCCCATTCGCCCGTAGAAGCGAACTGGGCTTCGGCCCTCGACGGCTAAGCGCACATCCTCGACCATCTGCCCAGCGTTCATCTCCACAACCAACATTCCTCGCACCCGCTCGGCCAATTCGGCCAGGCGATCACTGGGGAAGGGCCAGACCGTGATGGGTCTCAAGAGACCCACCCTCAACCCCTTGTCCCGTGCCTCCCGCACTACAGACTGGCAGACACGACCCACAGTGCCAAAGGCCACCAACAGGAGATCGGCATCCTCAGTGTTGTACTCCTTCCAGCGCACCTCGCTGGCGGCGATCTCCTTGAGCTTGGCCTGCAGGCGCAGGTTGACCTCCTCCAGGTTCTCCGCCCCCAGATAGAGCGAGGTGATGATGTTGGGCTGCCGTTCATCGGCGCCGGTCAGCGCCCAATCGGGTCGTTCCTCCCGAGAGCGAACCGGACGCATGGGCGGAAGCTCCGCCGGCTCCATCATCTGGCCGATGGAGCCATCGGCAATCACCATAGCGATGGTGCGGTACTTCTCCGCCAGGTCGAAAGCCAGGACCATCAAGTCAATCGCCTCCTGGACGTTGGCCGGGGCCAGGACGATCATGTGGAAGTCGCCGTGGCCGGCAGTCTTGACCGCCTGGAAGTAGTCCCCCTGCGAGGGCTGGACGTTACCCAGACCCGGGCCTCCGCGCATGATGTTGACCAGCACGGTGGGCACCTCGGAGCAGGCGATGTAGGAGAGCCCCTCCTGCATCAGGCTGATACCGGGGCTGGAGGAGGAGCTCATCACTCGAGCCCCAGTGCAAGCCGCCCCGTAGACCATGTTGACAGCCGCGACCTCGCTTTCGGCCTGGAGGAAAATCCGCCCCAACTCAGGCAGGCGCTTGGAGAAGTGCTCCAAGACCTCCGTCTGGGGTGTAATGGGGTAGCCGAAGAAAGCTTCGACTCCGGCTCGTACAGCAGCCTCTGCTATCGCTGCGTTTCCTTCGATCAGTTCCTTTGCCATTCGTTGCTTACCTCCCTACGCGGTAGCGGCCGCCCGCCTGGGCTTCCGCTTGCGTCGGTACACGGTGAAGACGACGTCGGGGCAGATGGTGGCACACATCGCGCACCCTGTGCACGCCTCGGGGTCCGTCACCTCGACCGGTCGGTATCCCTTGGCGTTGAACCGCTCCTCCGCCAGTTGGAGGATGTCCACAGGGCACACGGAGACGCACAGTGCGCACCCCTTGCACCGATCCTCGTCAATGACAACCATACCTCTTGCCATGTCTTCCTCCTTGAAGAAATGTCAGCCACCTCACATTCAGAACCCTCTGAATTCAGTCTCCACCTCGTCAACCGTCATCTGTCGGAGAAGGAACCAGAGGATAGTATCCATTCCCGGCCGGACCGGCGTCCTTATATGATACTCCTTTCCCGCCCAGCTGCAAAGTATCCGATACCTTCGGGGAGGACGTTGGCCTCTTCCATCCCCTCAGGGGGCTCGGCGGGGAGAGAGTGGCCACTGCAACCCTCTCTCAACCTCCGCCAGCGCCCCGTCTATCTCCTCCAATAGATCCCCTAGCCCCAACTGCTCCATCTCCACCTGCACCGCCACCTCGGTGCTCAGCGCCACCGCCGTCTCTACCTCAAGGGTCTCGCTTACAGGCACAACCACCTCCAAGTCGATGGGCACCTGCGTCTCCACCGGCACCGCCACCCGGTAGGTGCCCACAATGGGAATCTCGATCGGCACTCGCGCGGTGGTAGAGAGCGGAATCGTAGTCCTGATAGGCACTGCAAACTCCTGTCTCAGAGGAACGCTAGCATGGACGGGAAAGGTATCACGGAGAGGAACCGATATCTGAATCCCGCTCTCGGTCAGGTCAGAGAGGGCGGTACGGGCCTCCTTCACCGTCGCCAGCCCCGCCTCTCGAAACCGCAGGAAGCCGTAGAGAGTCAAACCGCTGAGGACCAGAGAGGTCACAGCCACCAGGACAATCAGCACCAGCAGTGCCGGTTTGACGTAGCCCTTCATTTCTCACCTCCTAGCAAGAGAGGGATCTGCACTCCTTCTCCTTCGGTGACGGGGTCAAGACGCAGCACCGCCTCGAAGGCTCGGCGGTCGGATCCCTCGGACATCAGTCGGCGCAGGTGTCGGAACTTGATGAACTCCCATCCCTCTTCCTCAGCCAGCCGAGCCAGCCGAGGGTCGCGCTGGAGCTTGTAGGCCAATAGCTCCGCGCGTCCGCCGGGGAAGACCAGGCAGGGACAGGCTTCATCGGGAATAGACGGACCGAAGAGGAGGTAGCGGCCGAGCGCGGCCGTGGGGGAGAGGACAAATAGATAGACATCCCGCCCCCCCTTCTGCCAACGCACATCCCACCCCTGCCCCCGTCCCACCTGAAACTCCAGGAGCTCCCCCAGCGCCCTGAGGTCCTTACGCAGAGCCTTCAACTCCTCAGCGCGGCGGTGGGGGTCATCCTCCTCCCTCAATCGCCACCCGCCCTCCTCCCCTCGGTCATAGGAGCGTAGGCAGGCCAGCACCAGAGATGGATCGGGAGTGAGGAGGTCCCGGAAGCGGCTGTAGATGCGGCGAAGGAGCTCCTTCTTCGTCCAGAGGGGTTGGGATTGGAGCATCTTCCAGACGCTCTCCTCGACGCGATCGGCCAGGGGTTCCACCTCCTCCCTATCCAGGATAGACAGCCAGTACTGCTTCCGCTTCTCGTCGTCCACTGCCTCGAGGCCCAACTGCTCGAGCCCCTCGTGGACAGCGTCAGCGGTGAACCCCACCGGTGGAGAGACGTGCCGGGGGAGCGCGTCGGCCTGGGCCAGAAGGCCTCGACTGGAGAGGCCAGCGTAGATGGCCCCGTGCACGACCGTCCAGGGAGTCGGTTCAGCACGCTCACGCAGGCAGAGCTGAGCCAACTCAGCCGCGCTCTGGGTCAAGTTCCGAGTCAGCAGCTCCTCCTCGAGAGGCTCGACCCCACGTACTGCGACGTGTTCGGGGACGCGCCAGACCAGCTGGCGACCCGCTCCCGGGTCGACCCCCCACCCGGTCAGCTCGTACCCGGCTCCCGAAGCCGCCAGGCAGACAGACTCCATCAATCTCTCCTCGTCTTCGGCGAAGAGGGTCAGCAGACGACCATCGGGAGCCAGAAGAGGCAGGGCGGCGGCCAAAGCTGTCCGGAGCGCCCTCTGATGCCATTCCCAATCGAAGCGACGTCGGCCAAGCAGGGGACGCATGGCATGGGCAGCCGACGTGTCCCACAGCCATCCAGCCCAGAGAGCGCAGAGGGCCCAGTAGACACCGTCCGGCCTGGGCGGATCGGCCAGGATGAGCGTAGTGGCGCCCGGAGGCAGGAGCTCGCCAACCTCCCGCGCGGCGGACGGGACGAGTGCATAGGCAGATATGCGACTGTCTAAGAGCGCCTGGAGACTAGGAGCACGACGGACAGAGGAGATCCCTTCACCAGCCCAGCCAGTCAAGCGGGACAGCGCCTCCTCCAAGAGCAGCCAGACATTCCGCTCAAGGAAACGGACCGGGATACGGAGGGTGCGGGGACGCGGCCGCGCCTCTCCAGGGGGATCCAGGCTGCTGGCCCGGTCGAAGACCTCGATCAGTACTGTTTGCAACGCCGCCCGCACCGGCCGCTTCAGGTCAAGTCCCTCAAGACGCATCGTCACATCGATCAGAGCGGAGAGGTTGCGAGGGGTATAGAGCTCTACCAAGTCCGCCGCGCGATCACGAGCTGGGTGATCCACCGGAGCGACCCGGCTGAGAGCATAGTGATAAGCCGGGCTCTTGCGCTCGAACTGTCGGGCAGCAGCGATGTCCTGCTCATCCGTCGGTCCCTCTTGGACCCCGTCACAGTGGGAGCAGCGGACTGCCTTGGCATAGGGATAAAGAGCTTCTCGATCCCAAGCAAACCACACCGCAGTCCCTTGCGCAGCACAGGCGGGGCAGCGGGAGCGGTAGAAGCCAGTCACGTAGCGGCTCAGCGGGAGGTCCCTCTTGGGGCTATCTGCCAGCCGCGTGAAGGCCGCGTCGAGAGCGGCAGGGGGCGGCAGTGGCTCCAACCCCACCCCGGCGACTAGCAAGCCAACGGGGTTGACGCTGACCCCCACCGCCCGCCGACCCACACGGAGTGCCTGACGCACGAAGGCCGGCCCCTGACAGAAGAGATCAAGCACCAAGTCTGTCGGTGCGGTCAGACGCGCCACAAACTCCTTCGCAGCGCCAGCCAGCGCCGGCGGCCGGTACCGAGCCAGTGGGCCCTCTGGCGGGACTGGGCGTGCTGGAGCGAACCAGACCTTCTCTTCCACCGCTCCCCTCCCAAACAGAGTATACCACCGAGGGAATAAGCGGGCAATGGGAACCACGCGGATGGGAAGCGACGGCGGCACCTGCTTGTGGTCCGCTCAACGTCTGCTCTCCAGACAGAGCGTCGTCAGTCGAGATTCGGCTTGACAAACACTCAGTTTCCCGGTATATAACATCAACTTGTCGCTCAGAGCAGATCAACCAAGGGCCAAACATCCCAGCACTCATCGCCGGCCGGGTCCCATGAGCTATGGTTTCATCCCTCATTCTGCCTCGCTGAGGCCAGTTCGCGCTCGGCACTTCTTGTTGACCTCACCCTGCATAGCAGGTTACGTCCTGCACGGCGTACCAGGACACTTTGACACACACCTGCCAACATTTCCCAGCCTTGAGGAGGCCAAAGATGCTTACACTGAAGCCTGCCTACTCATCTTCCTGCCGGGAGGCGCGCTATGTCGCTGCACAATGACTGTCGCTTCATCGGCAATATCACCCACCCACCTCACTTCCGGCGCGTGGGGAGATCCCGAGTCCCGTTCTTGCGCTTCTACCTAGCGGTAGATGGAAAAGAGCAGACGGCCTACACGCGGATCGTGGCCTACGGCGACACAGCCCTGCTCGCCCATCCCTACCTGCAAGTCGGCTCAAAGCTACTGGTTCAGGCCCGCTACCGCCAGCGGAAGCGGCGCGACATCGAAGAGACGGTCCACGAGTTCGTGGCCGATCAGATTGTCTTCATAGACAAGATCAACTGGGAGGAGGGAGACGCCGCCCGGGCACGGCTTCTGGCAGCCGAACGGATCGCCACCGGCGGAGACTGAGATCTCCAAAACGCTGGGGAAGGTCCCAGCAAGAGCACAGCCAGCCGCAACCGTCGTCGCCGCCACTAGGATCACCGGTTCTCACGAAGGAGTGGCAGACAGACAGATAAGGAGGGGGCCTACCGTGAGAGGGTAGAGGGCGTGCGCATCAAGGGCTTTGAAACCCAGGGCAGAAGACATGAGGCACGATGCGGCTCCCTCCGCAGCGAGACGTGGAGAGAGTCAACGCGCACGCAATTTGCTCACTGTCCCCTTCCATGCTATCATTGGCCTCCGGTGTGAGCGTTCAGACGGTGCTGCGGCTCTTGCGTTCCGCCCCAGGTTGTCTCGGGTCGGAAAGTTGTGGAGGCGATTTTGCCTCCTAAGGAATTCGTGCTACAATAGGCCCCGTTTTGAGTCACACCTACACCCATCGAACTAGGAGGCTTTAGTTGCTCGAACAGTTCACCTTCGTCGGTATCCTTTTCCTCGTGGCCCTCTCTCTCAGCGGTGTAATGCTCGGCCTAGCCTGGCTCCTCAGGCCCAAACGGCCCAATCCTCATAAGAGCGAAATCTATGAATGCGGGCTTCAGCCCCACGGCAAGCCGTGGGTTCAGTTCAAGGCCCAGTACTACATCTTCGCTCTGGCCTTCCTCGTCTTCGACGTGGAGGTCGTTTTTCTTTTCCCCTGGGCCTTGGCCTACAATTGGCTGCCGTTCTACGCGGTGCTGGAGGGCATTCTCTTCATCTTGCTCCTGGCAGCGGCCCTAGTGTACGTCTGGCGTAAGGGCGCGCTGGAGTGGATGTAAGAGCTACACTGCAAATGCACCAGTTCACATCCAGGAGGCCTGTCCTATGGAATTTCTTTCCCGCTTGCTGACCTTCCTCTCCAACGCCATCGTCAACATCGGGATCTGGATCAAGGGCTTACTAGCCACCACCGGCCTGAGTGAACCAGGGGTCTCGTTGGTAATGACCGCCATTGGCGCGATCGCTGTCGGTCTCTTCCCGCTGATGGTGGTCATTTTCTTGATCTGGGCATACCGTAAGCTAATCGCCCGCATGCAAGGCAGGATGGGACCCAACAGCTCCGGTACCTGGGCCGGCCCTTATGGCATTCTTCAAACCTTCGCCGACGCCATCAAGATGCTCACCAAGGAGGATGTGAGGCCAGAAGGGGTTGACGTGATCCCCTACAACCTCGCCCCTCTCCTGGTCGTCTTGGCCGCTCTTGTAGTCTGGGCAGTCATACCCTTCGGACCCGGCCAGGAGTTGATCGGCACCGATCTCAACATCGGCATCCTGTACATCCTGGCCCTCTCCTCCGCTGCCCTGGTGGTCTTCCTGATGGCCGGCTGGTCCTCCAACAACAAGTATGCCACAGTGGGGGCCTTCCGTGCTGTGGCGCAGTTGGTCGGCTACGAGATCCCCCAACTGCTCTCCGTTCTGGCGGTCGTGATGGTGACCGGATCCCTCTCCATGCAGAGTATCGTGGAGTCTCAGGATGTCATCTTCTTGATCGCCATGCCTCTGCCCGCGCTGGTCTTCTTCCTGGCCAGCATGGCCGAGGTCAACGCGCGGCCCTTCGAGCTGCTCGAGGCGGAATCGGAGTTGGTTTGCGGTTACTTCGTCGAGTACAGCGGTATGAAGTTCGGTATGTTCTACCTGTCCGAATTCATGAACACAACGGCAGTAGCCGCCATCTTCACCACCCTCTTCCTGGGCGGGTGGCGAGGGCCATGGGTCGATCAGGCGCCCATT
>JASFWK010000186.1:0-3480 GCA_050049355.1 Anaerolineae bacterium | reverse complement strand
GATACAGACGCACGTACAGCCCCTTGAAATCCCACCGGTCACTCAGACTGCCGGCAGATTCAAAGGCGAAGGGGAGTAGACCCCACGGATCGCGAGTGGCGCGGTAGTAGTCAACCAGATATGCCCCCTCCCTCCCCTGCGTCAGGTTCGCCAGCTGCTCCCAATCGGTGGCGGCATCGCCCGGCCAAGGCATCTCCACCCGAGCAGGGCCATCGTAGTAGTAGGGGACAGACCAATCCTCCGGCGGAACCACGACGAGGTCGCTGGCGCTAGATTGGGCAGCGATCGCTGCGGCCACGCCTCGGGTGTCATCCTTGGCGAAGCGGGGGTCGAAGTAGTACGCCCGAAGCGAGATGACGGTAGCGGCGAGGATCGCCAGTCCCAGCAGCGCAGCCAACCCCTTTTCCGCCCACCGACCTCTGGCGAGGTGATCTAGGACATAGCCAACCAGCAGCAACAGGGCCACGACGAACACGGACACGTAGCGCGGATGCGAGAGAGGTTTGGCCTGCCACATTAGAAGGGCAGGGATCAATGGAACGAACCAGTGAGCCAGCAAGCGCAGGGTAGCTGCGCGAGTCGGGGGGGCGACTGTGAGACGCACCAGGGCACCTGGGAGGAGGACGGCTAGGACAAGCGCGGTGGCGTACAGCGGCACGTAGCCCGGTGCAGCGCTCAGCCCACTCCACTGGAAGGACCACAGAAGCCTGGAGAAGTAACCCAACGGCACCGGCTCCACGAAGGGATCACCGACGCCGATGTCGGCCAGGATCGCGTCCCAACGGAGGGCAGCAGCGACAACCCAGGGCAGGCACAAGAGAACGACGACGGCCTGGCTGGCCAGCCAGCGCAGCCATTCGTGGCGACGGCGCCGCAGGCCAAGAATCAGCAGCAGATTGACGTAGCCAACAGCGAAGAGGAAGACGTAGTGGAGATACAGCCCCACCGTCTCCACCGCCGCCAGGAGAAGCCAGTAAGTCCAAGGCGCTGGGCTCCGCCCGCGCGCTAGCCGCTCGCCTAGGGCCAGCAGGGCTAGATACACCAGAGGGAGCATGGCGTATACCCGGGCCTCCTGCGAGTAAATGATGTAGAGCGGCGAGAGCGCCATCAGAATGCTCGCCAGCAGGCCCGTGCGACGTCCCAGCCAACGGCGGCCAAGGGCATAGATCACAGGCACCAGAACGGTGTTGAACCAGACGGAGAGGAAACGGACACTGAAGGCGCTGACGCCTGCCAGTTCCACCCAACCCTTCAGGATCAGGAAGTAGAGCGGCGGGTGGACGTGGGCCGCGCGGTTGGCCAAGAGCTCGCGAGCGCTGGAGGTAGCCAGGTGGATGCTGATCGCCTCGTCCCACCAGATGGATTGGGTATCGAGGAGGAAGACGCGAGCAGCAAATGAAAGACAGCAAATGGCAAGCAGACAAATGGTGAGACCAGAACCGCGAACTGCGAAGCGCCAACCTCGGGACGCAGCAGAGGAACGCGCTGTCTTAGTCATCGCGCCTCCACCGTGATCCCCGTCAGCAGGGCGATGTCGGAGCCCTCAGCGGTTCGCAGTCGCCCGCCCTCAAGCGTGTACATCCCTGCTTGCAGCACATACTCGCCCAGCTCCGCCCCCGCCGGCACTGTCAGCACTCGCTCGTCCAGCACCACCTCCCCGGGCAGCCAGCCAGTGGTCGGGCGGGCCCAATCCGCAGGCTCCCCATCCGACTGCGCCACCAACTCGCCACCCGGGCCCAAGAGGTGGAGGAAGACCCGATAGCTGACGTCCATCTCCACCTCCGCACGCCAAGCCAGGGTCACGGTAAGCGAGGTGCCGGGTTCCAAACCGTGGGTTCCTGGTTCCACGGTGGCACCAAGCAGGGTTACAGCATCTCCAAGACGGAGATTCGTCTCCACGTCCTGAGGCGGGGCCTCCCACAACCGTTCGGGCGCGTACACCCGCAGATCTCCCAGGCCGACCTCCCGGCCCTCCGCCCGGCAATCCTCCCCCTCCGTGCTGCAGAGCTGAATCCTCCAGCGATGCTCGCCGCTCTCCAGCCCGGCCGGCAGCCGCAGCTGCTGCTGCCCACGCCAAAGATCACCAACTTGCCATTGGCTGGTGGGGAAATCGTCGTGAGCCGGCGGCAGATCCAGGGTGAGCACCTCCTCGCCGCCAGGCCCCAACAGACGCAGCCGAGCCGTCAGATCCTCCAGCAACGCTTCCTCAGCCCTCCAGAAGAGCGTCAGCAGGAAGGGATCGCCAGGAGCAGCTTCCTCACGATCTAGACCGTATCCAACGAGCTGCAGAGGGCCCAGCGCGGCTTCGGTCGCGTATTGGGGAGAGACCTTCTCGAGGGATAAGGGGCGACGTGGTCGGGTCACCCGAACCCGACCCAGGGGAATCTCCAGGCCGAGCGCCCCGCTGGAGCTGTCGTGGGCGGCGTAGGGGTCCAGGGTAGCCATGTCGAAGACCCCCAGGGTGACAGTGTAGACCCCAGGCGGCGTCCCGGTCAGGGGACGAAGCTGGAAGGCAGTGAGAGCATAACCGTCGGGCGGCCAGAGATAGCTCGGAGGTGGAGTTCGGTGCCAGCGAGGCGGTCGGAGATCGGGATCGCTCCACATCCTCCCCTGCCCATCCTTCAGGGCAATCGTCGGCCGGTAGTCGGGTCCGCCGGGAACCCCATCTCGCCAGTACAGGCGGATCTCCAAGGTCTCATCACCAGCCACCTCCTGCGGAAGGGCATCGCGGCCCAGCAGTCGAAACTGATCGTCGAAGGTCACCTGTGCGGAGACGTCCACCCCATGGAGGATATCGCCCTGCATGTTTGAGCGACGCATTGGAGTTTCGAAGCGGTCAATGACGCCCAGTTTGAGCGACACGAGCAGCGGGGCGACGACCAGAATGGGAAGCACGGCTCTCAAGCTGCGGGCTTCAGGGTCCCTGCACTGTTGAGCCTGGCCAACGGCTGTCCCCTTTGGCCCGCGGAGGGTGAGAACAACCAGGGTGAGCAGGCTGACAAGAGAGATGGCATCGGCAGCCAGGCGGAGGGGCGTCTCGCCGAAACGAACAGCAATGGTGTGACGTCCGGCGGGCACCTCAAAGCTCACCAACCCTTCAGGACTAGTGGGAGTCACCTCTGCCGGCTCCCCATCCACCGAGGCCCGCCAGCCAGGGTAGTAGAACGCCAGGTACCGAGCGCGGAAGGATGCAGGTGAATTCAGCTCGATAGTCGTCTCCAGGGCGCCGGTACGAGCGCTGAGAATGCGGCTCCCTTCGGGCAGAGTGCTCAGATCAAGACGAAATGGAAGCCCTCCATCCTCATAAGCAGTCTGGAGAGGTGCGTTTCTCGGCATGCGATGGACCCACGCGGGCAGGTACTCCCCCTTCGCAGTGGTTCCCAGGGTATCGGTCGCTCGCTCCCAAGCTATCATCCCAGCCAAGGAGATATTCCGAGGTGGATCGCAGTGGTCCGGGTAGAACCAGCCCAGGTTGCCCAG
>JASFWK010000082.1:0-9448 GCA_050049355.1 Anaerolineae bacterium | reverse complement strand
AGCAGCCACTCCGATGCCTCCCGCGCTAATGAATTCTGCCAATTCCGACTGCGTGGTCAAGGAGACGAAGAGGACCGCGATCAGGAAATTGGGGGGATTGATAATGAGCTGACCAAACAGATAGATCATGAGGATGTACAGCGGCCTCCCCCGCCAACTTGCGAAGACGGCAGCAGGTACCCTTTCCCCTAAGAATTCCCGTCTCTTCATAGCCGTAATGTCGTAGCACCTCTATGTCAGTGTACTAGAGTATACCGCGTGCCCCCGATAGCGCAAGAGGCCAAGAGAGACATCCTGCAAAGATCTCACGGTCGCCCTTCTCGGCAGGAGAAGCCATTCCACAAAGGAGGCGCGCTGCTATCCCGAAGACAAGCCTGATGTCCCACGGGGCAGATACGGGGAGATTCAAGATCAGACGAGATCCCTGGTGCCGCCAGAACAGAGCAAGGCCAGTCGAGCAGCCAGACCAAACCCGAGAGGGAATTCCAGATGACAGAACGCTCACGACAACGTCACGTCGCCCGCTGTCAGGCGGCGGAGCGTTCCATCGGAGGTGCGCAGCAGCAACGCACCATACTCGTCCACGGCTTCCGCCACGCCGACGAGCACTCCATCGGGCACGGTGGCCTCGACGCGGCGGCCCAGCGTGATCAAACGAGAGGACCATTCAACATGGGGGCTCTCACCAGACCGCAGTTGCCGGTATCGGGCCTCGCTCTCGCCCAGCAACGCCGCCAGCAACGATGCTCGATCTGCCCTCCGCCCAGTCTCCGCCAGGATGCTGGTGGCATTTGGAGCCACCTCTGATAGAATCCGGGGTGGCACGTTGACGTTGATGCCGACCCCGACGATGGCGAAATCCGGCCGCTCGTCCACTATCCCTGTCTCTGCCAGAAGCCCCGCCAATTTGCGCCAGCCTCGGGCTTCCGGATCGGGGATTCGGGCTTCAACCACCAGGTCGTTAGGCCACTTTATGCCGACCGGCAGGCCGGCCACCCCCTCCACCGCGTCCGCCGCCGCCAGTGAGCAGAGCATCGTCAGACGAGGGATCTCAGGAATCGGCAGATTGGGGCGAAAGAGGATCGAGCAGAGCAGAGAGGTGCCCGGCGGGGCTAGCCAACGACGGCCTAACCGCCCTCGCCCGGCGGTCTGCTCGTCGGCTACCACGACCGTCCCCTCCGGGGCTCCCTCCCTCGCCAAGTCTCTCGCCACGTCGTTGGTCGAACCGACGCGGGGCAGGAGCACCAGATTTCGTCCGAAGACGCACGTGGTCAGGAGAGGCTGAATCTCGGAGAGTTCAAGATGATTCATAGGGAAGCACCCAGGCGCAAACCACAAAGCGGATTCTACCACCCATTCTCTCTCGGCGCAATTGCCCCTCTCTTTGATTCAGTGTACAATCAGGAACGATGAGTCACCTTTGGACCCCCTGGCGCATGCCCTACCTGCGCGGCGAGGAGCCGTTGCCGGAAGGGTGTCTGTTCTGCGCCAAGCCTCAAGAGCAAGATCCCGAAGCCCACATCCTCCACCGGGGCCGTCTGTGCTACGTGATCCTAAACCGCTTTCCCTACAACAACGGCCACCTGATGGTCGTCCCCTACACGCATGTGGCGACCCTGGAGGATCTAGATGCGGAGATCCTGGCCGAGTTGATGGCGCTGACCCAACTCAGCCTGAAGATACTGCGAACGGTCTATGATCCGGAGGGCTTCAACATCGGTCTCAATATCGGCGAGGCCGCTGGGGCTGGGGTCACGGACCACGTTCACCTCCACATCGTCCCTCGTTGGAGAGGGGATACCAACTACATGTCCATCGTGGGGCAGACACGGGTAATCCCGGAGTGGCTGGATCAGACCTACGAGCGACTGCGGCCGCTGTTCGAGCAGATGAGCCCCAAACGCCAAGTCACCAGCGACATAGACGACAACCGATCAACGACAGAAGGAGGAAACTTCCATGACAAGCAACCCTCGTGAAGCCGTCATCGTCTCCGCCGCACGCACCCCCATCGGAAAGTTCAGGGGCACGCTGGTGCCCCTCTCCGCCTCCGCCCTGGGGGCAGTGGCGGCCCGAGCCGCCGCCGAGCGGGCTGGTGTGGACCCTGCCACGATTGACGAGGTGTTAATGGGCAATGTCATCCTAGCCGGTCAGGGTCAGGCACCTGCCCGCCAGGCCGCCATCAAGGCCGGATTCCCCCCCACCGTCGGCGCCACCACCGTCAACAAGATCTGCGGTTCTGGTCTCAAGACGGTGATGCTGGCTGCGGCGATGATCGCGGCGGGGGATGGGGATATCTTTGTGGCCGGCGGAATGGAGAGTATGAACAACGGGCCGTACCTGCTCCAGAAAGCACGCTTTGGCTACCGCCTTGGCGAGGGCAAACTGGTGGATTCCATGGTCCACGACGGACTGTGGTGCGCCTTCGAGGATCAGCACATGGGCAACTCCGCCGAGTGGATCGCCCGCGAATACGGGCTGACGCGGGAGGAGCTTGACGAGTACGCCTACAACAGCCACGCGAAGGCTATCGCTGCCATTGATGAGGGCCGCTTCCAGGATGAGATCGTCCCCGTTGAGGTGCCCCAGCGGAAGGGAGGACCAATACTCCTCGACGCCGATGAATGCCCACGGCGCGATACTTCCCTGGAGGCGCTGGGCCACCTCCGTCCTGCCTTCCAGCGCGACGGTCTTGTTACCGCCGGCAACTCCCCAGGCATAACCGATGGAGCCGCCGCCACGGTGGTGATGAGCCGGGCCAAGGCGGAGGAGCTAGGCATCGCAACCATGGCCCGCATCGTGGCCTACGATCAGGCGGCGGTGAAGCCGCTGGAGATCTTCACTGCCCCCATCCTCGCCGTGCGCAAACTGCTGGATAAGACGGGCACCACCGTGGACAACTACGATCTCTTCGAGGTCAACGAAGCCTTTGCTGCCCAGACCTTGGCCGATGGTCGAGAGCTGAGGCTGCCTTGGGAGAAGGTCAATGTCAACGGCGGAGCCATCGCCCTGGGCCACCCCATCGGCTGCTCGGGCACGCGCGTGCTGGTAACGCTTATCTACGCCCTGCAACAGCGCGGGCTCAAGCATGGCCTGGCTACCCTCTGCCTGGGCGGCGGCGAAGCAGTGGCGATGGCGATTGAGCTAGAGTAGGAGAGGATGATTTCCAGATGACAAGGAGGGATCGGAATGAACATTGATCGCATCGCCGTCATCGGCGCTGGCACCATGGGCCACGGCATCGCGCAGGTTTGCGCCGCGACTGGCTATCAGGTCAGCCTAATCGACATCGCGCCAGAGCAGCTGGAGCGCGCTTTGGGGTCAATCCATAAGTCGGTGGAGAAGCTTCACAGCAAGGGGCGGTTGACCGACGAGCAGCGCGAGGCGGCGCTGAACAACATCACCACCTCTGCCGATCTGGAGGCTGCTGCCGATGCTGACTTCGCTGTGGAAGCTGTAGTGGAGAGACTGAACGTCAAGCGAGAAGTCTTCAAGCAGCTCGACGAACTGACGCGCCGTGACATAATCCTTGCCAGCAACACCTCCTCTATCTCAATCACCAAGCTGGGAGCCACGACGGAGCGGCCGGACAAGGTCATTGGTATGCACTTCATGAATCCAGTGCCGCTGATGGAACTGGTCGAGGTCATACGAGGTCTTGAGACCTCCGATGAGACAACCAACACGGTGGTCGCCCTGGTCAAAGAGCTTGGTAAGACGCCGGTAGAAGCACAGGATTACCCCGGATTCATCGCCAACCGCATTCTCTGCCCCATGCTCAACGAAGCCATCTACGCACTGATGGAAGGAGTGGGAACCACCGAAGCGATTGACACGGTGATGAAGCTGGGCATGAACCACCCGATGGGCCCCCTGGCACTGGCCGACCTGATCGGGTTAGATATCTTGCTCAACATTATGGAAGAGTTGCACGAAGGGCTAGGGGACGACAAGTACCGCCCCTGCCCGCTCCTCAAGCGGATGGTGGCCGCTGGTCACCTCGGCCGCAAGACAGGCAAGGGATTCTACACCTACAGCTAGAGGGTTGACGGGGTCAACCGAGAATAGGCACACACGGGACCGGGGGAATCGAATCGACCAGGAATTGAGGCAAAGAAGAGAATAGCATACTGCCGCCCAGGGTGGTAGAGAGGTGCCAGTCGGTTACCCGGGCGCGTCGAGAAGGTAGTCACAGAGGCAAGGTGAATCTAGAGAGACCTCAGTTCTCCCATGCCTCTTAGCGACATTCGGTCGGGCAGCCGCCCAGAAGACGTGATCCCTCGCCCCATCGGCCGATCAGGATCACTGGCCCGCCGGGCAAAGGACGTGCGCCTACTTCGCGATAGCGGCAGAGTCTCCCTGGGCTTTGGATTGGGAGGTCAACCGATCAGCCTGCCAAGATAGACCCCGTACCTCCCCCTGATATCCCACTAAACGCCTGAGCATCGCGGCGAAGGCCGTCGGATCGCCAGTGGTGTAGAAGAGGTGGCGGCCCGCCCTCCGCTTCTTAACGTCCAGTCCGTACTGGGCGAGTACCCGCCCCACTTGGCGGGCGACTGCCGGAGCCGGGTCAACAATCTCCACCCTCTCGCCCACGACCCGTTCGATCAGCGGCCGCAGGAAAGGATAGTGGGTGCAGCCAAGCACCAGTTCATCTATGCCAGCCTCCACAAGCGGCTGCAGGCATTTCTCCAAGAGCGCAAGTGTCTCAGACGTATCCAGCGCCCCTTCCTCCACAGCGTCTACCAACCCCGGACAGACCTGGGTCAACACGCGTACGTCGCTGGCGAACCGTTCCACAAGCGAAGCGAAGAGCTCTCCCTCGAAGGTGGCGGGGGTAGCGATGACCCCCACTATACCCGTGCGCGTGTTCTCAGTCGCGGGCTTGACCGCGGGCTCCATCCCCACGAAAGGTACATGGGGGAACGCAGCGCGCAGATGGTGAAGAGCGGCGGCCGAGGCGGTATTGCAGGCCACGACGATCACATCAGCCCCCTCCTCCAGCAGGAAACGGGTGATCCCCACCGCGAACTCACGCACCTCCTCCAACGCGCGCGAACCGTAGGGGACGTGGGCCTGGTCGGCCAAGTAGAGGGTATCGTGGTCGGGAAGCTTGCACACGATCTCTCCCCAGACAGAAAGTCCCCCGACGCCGGAATCGAAGACGCCTATCATCTCTGATCTTTTCTGGCGCGTATGCAAAGAAAACCCGGGCTCCTGGAGAGCTTCTCATACCCTTCCGGGTCCTTGCGCCTGAACGTCTCCGTCGGCCGGGGCTCGACGATTCGCTCCACCACCAAGCCAGCTTCCGCAAGCGGGGAAATCATCGCGCCCAACGGTCTCCGGTAGGATGGCATTCTCACCCGGATGCCAAAGCCCCTCCATTCGGTTTCGCCCAGCTCTGTCGCAAAGTAGTCGTCTGCGCCGAGCAGCGAGACCTTGAGGAAAGGATGCTCCACGGAGAAAACCAAAAGGCCACACACGCGGAGAACGCGAGAGAACTCAGCGAAGACACCTCTCCAATCCCTGATGTAGTCCAACACCAGGGGGCTCACCACGATGTCGAACGAGGCATCTTCCAGAGAATCGAGCGGCTTACGCAGATCCGCCTGGAGGACTTCAACCCGTGTCTGCAATCTCTGGCGTGCCAGATGCACCATCTTTGGACTGACGTCGATGGCCACAACGTGGGCGCCGTGATCTGCCAGCCACTCGGAGTACGCGCCGGGACCACAGCCGGCATCCAGAACGCGCTTCCCTGCCACGTCAGGCAAGAGGGAGAGGGTAGCCGGACGCTCGTAGTAGGCATTCTCGGGTTTAGAGTCCACAAGCTCAGCGTAGCGCTCTGCCAGGGTTTCGTAGGCCTCCAGCGCGATCGGCTCTCCGTTTTCCTGACCCTTCATATGCCCCACCCTCTAGCGATCACAGCACTTTTGCCCCACATCGGCGGGTTCGTGACTCGCCGTCCATCTCAGGTTAGCGGCTGACGAGCCCGGACCCGTTTGATCATGCCACAGCGAAAGGCCTGTGCACAGCGCCCATAGGACCGGACCGCTACCGGTAAGTGATCTCATACTGGTAGGAAGCACGTTCTGTGGTGGCGCGGGCCAACGCAGAAATGACCAGCAGCGTCCGCTCCACCTCGCCACCCAGGGTCAGTTCCATTTGACCTCTCCGCTGCTCGTCCAGGGACATACGGCGCACCTGAGGGGTGCCTCCAGCAGGCAGTTCGACAAGTTGCACCACCCACCGCTGCGGCACCATCGGCCCTGCAAGGACGAAACCTTCCGCCTCCCATTCCCCCACCTCCTCGCAGGAATCCATCAAACCCAGTTCGGGGATGGAGAAGTCATCCACCAGGAAGCCTGCTCCGTTGATGCTGTCATCCGTGACGTAATCGAAGCGCACCCAAACCTCACCTCCGGCGTAGGAGCTCAAGTCCGCTTCCTCCTCAACCCAGCCATCCGACTGACCGTTGTAGGCCCAACCATAGTCGCCCTGGCTCGCGGCGGAACTGCCCTGCAGTACCTCCCACGCCTCTCCCCCATCGTCAGACGCGGATAGATAGACGTAGTCATATCCGGTCTCCAGATCGTACCAGGTCCAGAAACGAAACGTGGCGCTGGAGAGTCCGGAGAGGTCGAAACGGCGGGTCAGACGGGCGTCGGATCGATTACCGCGGTTGGACCACCAGACCATCTTTCCGGTACGGGGGGCAGTCGGCAGCAGCTCAGCATGCGGCGTCCCCTCAAACCGGACGAGCAATCGACCCTCGCCTGTGAGTTCGACGTAGTCAGTGGCATAGGGATAGACATCCGCCTCCCGGCTGACCGGGTACTGATCATGCGAAGCATCCGTCCCAAGCTCTGCTTTCCAGCCCTCGTTGGCGTAGGCAAAGTCTCCCTCGCCGATTGCGTTGACGATAACCCAGTCGGCGAAGATTTCGTCGACGAGAACGCCAGTTTCGTGGCTGGCCAACACCGCATCCAGGGCAGCCATTCCGTCAGCCGGGTGGTGAGCCAAGTCCCAGATGAACTCATCGCCGAATCGCTCCCAGAGATAGAGCGCAAAGAGATAGCCTGCGCCATAGTGGGCAGCGGTATTCCCGTCGTAGGGCCAGTTGTTAAGCTGCGTATCGGGATGGCGGATAAAGGATTCGTCGTTCCTGCCAGGGTCGAAGCCAGCCAGGCGACAGGCCAATTCGGCCAACCCCTCATCCAGCCAATCGGCCTCGTTACGGTCGTTGCTCCAATGGATCATGTGCTGGAACTCGTGAGCCAGCACGGCGAAGTAGAAGTCCTCGTCGGGATCCATCCCATCCAGGTTGACGTAGAACATTTCCGCCTCGTTGGACGTGGCGTCGATATGAAGGGGAAGCTCGTCAGAGGGAGAGAAGTAACCCGCCGCGTCATCATCGGGGTCGCGGTAGTGGAGAATGGAGACGTGGACATCGCCATCAATGCCAGGAGACCGCTCGTAGCCAAAGTAACCACGAACGGCCGGATAGATCTCAGACTCAAAGTAATCCGCTGCGGCAGCTAGAGCTTCAAGATCTGCATCCACGCCAGTGGCGAGCCAGGTATAGGTATGATCGGTCACATGGACCAACTTCGCATCCAGCGATGAGGTATTGAGTCGGAAACGGCGGCGGTCCCCCACTCGATAGCGAACCGGCGACGGTGTGGTATCAGATGAATCGTGCGAGTCAGCTTCGGAAGTCAGCAGAGCCCGGAGGGCGACCGGATCGTGAATAGGAACAACAGCCTCATCCAAGCGCGCTGCAGTCTGCCAGGAGACCGCCTCGGGCGTGGGATCTGTCGGTGTAGTCGGAGATGGAGAAGGAGTGACGGGATCGGGGACACGGGTGACCCTCCCAGGCATCAGCAGCTCCGATGCCCAACAGGCTGTTGTGACCAGCGCCAGCAGTGTAATCAAGCACAGCGCAGCATGTGGAAGGCGAAGAGTCATCCTCAGGTCCCGCTATCAGCTAACGCGCGGCAATCTCATAGCCATAGGAACCGGGTTCCGTTGTCACAGGGGCCAGGGCGGAGACGGTGATCACCGCCCGCTCGACGTCCTCACCGAGGGGGATCTCCCACTGCCCGCTTTGATCCGATTCCAATTCCAGCCTCTCCACCGTCGTCTCTAGTCCAAACAGCACGAGCTGGATCAGCCACCGCTGCGGAAGGACATTGGCATGACGAATGAAACCCGCCGACTCCCAGCCATCGCCGTCTATCTCAAAGTCGGAGGAGTATCCGATCTCGGGGATGGCAACGTCGTCCATGGTGAAGCCGGGGCGGTTGACCGCGTCGTCGGTGATGTACTCAAAGCGCACCAGCACCTCCTGTCCGACATAGGACGAAAGGTCTACCTGCTCGCGGATCCACTCCGCCTGCTCTCCTCCGCCGCTTGCACCGGTGTAGGCCCAGCCAAACGAGTTGCCATTGGGGTTGGTGCCCGTCCCGGAGGGAGTGTTCAGAATCTCCCAGGTCTGGCCGCCATCGGTGCTGACCTCAACGTAAGCGTAGTCCCAGTTCTCCTCAATGTCATACCAGGTCGAGAACTCAAGCGTGGCAGTCTCTACTTCGGACAGATCAAACGCGCGAGTCAGGGTTGTATCGGAATCGTCCTGGCGATTGGACCACCACAGATAGCGCCCGCTGTGAGCCTGCGTGTTCACCAAGCCGACCTGGGTGGAGCCGGCGAAGGAAAAGAGAAGAGAGTCCTTGCCGCGCACCTCGATGTAATCGGTGCCGTACTGACGAACGGTCGTCTCCCGGCTGAGGGGGTAGTCGGATGAAGTGAAACGAGCATCCATCTGAAACTGACGCGGGTCAATCTCGCTGTAGCCATACTGCCCCTCGTAGATGACGGGATCGTCCAGTAGATTGGCGACGACCCAGTCGGCAAAGAGATCCTCATGGACGATTCCAGCTCCAAGATTCCCAAGGACCTCATCTACGCTAGCGAATCCGTTGGCCGGATCGGTGACCAGCGCCTGCGTGGATCCCTGACCAAAGCGATCCAAGAAGTAGAGAGTGAAGAGGTAAGCAGCGCCATAACTGGCACCGCCGTCCGGTGCGTCATAGTCGATGTCGCTCAGCTGATTGTCGGGCTGACTTGCGAACAGCCAGTCCGTGCCACCGGGATCGAAGCCATTGAGAAAGGAGGCGAGTTGTGCGAAACCTTCGTTAAGCCAGGTATCCTCGTTGCGGTCGTTGTACCAGTGGATCATGTGCTGGAATTCGTGAGCCAAGGTGCTGTGATAGTCCTGGCTGTTGATACGCGTGTAGTCCAAGCTTATGTAGAACATCTCCATCTCATTGGAATCCTCCCGGACAGCGGAGACGAACTCATCGGCACTGGAGTAATACCCTCCGACGGCACCCAGCCCATGGGCGTGGAGGATACTGACGTGGGGGTCGTTGTCCACGCCAGGGGTCCA
>JASFWK010000185.1:0-3503 GCA_050049355.1 Anaerolineae bacterium | reverse complement strand
AGACAAGGTCAACTCTGGGCGAGGAGGGATGGTCGTTCCTCCTCGCCCACCCCCTGCCCTCGAGCGGAGGTGCGCCCACGCACCCGTTCGCCTGGCCCCTTGCACGATTTAGCGCTGCGGAGTAGAATTGCGCTCCACGCAAGCGCTCAGGACAAGTCTGCGCTAGGACTGGCAGCCACCCAGGAAAGGATGATCAGTCATTCGAGGGGAACCAGCAGGTATGGTGCTGTGAGAAGTGTTTCCTGCACCCGCTGCTTGCGAAGCAAGGAGGTCGAGTGCCCGTTGTCGTCGTAGCTGACACAACGCAGGGACTGAAGGAGGCCTTGCACGAGATCTTCGCCCCCTTCGGAGGGGTGCGAAAGGCACTTCCTCAGCGCGGAGGGACTCTCTACGTCAAGCCTAACGGGATCCATTTCACTCCGCATACCCACACCGACCCCCGCGTGCTGAAGGCCCTGCTCGGCTATCTGCGCGACCACGGCTACAGCCGTCTGGCAGTGATGGAATCATGCACCAACGGTAACTTCACCCGCCTGGTCTTCAAAGTCACAGGATACGATCGCATCTGCCATCGCTACGGCGCCAAGCCTGTCTACCTCGACGAGGAGCCCACCGTCGAGGTGACGCTGGAGGGCGAGGAGACGCCAATCCGCATCCCCCTCCTCCTGCGCGATGAAATCGTCGACCGGGGCGGGAATCTCTACCTCGCCCTGCCCAAGCTGAAGACGCACTCGATGGCGACGGTCACGCTAGGGGTAAAGAACCAGCAGGCCTTCCCAGTCGATCCCGATCGAATGGATCGCCACACCCACGCCACCCTCCACCGTCGTCTGGTCGCCCTCTACCGGCTCACCCGCCCCAACTTCTGCATCGTGGAAGGACTCACCGCCACCGCCCACGGCCATTTTCCGCCCACCGCCCTGCTCGATGAATGCCTGGTGCAGATGAGTGTCCTCATCGGCGGATCCGACACACTGGCGGTAGACGTGGTGGGGGCCAAGCTCCTGGGATACGACCTGGACGAGGTGGAGCATCTGCGGCTGTGTGCGCAAGAGGATCTGGGAGAAGCGAACCTGAATCGCATTCAGGTGCAAGGGGTATCACTGGATCGATTTACGAACCGACTGCCCCATACCTTATTGGGCCGCTTCCATCCAGAGGTGCACATCGTGGAGGGGCGGGAGCGCGCCTGTGTGGAGGGGTGCAAAGGGAACTCCGAGTGCATTCTGGAGATGCTGACCAACGACTACGACGGGCAGGGCGGATGGACGCTGATCTTTGGCAAGGGACTCACGCCCGGGGATCTGGATGACCTGCCAGGGGATATTCTGGTGGTGGGGCCTTGCGCCGTCGGCGAGGTGGAGGCACCTCTGCGTGCCCGCTATCCAGATCGGCGTATCTACACGGTGCCGACTCACAACGACCTGATGTTAAACACCCAGTACCAAGCGAGGCTGGCGAGGGTGAAACCGGTGCGTATGGTACCACTCAACCCACTAGTTTCTGCCCTGATCCTTCTTCAGGCACGTCTGAACGGACTGACTGCGCGCGTACCGCCGCTCCTGGGATGACGGAATTGGCCAGTGGCAAACACGCGGGAACTGCCCGCTCGCCGGACGCGGCGAGGAGGTCTCCTGTGACTAGGATCAAGAACAGCCAGTGGTGGCGGATTGCTCTACCCCTCTTGGTCCCGCTGATCGCGCTGGCCGCCTGGTACAGCCTGGCCGCCGCCTGGCCCACGCCGGCGGCTGTCTCCCTCACGCGTGGACCCTATCTACAGTCCGTCACCACGGACACCATCGTCGTGGTGTGGGAAACCGATGAGCCTGGTGACAGCCGAGTGGAGTACGGCCCTACCGCCAGCTACACCCTCTCAATCAGCGATACCGCTCTCGTGACCCATCATGCGATCACCCTGACTGGCATGAGCCCATACACTACCGTCCATTACCGCGCCTCGACCAACGGACAACCAATGGGGAGTGACAGCACCTTCCGCACAGCCGCTGCGCTCACTCAGACGGACTTCTCATTCGTCGCCTTCGGCGATACGCGTACAGACCACGTCGCCCACCAGGGAGTAGTTGACGCCATCCGCGCTGTCGCACCCGACTTCACCCTCCATACGGGCGATTTGGTGGAGAATGGAGGGGCCACCGATCAGTGGGATACGTTCTTCGATATCGAGCGTGAACTCATGCGCCAGGCACCGCTCTTCGGGTCGCTGGGCAACCACGAGAGTAATCACCCAAACTACCTCGACGCCTTCCACCTGCCCGGCAACGAACGCTGGTATTCGTTCGACTACGGCCACATCCACTTCGTCGCCCTGCAGATTGATGGCTATGCCAACTACGCGCCCGGCTCACAGCAATTCGCCTGGCTGGAGAAGGACTTGGCCAACACCGACCGGCCCTGGAAGGTGGTCTTCTTTCACATCCCGCCCTACAGCTCGGGTCGCCACGGAAGCGATCTGAGCGTGCGTACTGCACTGGGGCCACTCTTTGAGCAGTACGGCGTGGACCTGGTGTTCAGTGGGCATGATCACGACTACGAGCGAAGCTTCGCCAACGGCGTCGTCTACATCGTCACCGGCGGAGGGGGAGCACCGCTCTACGACAAGGAGACATCCAACCCCTACTCCGTCTACTGGGCCAAGACGTACCACTTCGTCCTGGTGGAGGCCAACAAGGTCTGTCTCCGCATCGCCGGGGTCAGACCAGATGGCACCCGGTTCGACAAGTTCCTGGTATGCGATCCGGCCCTGCTTCCCTTCCACCTCTATCTGCCCGTTATATTGAGGCGCTTCCCGTAGCCCTCTTGGTCCCGCGCACCCTGGCGGCCCAAGCAGCTACTGAACCTGACTGCGGATCCGACAACGCAGCCCCGCACCAGCGTGACCCCCACAGCCCCCAGCCAGCGATGTTGAATGGTGACACTCATCACACCATACGACTCACCAGGGTCGATTGCCCACTCCGCACAACGGTGCTATACTCCCCCACGATGAGCAATCTCCAACCAACAACCAGATGAGGAGTCCAAATGGCCAAGTTCCCCCCCGAACCCTTCCGCATCAAGACCGTGGAGCCTATACGCCGCACGACACGAGAAGAGCGGCTGCAGATTCTGGAGGCAGCTGGCTACAACCTCTTCAACGTCCGATCGAAGGACATCTACATCGACCTTCTTACCGACTCCGGCACGGCAGCCATGTCTGATAGCCAGTGGGCCGGCATAATGCAGGGAGACGAATCTTACGCAGGAGCGCGGAACTTCTTCAACCTGGAGGATGCGATCTGCTCCATTACCGGCTTCCGCCACTTCGTTCCCACCCACCAGGGCCGGGCTGCTGAGAACATTCTCTTCACGATGACCGTTGAGCCCGGTCAGGTGGTGCCCAGCAACATGCACTTCGATACTACACAGGCGAACATCGTCGCCCGACAGGGCCGAGCCGTCAACCTAGTCATAGATGAAGCCCTTGATCCCGCGAGCCACCA
>JASFWK010000022.1:0-24787 GCA_050049355.1 Anaerolineae bacterium | reverse complement strand
TGTGGGGCCAGCTCACCGCTTCGAGCGCCCGCCAGGAGCGCCGCTCGGTCCAGCCCGCCGTTGGCCCGCACAGCCTCGTAATCAGGCACTGCATAGGTGCCCAGGCAATCCACAACGATCGTCACCAAATCGTCCAAATTGGCCTGTTGGAGCTTGACCAACTCCACCAGCGCCCGGAATTCACAGGGACGCAGCACCGCCGCGATCCGTCCGCGAGGCTCGCGAACCGAGACCGGACCCGCTACCCGCGCGGCGTTCAACCCCATTACCGGAGCCAGCGGATCGGCCGCGTCCAGCGCATCAGCGTCGGCAACCAGGGCAGGCGTCACGGCACCGGAAGGAGTCTCCATAGGCACCAGCACGGCATCCACAATGTCCTCTTCCAACAACGTCTTGAGGAAATCGCGGACTGCCCCGAGTGTATCGTCGTTCTCAAGCGGAATCAGACTTCTCATTGCATCTCCCTCTCGTGGACTGCACCTCTCGGATTGCGGATTCCAGACTGCAATTCGAGACCCCAGCCCAGAATCTGCGATTCAGAGCCAGCAATCTGCTCACACTGCCCACTCCCGGCGCATCGGGTTGGGGCCCTTCTCCTTGAGGAACTCTGTCATCTCCGTCATCGTGTCGGCGAAACGCTGTCCCTCGGAGGCGGAGATCCAGCGCAGCCAGACCCGATCCTCATCCAGGCCAGCCTGCTTAAGGATCTCCTTCAGGGCGACGATGCGCCGCCTGGCTTTGTAGTTGCCGGATTGATAGTGGCAATCGCCGGGATGGCAGCCGCCGATAAGAACCCCGTCGGCCCCATCCAGCAGAGCCTTGAGGACATAGGTGGGGTCGACGGATCCCGAACACATCACACGGATAATGCGCGCGTTCGGCGGATACTGGATACGCGACGTGCCCGCCAGATCGGCACCGGTATAAGTGCACCAGTTACAGCAGAAGGCTACGATCTTGGGTTCGAAGCCGTTTTCGGACATATTGTGTTGCCCCCTAACAGACTTGGTTTCTCCTCTAACTCTGAGATTGCGGATCAAGAGCCCTGGAGCAGATTCAGAGTATCTCCTCCGACAGCCGACAAATCCTTCTCCGCACCGCTGCTGCCTGCAGATGAACAGCTACAGGAACTCCACCAGCGCATCTACCTGTGCCAGTATCTGCTCGGCGGTGAAGTGCTGGAGGCAGATGGCCTTGGAGGGGCAGGTGGCAGCACAAGCGCCGCATCCCTTACACAGCACCGCGTTGACTCGCGACACGCCCCACAGCGGATCGAGGGCAGGCGCATCGAAGGGACAGACCTCCACACACATCCCACATCCAGCACAGAGCTCCGGATCCACCACCGCCGTGGCCGATTCCACCGGCACTGTCCCCCGTACGAGGGGGATGAGGGCCGAAGAAGCAGCCGCCTTGGCCTGCGCAACGGTGTCTGGAATATCCTTGGGCCCCTGGCAGCAGCCCGCCAGGAAGATCCCGTCCATCGCCGTGTCCACAGGCCTCAGCTTCGGGTGAGCCTCCAAGAAGAAGCCATCGGCGGAGCGAGGAAGCTTCAAGAGCGCCGCGATCTCCCCAACGCCCTTGCGGGGCTCCATCCCCACCGCCAGCACCACGAGGTCTACTTCGTGCTCCAGCGTCTGCCCCAACAGCGTATCCTCCACCCGCAGCGCGATCCGATCGTTCTTGCGATAGATCTCGGAAACGTTGCCTCGCCGATACAGCACTTCCGCCTTGCGCGCCTCGTCGTAGAACTCCTCCCCTCGTTTGCCGAAGGTTCGCACGTCCATGTAGAAGACAGTCACCCGCGAATCCGGCAGCAGCTGCCGCACCAGTTGAGCCTGCTTTGCAGAGACCATACAACAGACGCGCGAGCAGTAGGGCCGATTCAACTGCGCATCTCGGGAGCCGACACATTTGATAAAGGCAATATCCCGCGGGACATCCCCCCCTACCTCAAGATCGTCTTCGGCCAGCCGCCGCTCCATCTCCAGCGTCGTGATCACCTGTGGGTAATGCCCATAACCAAACTCTGGCTTGAGACGAGGATCGAAGACATCGTAACCAGTGGCGACGATAACTGCACCCACATCGAGAGTCCGTAGATCAGACGCCGGTCGATCCGCGGGCTCGGTCAAATCCAAGTCCTCCAACCCCGGACTGCGAACAGCCACCTTGAAATTGCCGACATAACCCTCCACCTCGGCGACCTCAGCTTTGAGGAAGAGGGTGACGTTAGAATGGGTCTGGACACGTTCGATGAGCGGCATCAACCACTCCGCTGCTGGCTCCAACTCCGGGAACGTGCGGTTAAGGTCCGCCGCACGGCCGCCCAGGTGGTCACTCTTCTCCACCAGGTAGGCCGGGTAGCCAGCGTCGGCTACGTCCAGCGCCGCAACCATCCCGGCCACGCCCCCGCCGATGATAACTACCCCCGGCGTTACGTCCACTTCGCGATCTTCCAGAGGTTCCAGCCAGGCGGCCTTGGCCACTGCGGAGGCGATCAGCGCCTTGGCCTTCTCCGTAGCTTCTCCGCGGTCGTGGTGGACCCAGGAACACTGCTCCCGGATATTAGCCATCTCCGTCCGATAAGGGTTCACACCACCCTCATGGGCGGCTGCCCGGAAGGTCAGCTCGTGCATGCGTGGGGAGCAGGAGGCTACGACCACCCGATTCAGCCCCAACTCTCTGCCGTCATCCTTGATCAGAGCTTGACCGGGCTCAGAGCACATGTAGGTGTAGTGGCGAGCGACTACGACGCCGGGCAGGTCTCGGGCGAATTCCGCGACCCCCTCCACGTCCACCGTCGCGGCGATGTTATTGCCGCAGTGGCAGATGTATACCCCGATTCGAGGTGTAGACTCCATAAGACAGCTCCCTACATCCCTACAAGGCCTGCGCCACCAACTCCATAATATCCATCACCTGGAGTTGCTCCTCTAATCCCTGCACCTTGACCGCATCCTCCAACATAGACAAACAGAAGGGGCAGGCAACTGCCAGAACTTCCGCACCAGCCTCAACCGCTTCATGCACCCGCTGGAAGGCCAACCGTTCCTCCGAGTTGGTCCCCTCAAACCACATACGTCCACCGCCCCCCTCACAGCACAGACTTCGCTCCCGTATGCGATCCATCTCCACAAAATCCAGGCCCGGTATCGCCTGCAGGATAGCCCGGGGCTCGTCGAAGATCTGGTTCTGCTTCCCCAGGAAACACGGATCATGGTAGGTGACCGTCCTCTCCACCTGTCCAGAAAGTGCCAAACCTCCATGCTCCAGCAACTGGGCGATCAGCTGGGTGTAGTGAACGACCTCTATACCCGCCAGGCCGTACTCGTTTTGGAGGGTGTTGAAGCAGTGGGGGGAAGTGGTCACGATTCGCTTCGCGCCCGTATCCTCCAGCAGGGGCTTACCCTCCTCTGCCAGCATCTCGAACAGCCCTCCCTCGCCCACCCGGCGCACCTCGTTGCCACAGCAGGTCTCCTTGGTGCCCAGATAGCCGAGGTCGAGGCCGGCCGCCTGCAAGGCCTGCACCAGGGCCTTGGTCGCGGGCTGCGCCTGCGCATCGTAGGCAGAGCTGCAGCAGGTGAACAACAGAAGTTCACATCCCTCCTCAGCGGGCTTGACATCTAAACCCTCAGCCCAGGCGGCTCGGTCCTCACGTGCAAATCCCAGCGGATTCCCCTGGCGGAAGATACCCATCAGCGCATCGCCTATCGTGCCAGGGATTCTTCCGCTCTCCACCAATTGGCTTCGCAGGCCGATGATCAGCTCTCCCGGCCGCACGTCCTTGGGACACCGCTCCACACACGTGAAGCAGCAGGTACAATCCCACAACTCCTCCATGTGCCCCACGTTCGACAGCGCGCCAACCAGCGTCTGGTAGATCAGAAAGCGAACGTTAAGAGCAGTGGTAATAGATACAGGGCAGCCACCAGTGCACTTGCCACACTGGATGCAGCCAAAGATATCAAGTTCCTCTGGAAGCTTTCCTACTTCCATCTGCATTTCTGCCTCCTGCACTTCAAGTTACGATTCCTTGGGTTCTGACACCTTGGCCAAGGCAACCAGCGCAGAGGCGGCGGCACCTTTCGCCTGAGCAACGGTGTCGGGAATGTCCTTGGGACTCTGGCAGCAGCCAGCGATGAAGACGCCAGGATGGCGAGTCTCCATTGGGCGATACTTCTGGTGGGCCTCCTTGAAGAAGCCATCTGGCGAGCGCTCCATGTCCATGAGACCGGCCACCTCGCCTGCATCTGACCTGGGCACGACCGCCGTCGCCAGGACCACCAAGTCGGCCTCAACCTCTACCGTACGGCGAAGCAGAGTGTCCTCGGCACGCACTACCAGCCTAGTCCCTCGTCTGAACACCTCCGAAGGCTCTCCACGCCGATAGATCACCCGCTCGTGCTTCACCCGATCGTAGAACTCTTCATAGCCCTTGCCGAAAGCCCGTACGTCCATATAGAAGACGGTGATGCGAGCATCAGGCAGCCTATCCCGCACAAGGTGGGCATGCTTGGCGGTGTACATACAGCAGATGCGAGAGCAATAGGGAACGCCGGTGTGCGGATCCCTGGAACCGACGCATTGAATGAAAACCACGTCTTCGGGTTCCTTCCCGTTGATCCTCACCTGCCCTGCTGTCGGTCCCGAAGCCGACGCGAGTCGTTCAAACTCCAATCCCGTCATCACCTCCGGGTATTGGCCATAGCCAAACTCAGGCAGCTCCGTGGGGTCAATGAGGTCAAAGCCGGTGGCTACGATAACCGTATCTACACTCAGATCGATGAACTCATCCTCCTGGTCGTACTCAATGGCATCCGCCTCGCAGAAGACCTCACAGGTTCCACAGCGCCCCAGCGCGTAATGGAGGCAGTGCTCCCGGTCTATGACCGGCACCTTGGGTACAGCCTGAGGAAAAGGTATGTAGATGTTGCCCCGTTTGGCGAGCCCCATATCGAACTCGGACAGCAGCGGCCTCGGCTCCTTGGCCGTGATGTCCTCCAGCTTAATCGCGCCGGTCGGGCAGACAAAGGCACACGCGCCACAGGCAATGCAGGCGTCGGAGAACTCAAGGAATGGAGTTCCCACTTCGCGCTCCACGCCGCGCCCGACAAAGCTGATGGCACTCTGACCAATGAGCTCCTCGCACGCCCTCACGCAAAGCCCGCACAGGTAGCAGAGCTCATCTTGTGGCTCGAAGCGCGTCTCAGTGACCCCCAGACTGTCAGCCAGCTCCTGGACCCTCGGTACATCAGGGCAGCGAGCCAGCAGGAGTTCGACCAGCAGCTTGCGTCCCTCGATAACCTTCTCGGACGCGGTCTGAACATCCATTTCCCAGCGGATAGGATAATTGCATGAAGTCACCAGTCGGGAGCGACCATCATAGGTTGTCTCTACCGTACAGAGCCGGCACGCGCCGTAGGGCTCCAGCGCCGGATGGTGACAGAGCGTGGGAATGTGTATTCCCAACTGCTGTGCCGCCTCCAGGATGGTCGTTCCCTCTTCAACCTCAGAGGGTTGCCCATCAATCGTAACTCTTATCATCTCCGTCTCCCCTACTGCACCATCACGGCGTCGAATCTACAGGTATCCATACACACGCCGCACTTGACGCAGAGGTCTTGGTCTATCAAGTGAGGTTCCTTCTTCTCTCCGGAAATCGTCTCCTGCGGACACTGCCGGGCACAGGCGGTGCAGCCGGTGCACTTCTCAGCATCGATCGTGTACGTGATCAGCGCCTTGCACACACCCGCCGGGCACCTGTTGTCGTGAATGTGGGCCTCGTACTCATCGCGGAAGTAGCGAATCGTCGAGAGCACGGGGTTGGCTGCGGTTCTACCAAGGGCACAGAGTGAGAAACCCTTCAGTAGATCACCCAACTCCTCCAGCAGAGCTATATCGCCCGGTTGTCCATCACCGCTGCAGATGCGGTTGAGGATCTCCAAACTGCGCGTGATTCCCTCCCGGCAGGGAGTGCACTTGCCACACGACTCCTCGCGCAAGAAATCGAGAAAGTAACGGGCCACATCCACCATGCAGGTGCTCTCGTCCATGACGATCATGCCGCCGGAGCCCATCATAGAGCCGACCTTTGTCAGCTCATCGAAGTCAACCGGCAGGTCCAGCAGATCTTCAGGGATGCAGCCCCCCGATGGCCCTCCGGTCTGAACTGCTTTGAACTCCTTGCCATCCGGAATGCCGCCGCCGATATCAAAGATGATCTCCCTGAGAGTAGTTCCCATTGGGACCTCAACGAGGCCTGTGTTGTTCACCCTACCCACCAGCGAGAAGATCTTGGTGCCCGTGCTCCCTTCGGTGCCGATTCTCGAGTACCACTCCCACCCCTT
This sequence comes from Anaerolineae bacterium, assembly GCA_050049355.1. Classification (GTDB taxonomy): domain Bacteria; phylum Chloroflexota; class Anaerolineae; order B4-G1; family DUEL01; genus JASFWK01. The sequence goes on along the minus strand of JASFWK010000022.1, from coordinate 18,437 downwards.
ACTGATGATATGCGGTACATTGGCCCAGGTTCCCACATTGTTGAGCGTACTGGGCCTATCCCATAGGCCTCGCTCCACCGAGTGTACGTACTTGGCTCGCGGCTCGCCCACATCGCCCTCCAGCGAGCGCATCAGAGCGCTGGACTCACCGCAGACGAAGGCACCTCCGCCCCGGGCTATCTGCACGTCGAAATCGAAACCTGACCCCAAGATGTCTTCGCCGAGCAATCCATATGCCCTCGCAGCCTCAAGTCCCAGCGACAGGTTCTCCAACGCTAGAGGATACTCGTGACGCACATACACGTACCCCTCGTGACTGCCGATGGCGTATGCTCCAATGATCATACCTTCCAGCACGCTGTGAGGATTGCCCTCCAGTGTACTTCGGTTCATGTAGGCCCCGGGATCCCCCTCATCGGCGTTGCATATGACATACTTCGGCTCGCCATCGGCATTGCGACAGCTCTCCCATTTGCGCCCAGTAGGGAAACCGGCGCCACCGCGGCCTCGCAGTCCCGATCGCTTGACAGAGTCGATGATCTCCTCCGGATTCATAGTGAACAGCGCCTTGGCCAGGGCGCCATATCCACCACGGGAGATGTAGTCGTCAATGCTCGTTGGGTCTATGAAGCCATTGTCCCCCAGGATGATGCGGGTCTGGAGCTTGTAGAATGGCACCTCTTCCTCGAGGACGATCTTCTCCCCGGTCTGCGGGTCCGTGTACAGCAGTCGATCCACGACCTCGTCCTTGACAACGGTCTCTGCGACTATGTCCGCCACGTCCCTGTCGCCCACACGCTGGTAGAAGATGCCAGCCGGGCGGATGACGATCACCGGCCCGCGCTCGCAGAAGCCATGACACCCCGTGGTAAGGATGTCCACCTCATCCTGCAATCCCTGCCGCCTGATCTCCTCAGAGAAGGCGCTGGTCACCGGGTTGCAGCCGCTAGCCAGGCAGCCTGTGCCCGAGCAAATGGTGATGCACGTCCTTTCCGGATCCCGAGCAGCCAGCAAACTCTCTCGCAGGTTCTCCAAGTCCTGCGGGCTGCGCAGCTCCTTCACTTCATAGCCCGTCGTTTGGGTATCCGCCATCTGTTGCCACCGCTTGCCCACCATCAATCGATCACTCTTTCCGTAGCTTCCGAACCAGCCGTACCGCCCTGGCTCCCGTCATCTGGCCATGATACTCGCCATTCACAACCACGACCGGCCCCAGGGCACACGCACCCAGGCAGTTTACGGTCTCCAAAGTGAACTCGAGCTCCTCATCAGTCTCACCGGCACCGATACCTATCTCACGTTCCAGCGCCTCAACTATCTTGACCGCCCCACGCACGTGACAGGCGGTTCCTGTGCAGACGTTGATCAGGTACCGTCCCCGTGGCTCCAGACTGAAGGCGCGGTAGAACGTAGCCAGTCTATACACCTTGGATACCGGGATGCCCAGCCGATCGGCCACGTAGCGCAGCGCTTCTTCAGGCAAGTAGTTGACCTCGTCCTGTATGTCTTGCATGACGGCGATGATAGCTGCAGCGTCATGTCCATGCCGGTCCAAGATGCCTTCGATCGTCGCCACTTCTATACCCAAGTCCAACGTAGGTGCGCTCACGGCCATGCAGCTACTCCCTCTCGCTTACGAGACCCTCAACGTATGCTGCGTTACGCACAATGCAGTGCGCTGCGCATTCCCCGCAGCCTGTACACTTGTCCACATCCACACTGCGGGCCTTCTTGCGCACCCGCACTTGAAACCGTCCGTCCTCACGCCTCACCCACTCCACCTCGGAATAGGTCAGCAGCTCAATGTTCGGATGACTGCCGACCTCGACCATGCGCGGTGTGAGAATGCAGGATGAGCAATCCAAAGTAGGGAATGTCTTGTCAAGCTGCGCCATACGACCGCCGATGGCCGGCTCCCGCTCGACAAGATACACTTTGTAGCCCGCATTGGCTATGTCGAGCGCAGCCTGGATGCCAGCGATCCCTGCACCGATGATCAAAGCCGCCGGTCTCTCGGATCCCATTGCCCGCTCTCCTCCCTAACTCGCCGTCACAGCGTCCAGCATGTCATACACTCGCTTCATTCCGAAGCCTACTTGGCGGCTAGCGCCGTTAGGGCAAACGGCCACACAAACGCCGCATCCCTGACAGAGTGCCTCTACGACCTCGGCATAGTGGGCATCCGGCTCCATCACCCGAGCGTCATAGGGACAGGCATCCACGCAGAGGCCGCAGGCGGAGCAGAGCCGCGTGTTGACCTGTGCCACGGTCTGCTGGGCCTGCAGCTCCCCCCGCGCCAGCAGACTCACCGCGCGCATCGCCGCTCCCCGCGCCTGGGCAATGGTCTCATCCACCGCCCGCGGCGAATGGGCCAGCCCACAGACGAAGATGCCCCGCTGGGTGAAATCAAGGGGTCGCATCTTCGGATGCTCCTCTTTGAAGAACCCGTTGGCATCCAGCTCCACTCCCAGGATCTCCGCCAGCGCCCGATTGTCTTTGGGCACAATGGCATTGCTGAGGACCAACAGTCCAGCCGGCAGGATCACTTCATGGTCCGTAATCGGCTCCATCACCCGAACCTGAAGCCCATCCTCCCCGGCTCTGACCTCGGGCTTCTGCTCCAGTTCGTAGCGGAGGAAGACCACGCCCTTCTCTCGTGCCTCTCGATAGGCGTCCTCTCGGAAGCCATAGGTGCGGATCTCTCGATACAGGACGTAGACACGGGCGTGCGGATTCCGTTCCTTCAGCGCCAGGGCGTTAACCACGGCCTTTGTGCAGCAGATGCGGCTACAGTAGGGCCGATCCGGCTCACGAGATCCCACACACTGCATCATCACAACGTCGGATGGGACCTCCTCTCCTCCGGTCAGCATCTGCTCCAGCTCCCGCTGGGTGATCACCCGAAGATCCTCCCCATAGAGATACTCAGTGGGTGTCGCCTCCTGACCGCCCGTGGCCACGATAAGAGCACCGTATTCCTCCTCCTCAGCCTCACCGTCAGCAGGGGCGAGCGTGGCCCGGAACCGACCCAGCCGGCCGCTCACATCCTCCACCTCGGTCTCCAATCGAACCTGGATGCGAGGCTCGGCGCTCACCCGCTCGATCAGCGCGGCCAGCTCCTGCTGCGGATCTTCATCGCCAAGGATAATGTGCAGGTGGCGCAGCTGACCGCCCAACTCATCCGAGCGCTCCACCAGATCCACCGAGTAGCCCAGGTCGGCCACCGTCAGCGCTGCGGTCATCCCCGCCAATCCCCCGCCGATCACCAACATCCGCTGACCCATAGATTCCACGGTCGACCGGTAAGGTTGTCGGCGGATCGCGCCGGACACGGCCATCTCCACCAACTCCTGCGCTTTGGCCGTTGCCACACTTCCGTTTTCGCTGTGCGCCCAGGCGACCTCCTCGCGCAGGTTGACCTGCTCCAGAAGGTTGGAATTGAGTCCCGCTGACTCCATCATCTGGCGGAAATCATCCTGAAGTCGCAGGTCCGTGCCGCCCGCCAGCACCACCCGGTTCAACTTCCGCTCCTGCACCGCCTGAGCGATGGCCGCCAGCGTCTCGCGGCTGAAGCCGTCCCTCAGTACCTGAGTCAGGCCCACCTCATGCAGCGAGCGCGCATGATCCGCCACGGCCTCCAGATCCATCGCGTCCGCCAGTTCCCCCTCGTGATCACATATGAACACACCAACCTGGGGCCATTCATCGGAGACATCCCGCTCCTCCACCTCCAACCGGGAGCCACTGGCAACTCGCCTTCCACGCAACAGCCGTGCCGCACTGGCAGCGGCTGCCGAGGCCTCCACCACCGTCTCCGGGATGTCTTTCGGCTCGCGGAAGGAGCCGCCCAGGAAGATCCCCGCATGGGAGCTCTCGTCCGGCGCGAAGGTATCGGTGACGCCAAAACCATACTCGTTCAACTTCACCCCCAGGCCGCGCCCCAAGGCCTGCACTCCCTCAGGAGGAGCGAAGCCCACGACCAGGACCACCATGTCAAAACCCTCTTCGTGCAGGCTTCCATCCTCCGCCGTGTACGTCAAGAGCAAGTTGCGGCTCTGCTGAAGCTGGTGGACGCTGGAGACCATACTGCGCCGGTAGGTCACCCCGGGCAAGGCTTCGACCGCATCAAAATAGGTCTCGAAGTCCTTTCCATGGGCGCGAATGTCCATGAAGAAGACAGTGATATCCAAGTTGGGTTCGAGTCGCTTGGCCACCTTGACCTGCTTGGCAGTGTACATGCAGCAGACCGAGGAGCAGTACCCCTTGTCGATGGATGCATCCCGCGAGCCAACGCATTGGACAAAGGCCATGCGCCGAGGTAGCTTCCCATCCGAGGGGCGCAAGATCTTTGCGCCGGTGGAGCCAGCCAGGCTGATCATCCGCTCAAACTGAATGCTGGTCAGGACATTGTCGTAGTGGCCGAAGCCGAACTCGCCCTTCAGCCGGGCGTCGAAGGGCTCGAAACCTGGCTCGAGGATGACCGCTCCTACCTCCACCTCGGCCTGGGTCGGCTCCATATCCAGGTCTATCGCCGCGGTGGGACAGACCTCCACACACTTGCCGCAGCGCGTGCAGACTCCCATGTCGATGACATAGGCATCGGGAATGGCGCGCAGCGGCGGGCGATAGATGGCCTTCTGCCTGTGCAGGTCGCCCTCGTACTGACTGGGTCGCTCCACCGGACAGACCTGGGCGCAGAGGGCGCAGTTGTTGCACCGCTCAACGACGACATAACGCGGGCTTCGCCGTACCTGCACTGCAAAGGCACCAGGCTCCCCCTCCAATCCCACCACCTCAGCGTAAGGCAGGATCTTGATGTTGGGATGCAGATCGCACTCAATCGTGGGGCAGTAAGCCGCCCGCCCCGGCAGCATATGGCAGATGCCACACGAATCCGTCGGAAAGGTTCGATCCAGGAGATGCATCGAGCCACCGATACCTGGGCTGCTGTCCAAGAGATACACCGGGTGTCCGGCCTCGGCCAACAGCAGCGCCGACTGCATGCCGCCTATCCCGGCGCCTACAACAAGCACCGCGTCGCTCCGTTGAGATCTAGTTTCGTTGTTGTCCATACATTTCCTCAGAACGTGCTACCCCACTGCCTCACGTGAGGAGTCCCCGCGCCCGCAGGACCGGTCGGGGATCCACCGAGTGCTTACCGAGCCATTTCTTCACTCCGGGCAGGCCAAAGGCCAGACCCATCAATTCCGTGACGTAGAGAGCCGGAACTGAGTCCTCTCCCTCCTGACGAGTGTCCAGATTGATCTGACATATTCCGCAAGCACAGGTAACTACATCCGCGCCCGCTTCCCGGGCTGCCTCGCCCAAGCGGGTGGAGAGTTTGACCACAATCTCGCTGCGGCTTAGGGTCATACTGGCCCCGCAACAATCCACCTTATAAGACCAGTTCACCGGTTCTGCGCCCAACGCCTCCATCAATCGGTCCATCCGCACCGGGTGCTCAGGGTCATCCCAGCCGGTGATCTCGGGCGGACGCACGAGAACGCAGCCGTAGTACGAGACCACTCGGAGTCCCTCAAGGGGACGGGTCACCCGCTCACGAATCGCCTCCACCATCTCAGGTTCACTGAGGATCTCCAGCAGGTGACGAGGGCGGCCCTCACCGGTGTAGGTGAAATCTAGCAGCCCCTCCATACCCTCTCGCCAGGCCGCGTCCCCGCGAAGCCGGTTGTCCGCGGCGAGTACGTTCTGATAGCAGGCCGGGCATGGCGCCACGATGTCGAGACCTGCCTCCTGGGCCAACGCCACGTTTCTCCCCGGAAGTCGGAGAGAGAGTTCGTGATCCAAGCTATGAGCAGACGACGCCCCGCAGCAGTTCCAGTCCTCCAGCTCAACCAACTCGATCCCCAACGCCTCACAGACCGCGTCGGTGGAGAGACCGAACTCGACTGCAGTCGTGCCAATTGTGCACCCAGGATAGTAGGCGTACCTCACGCTTCCACCTCCGCGGACGAGTGCTCGCCGGTGCCCTGGTACAATCCACGCACCTGGGTCAACCGCTTGACGCGCTCTGGCGTGAACGAAATCTTCCCTTTCAAGATGAGATCTCCCCCCATCTTCAAGTCGGAGATCAGCTCACGGAAGAAGCGCTTGCGATCCGTCAACAGGGAGCGGGTCTTGTACTCCATCAACATCGTGAGTTCGTGCACTCTTCCCCACATTCGGATGCTGTCAAGGAACGAGCGATGCAGCGCATAGACCGCCGGTTCTGGCTTGTAGCCTGCCTCCAGTGCGATGTGCCGCAGCGTGTCGAACATGGGAGCCAGTCGGATCTCATTTGGACAGCGCGTCCCGCAAGTTTCGCATCCGACACACAGCCAAATGGCGGAGCTGCCAAGCACCTCGTCCTTCTGCCCTAACTGTATGAGGCGCAGCAACTGCGCTGGCTTGTAGTCCATGGCGAAAGCTACAGGGCAGCCCGAAGTGCACTTCTGGCAGAAGTAGCAGCGCGAAATTTCTACTCCGCTCCGATCCTGCACGGTCAAGCCGAGAGACAAGTCCGATTCATAGGCGATCGCCATCGACACCTCCCCTTCTCGCCGATATCGCTAGAACTTTCCCGAGTTGTCCACCAGCCGCAGCACCACGATTGCCATGTCCAGGGTCTCGCCACTGCTGGTGATGAAGTAATCCCGCAGGGTCACTTCGTGCTGGAACCCCAGGTCTTGGAAACCCTTGATGATCTCCGGTTGGGTAGTGACGATCTCCCCATATAGCTGCTGGAGGTCCGCTCGCCGCGCAACCTCAATAAGGCTCTGCAACATCAGTGTGCCAATCCCCCGGCGCCGGTATGTCTTGTCCAGGAAGATGCGCACCCAGGCCAGATGGCTGTGGTAGTGCCTCCCAAAGTGGAGCGTAGCATCTCCAATCAGCTGATCGCCCACCAGAGCAACCAGGGGGAAGACTTGAGTGTAATCGAGGTTGTCGACCCAACTCTCCACCACCTCGGGATCCCCCGCATCACTGCGAAAGAGCTCCAGGTCGCGGCGAGACGCACGGCCGAAGAGGTTCGCCAGTGCTTCCTTATCGCCCTTCTGCAGCGGGCGGAGCAGCAAACGGGAACCGTCCGCCAGCGTCTTCACCTTCCGGTACCTAGCCAGTTGATCCCAAACCTCTGTCATCTCAGCCTCCTCACGAAATCTCCAGCCGTGATTACTCCGTCAACACATCCGCCATCGCCAGCACCTGCTCCGGCTCCCAATTGTGAACCCGGCTGGCCTTGTTTGGACAAGCCACCACACAGGCCCCGCAGGTCTGACAGAGAGCAGCATTCACTGTGGCAACCCTGCGCACCGGATGGACCTCCCGCGCCTCGTAGGGACAGGCCGTCACACAGGCCCCGCAGGCGGAGCAGAGATCCTCCACCACGTAGGCAACGGTCGGCTCCTGTATCATCTCGGGTTGAGCGAAGAGCCGCAGCACTTTGGCTGCTGCTCCGCTCCCCTGCGACACGGCCTCGGGAATATCCTTGGGACCCTGCCCTGCACCGGCGAGGTAGACACCCGCCGTCAGGCTCTCCACCGGCCGCAGCTTAGGATGAGCCTCACTGTAGAAACCATACCTATCAGCCTGTATGCGAAGGGTCTGGGCCAACGCCGCCGCCTGTTCGCTAGGCAGCATCGGTGTTGCCAGCACCACCAGGTCGGCTTCCACTTCCAACGACCGGCCCGCCAATGTGTCCGTCCCCCAGACCACCACTCTATCTCCCCGGCGGAAGGTCTTGCTCACCTTGCCGCGGAGGTAGAGGACGTCGTACTCCTCCATGGCCTGCTGGACAAACTCGTCGTAGTCCCTGCCAGCCGAGCGAATGTCGATGTAGAAGATATAGGCCTCTCCCTCTGGCACGCGCTTCTTGAACATCATCGCCTGCTTGGCGACGTACATGCAGCACACCTTGGAGCAGTAGGAGACCCCTCGCTCAGGATCACGCGAGCCAGCACACTGAACGAATACCACCTCGCGCGGTAAACGCCCGTCAGAGGGCCGGCGGAGTTCACCATCGGCCTTCAACATCTCTTCAAAGGTGAGTCCATCTACGATGTCAACCAGCCGACCCCCTCCATATTCAGGCAGCTTCTCCATTGGATAAGGGTCCCAGCCAGTGGCAACCACGACAGCCCCCACTTCAAACATCCGTGGATTCGCGGACTCGGCCTCCGAACCGCGCACCTCCACGGTGAAGTTACCCACGTACCCCTCCAGGTTGGCCACCTGCGACTCAAGCACCACTTCAATGTTGGGATGGCGGAGGACCTCCTCGATTCGGGACTGGAGGAGATCATGCGCGTCCTCAAAGTTCAGGTAGGTGCCCGCGAGGCGAGCCATCTTGCCGCCCAGGCGATCCTCACGCTCCACCAACACCACCGGGTAGCCCGCGTCAGCGATGTCCAAGGCGGTTCCCAACCCAGCCACTCCACCGCCGATGACGAGGGCGCAGCGGGTAACAGGCAAGTGGAAGGGGACGAGTTCCTCATCCCGCTGAACCTTCTCCACTATCGTGCGGATGATCTCGGCCGCCTTCTCCGTCGCCTTCTCTGGTTCACGCTGGTGGACCCAGGAGCACTGCTCCCGTATGTTGGCAATCTCACAGCGATACAGGTTGAGCCCCGCCTCGGCTGCGGCCGCACGGAAGGTCGTCTCGTGCATGCTCGGCGAGCAGGCAGCGATGACCACCCCATCCAGCTCGTACTCCGCAATGGTCTCCCTCACCAGCTGCTGACCAGGCTCGGAACACATATACTTATAGTCCGTGGCAAAAGCCACCTCGGGATCCTGCCCAATCATCTGTGCCACGCGCTCTACATCCACCGTAGACGCGATGTTGATGCCGCAGTGGCAGATGAAGACGCCGACCCGGCTCATACTCCCTCCGCCAGACCTACCAGACTAGCCCCCAGAGGGACCTTCAGCCCTTGCTGCCGCAGGAACTCCTCCACGGCGAAGAGAAACTCGATCAGATATGCTCGCGACGCGGCCTTGCCCATATGGCCTACGCGGAAGATCTTCCCCGCCAAAGGCCCCAGTCCGCCAGAGATGAGGATGCCATGGGTTTGCGCCAGGTACCGGGATAGCTCCTGCACATCAAACTCCGCCCGAGCTCTCACCGCCGTCGCAATGGGGGAAGCGTGATCCTCCCCGGCCAGCATTTCAAAACCCACCGCTTCCAGGCCCCGTCGAACCGCGAGGGCAGCCCGGCGGTAGCAGGCGAAGTGAGCCCCCAGACTCTGCCTCAGGATCCTGCGCAGGCTCACCCTTAGCCCCAGGATGTTGTTAGTAGGCAACGTCACCGGGTACGGGTGCCAGTCAGCCCAGTTGGCGGCGTACTGCCGCCAGGTTCGCAGATTGAGGTACCACCCATGGGAGCAGGCCTCGTTCCGGTCTACGCACTCCCAGGCTCGAGCCCCAACAGAGATGAAGGCCAGGCCCGGCGGGCACTCCAGGCACTTGTTTGCAACTGTGACGCAGACGTCGATCTCCCAATCGTCCACCGGCAGGTCTACGCCGCCCAATGAGGAAATGGCGTCCACGATGATGGGCAGGCCTGCCTGGTGAGTCGTCTCCGCCAGTTCGCCCAGCGGATTGAGAATCGTGGTGGCGGTCTCGTGGTGGACCACCGCCACCGCCCGCGCCTCCGGCTCCTGATCCAGGACTTGCCGCAGGTCGTCGGCGCTCAAGGGCTGCCCGTGTGGTGCAGTGAAGGGCACCACACGCAGGCCGTATGCTCGGGCCATCGCCCGCAGTCTCTCGCCGAAGAAGCCATTATCGCCAACGACCACCGTATCGCCGGTCGCCAGCATGCTGCCGAAAGCCATGTCAAGCGCCGCTGACCCCGTCCCAGGGATCATGAAGAGATCGTTCTCGGTCTGGAAGACCCGTTTCAACAGATCCAGAGTTTCGCGGTAGATTTCCAGCCATTCAGGACCATAGTGGCGAGGCGTGGGTTGTCCCATTGCCTCCAGGACTTCGTCACTGACCTCACACGGACCGGGGATGAAGAGCTTATAGCGCATATCTCGCCTCGTCATCCTTCCCCCAAGGCGCATAGCAGCGCACTCGAGTCCACGTAGTGATCATCCATCCCCCAGTCCTCCTCGGGCAGTCCCAGTGCCACGGCGATCAGCTGGGTGAAGTAGAGAGTGGGGAGCTCATCGCCAGTGGGCCCAGCCTCCCGCTCGCGCTGGGGGTAGTCCAGATTGAACTGACAGAGAGGGCAGGCCGTAACGATGACCTGAGCACCTTCATTTCGCGCCGAGGCCACGATGTCCTGAGAGAGCGTCTCGGAGACCTCCGGGTTCCTCGCCGTGAGATAGGAGCCACAGCACTCTATGCTGTGGGGGAAGTCAACCGGCTCCGCTCCCACTGCCCGCAGCAGATCGTGGAGAATGGTGGGTGACTCGGGGTCGTCAAGGCCGATCTCACTGTGGGGACGCAACAGGAGACATCCGTAGTAGGGAGCAGCCCGCAGGCCTTCCAATGGACGGGCCACCTGCCGTGCCAGTTCCTCCCAGCCCAGATCATCCCGCAGCAATTCCAGGAGATGGACCACCTGCACCCGCCCCTGGTACTCCTGCTCCGTAAACCAGTTGATGCGCTCAAGCATCTCCTGATCTCGATTCAGTGTGGTCTGCGTTCGCTTCAGGACGTGATAGCAGATAGCACAGAGCACCGCCACCTGTTCGCCGGCCTCCTCGGCCTCATAGAGTACCCGCGTAGGGGCGATCAGGGCCAGGGAGTTGTCGGTCGCCAGCGGGAAAGTAGCCCCACAACACTGCCACTCGGGCAACTCCACCAGCTCCATCCCCAACGCGGCCGCCACCGCTCGTCCAGAGCGGTCGTAGCCCTTTGCCTTTGTCGACAGCGTACACCCCGGATAATATGAGTAGCTCATGATGTTTGGCTTCTGTTCTGGCAGATGAGACTACCGTCCCATCTACCTCTATTCCTCTACCCTATGTACTTCCTGAACCCGCCGACGATAGCCAGCTGGGGTAGTTCCTGCACCAACTCCGGAGGCAGCTGGTTCAGATCTATCTCCAACGCTCCTGCGCGCAGTGAGATCTCACGCAGCGCCTCCATCAAGCGGGGGAGATCAACCCCCTTGGGGCAGCGGGTGACACAAGTGAGACAGGAGGCGCAGATCCAGACCGACCTGCTCTGCAGAACCTCGTCCATACCCAGCTGGGCCATCCGGATGACTTGGCTGGGGAGAAGATCCATCGCAGCCACCACTGGGCAGCCAGCGCTGCACTTGCCACACTGGTTACAGGCCAGCAGATCCTGCCCGCTGATCTCCTCGACCTGGCGGACGAACTCGCCACGAACTCTCTCGGCCGAGATAACCGTTCTCATATCAACTCCTTGGCTCACCCGTTGGGTGCCACCGCATTGCCGCGGCAAAACTCCCCGAACGCAGTCACCACCGATCAGCTCATCAAACCTGCCGACCGCTTTGCAGAGGTCAGCGTGTTGCTCAGGAGCATAGCGATGGTCATTGGACCCACACCGCCCGGCACCGGGGTGACGTGGCCCGCCACCTCCTTCACCTGATCGAAATCCACATCGCCGACCAGGCGATAGCCCCGCTTGGCCGTGGGATCGTCCACACGATTGATGCCCACGTCAATCACTGCCGCGCCGGGCTTGACCCAGTCCCCCTTCACCATCTGAGCCCGACCCACAGCCGCGATAAGGATATCCGCGCGACGACAGACGGCAAGCAGGTCTTGGGTGCGGGAGTGGCAGATAGTGATGGTGGCATTTCGATGGAGCAGGAGCATCGCCACCGGCAGACCGACGATGTTGCTGCGCCCCAGCACCACTGCTTCCTTCCCCTCGATCCCGATATCGTATCGATCGAGCAGCTCAATGCACCCGGAGGGCGTGCAGGGAGCAAAGAGCGGCTCCCGCCCCTTCATCGTCAAGCGCCCAATGTTGATCGGATGGAAACCGTCCACGTCCTTTTCAAGGCCGACGGCGGCCAGCACCCGCTCCTCGTCCAAATGCCTCGGCAGCGGCAACTGCACCAAGATGCCATGCACCTCCGGATTGGCGTTCAACTCCGTCACCAGCCCCTCGACCTCCTCCTGGCTGGCATCCTCCGTTAGCTTGTGCCCGAAGGAGCGGATGCCCACCTTCTTGCATCGCTTCTGCTTCATACGGACATAGGTCTGAGAGGCAGGGTTCTCGCCCACCAGCACCGTCGCCAAGCCCGGCACGATGCCGTGCTCGGCTTCTAGTTTCTCCACCTCGGCCTTGATCTCATCGTGAATCGCGGCCGCCGTCGCTCTGCCGTCAATCAATTGAGCTGACATAATCTCCTCCATAGAACTGCGAAGTGCGGATTACAGATTCGAGCTCGCAATCTCCGATCTTCAACCAAGACTTGTGCCTAGAGACGTAGGTATGAATCGGTATAGATTACCTTGTTCAAGAGCACCTGGACCGTCTTCCAGATCGCCTCCTGCTCCGGGTCGGACATGTCCACATCCTCCGGCTGAAGCTCTTCCATCGCCTCCACTCGGTCGTGCAGCTTCACTAACAGTCGACCGACAGGAGTGGATTCATCTCGCTCCTCGACGATGCGAATGAACTCCATCATATCCTCGTCCAGCGGATCGGCGATCACCATGTCAATACCTGCTCCCATCAGCATGACCATGTACACCCGACTGAGCAGCGGGCGCATCTCGGCCGGCACCGCGTTGGAGACGTTGGAGAGGCCACCGTTTACCAGCGGCGGCGGATCCCAGGCGAACTTGAGCATGCGCACTGCGTCAATGAACTCAGGGCAGTACTCCTGACAGCCAGACACCGTCAGCACCAATGGATCAATGATCAGATCGGTGATGGGGAAATCGATCTCCAACATGCGGGGAATCAATTTCTCAATTGCGATAGTGACCCGCTCGTCGGCGCCGACCGGGATCATGCCCCGCCCCATCGTGAGTCCGATCAGACGTGCGTTGTACCTCTTGGCCACCAGCGGGACCTTCTCCAGCCGCTCTTCTTCTGCAGAGGTGGAGTTGATGATCGGCTGCGCCTTGGTGACCACCTCGCAGGCGGCCTCAACGGCGGCCAAGTTGGTGGTATCAAAGCAGAGCGGCACATCCACTGCCTCCTCCACGATCTCGGTCAGCCAGGGCAGGATCTCGTGCCCTCTCTTCTTCTGAGGACCGATGTTCAGATCGACGGCACTAGCTCCCGCATCCACCATCTGGACCGCCAATTCCTGGAAGAACTTCGCATCCCGCCCGTCGATGGCCTTCTTGACCTTGGGAGAGATAACATGGATATTCTCCGCGATAATATACATTGCCCCTTCCTCCTCAGTCACCCGTTAATGAATGATTCGCTGCTCATCTATGATGGACTAGACTCGTCCGTCCTGCAGGACCTTCTCGGCGATCTCAACCACCGACCGGTAAACCGGTGTGTCGGCCGGCAGCTCGATGAGTGGTCTACCAGTGAACTCGAATTCCGCCATGGAAGGATCTTCCGGCACGGTGCCCACCAACTCAAGCCCCGACCGCGCGATGGCCTCAGCCAGCGGCGACGGCAACTCCCCACGCAGCCGGTTGACGACCAGGCATACCGTAGAGACGCCGATCTCCAGCTCTGGCACCATCTCGTGCATCTGGCGCGCGGCGACGATCCCCCGCTGCGTGGGATCGGTCACCAGCATAAGGACATCGACGTCGCGCGTGGTGCGGCGGCTGAGGTGTTCCATGCCGGCCTCGTTGTCGATGATCACATAGCCGTACTGCCTCTCCAGACGATCCACGATCACCCGCAGCATTTGGTTGGCTGCACAGTAGCAGCCGGGACCCTCAGGGCGCCCCATCGCCAGGAGATCCACTCGCTCCCCCTCCGTCAGGGCCATCTGCACTTGATAGTCCAGGTACTCCTGCTTGCTCATCCCGCCGGGCATCGATCCAGCCAGCGCACCGCTGGACTGCACTAGATCGAGCATCTCCTCGCGGATCTCCCCAATCGTCTGCTCCATCTCCATTCCCAGCACCATATACAAATTGCTCGCCGGATCGGCGTCTATGGCCAGGATGGGCCCCTCCCGCTCCTCCAGCAGATAGCGAATGAGAAGCGCGGCGACGGTCGTCTTCCCGGTGCCGCCCTTTCCGGCCACCGCAATAGTCGTGGTCAACTCAGCCCCTCTCCATACATCTGTCCCGGCCCCAGATACTCTGGGAACCGCTGTCTCAAGGCCTCGCGCGCCGTGTAGCATAGATGGCAGGCATCCACGTAGGTCTCCTGGTGGGATAGGTCATACTGCTCCACCAGCGCCCTCGGGCCACCCACCAGAAGAGGACCAACTATCGGGTGCTCCTGCGGGTCATACGTCGCTGCGATCTCCACCAGGGGGCGCTCAAAGAGGCTGCCCACCGTGAGCCCCTGACACAGGTGAAGGCCACCCAGATAATCCACGTGTACTCGGGCCGGGTCGTCTAGCTTCTCGTGCGGGCACTCGGTGAATTCTCGCCAGGGCCGCCCAGCCACACCTTCAACGAGCGTCGCCGTTGCGCGTCCTTTGAACATTATTGGACCACCCTCCACTGGCTTGCCTGCGGCCTGCAAAGGATAGCCGGGAGCTCCCTCCGGGACCTCGCAGATGATGGTTCCCACGGGGAGTCCCAATCGTTCCGCTGCTGCCAGCGCGTTGCGCGCCTGGTCGCTAAGCACCTCGTCATAGTGAAACAGATCGGTCGAAACACTGAAATCCTGCACGAGCCCCACAAGCGGCTGCAGCCACTCAAGGGCATCCTCAGCCGCGGCAGCCCAGTACACGTTGCTCAAGACACCCACGTTGAATCCATGCTCCGCCGCTTCCCGCACCGCCCACACCATTATTGGGTAATACAGGAAAGGCTCCCCGCCTTCCAGATAGATCCACTCCACCGTCCCCAGGGCCTGCGCCTGCCGATAGACGTCACGGATTTGCTCCAGCGTCATCGTGCCCTTCTGGAGAGGGCTCCCCCAGACGAAGCAATGGTCACATTCGTAGTTGCACTGGTAAGTAAGAAGCAAATGGAGGCCAGTTAGCTTCACGAACTATCCTCACTGAGATTCTGTCGCCCCCGGCAGGGAGACCGCCCGGGTCCAGAGCTACACATTCGCTTTCTACTCATCCTTCAGCAACGCCTCCACCGAAGGGAATCGGCTGGTATCGGTGTGAGGCAAGAAGAGCGCCGCGTTGAATTCGTCGAAGAAGGTGTTATCGGCGGAGAGTTCCAGATAGGTCATCATCTCCCCCACCTTCGTCACCTGGCGTCGCATCTCCCGCGAAATCAGCGCCGAATAGGCCCCCCGAATCGAGGTATTGCCCAGGAACTCGAAACGATCGTAGGGCATGTCAGGCAGCATGCCAATCTGGACCGCTTTCTCCACATTGAGATACTTCCCGAAGGCCCCACCAATGAGCACACGCTGCACATCGTTCAGGCTCAGTCCCACACTGCGGGCCAGAATCGAAAACCCGGCGTAGATGGCTGCCTTGGCCCGCATCAGGTTATTCATATCCACGTCTGTGATGGCGATATCCTCACCGATGGCGGTCTCATCAGCCCAAGCGACCACGTACTCCGCTCCGTGCTCCCCCTCCCGTACCCGATCGGTGGGCAAGTTCACATCCACGTTGCCACTCTTGTCCACCACTCCGCCGACGAACATCTCCGCCATGAGGGAGATCAGACCAGAGCCGCAGATCCCCCGCGGCTTCTCATCGCCGATGACGCGATAGCTGGCCTCGTAGTCCTCACGATTGATCCACACCTCTTCGATGGCCCCGGCGGTGGCACGCATCCCATGCACCACGCCTGCGCCCTCGAACGCCGGACCGGCGGAACAGGCACAGGCAATGAGCCAGGTGCAATCCCCCAACACGATCTCCCCATTGGTCCCGATGTCCACAAAGAGCGCCAACTCCTCCAGGTCGCACATCTTTGAGCTAACCACACCAGACGTGATGTCCGCTCCCACGTAGGAGGCGATACCTGGCAGGCAGTCCACCGTCGCCTCCGGGTTCACCCCAAGTCCAACCTCGCGGGCTGGGAAAGGAGGCGTCTGGTTGACAGTGGTGATGAAGGGCATCAGTCGAATGGACTCAGGCGGGATGCCAGCAAAGAGGTGGATCATCGTGCTGTTGCCCGCCACGACCACCTTGTAGATCTCGTCGGTGTTGATCGACCGTTCCTTGGCCACCTGGTTCAAGAGGCGGTTCAAAGTTCCCATCACCAGCTGTTGGAGTTCATGAAGGCCATCGCCTTTGGAAGCGTAGATGATGCGGGAGATAACATCCTCCCCCCGGGCGATCTGGCCGTTGTAGTCAGCCGCCTGAGCCATCACCTGACCGCTCAGAAGATCGACCAGCCAGACGACGTTGCTGGTCGTCCCGATGTCGATCGCCGCTGCCCAGAGGCTCTCCAGGTGCTCGCCTGGCAAGATGTCCAAGATGCGCGGCGGGCCCTCCGGACGCTCCCAGGTATCCAGTTCCACTACTACCGTAACAGTCCACTCCCCCTCCCGCAGCGCACGGCCCAACTTGCGCAGCACCGGCAGGGAGATCTGGATGTCCTGCAAGTCGTGCAGACGCGCCAGCTCCCTCTGCAGGTGAGACCAGTCATCGGTCTGATCCTCCAGGGAGGGCGGCTCCAGCGTCACGGCAAACTTGCGCAGCGGCTGCTCGTGGAGATCGTAAGGAAAGGGCAGCTCGACCTTCCTTGCGCGTTTGCTCTCCTTCAACCGCCGTTCGATCTTCTCCTGAGGAGGGACGGTGACGACGACGTCCGCCTCCACAACCGTCTGGCAGGCCAGAGCATAGCCGGCTGCCACATCGTCGGGAGAGAGACGCTGGGTCGTACGGCGGCGGACTGTTCCTTCCTCTACGATGACGGCACAGCGGCCACATCGCCCCTGGCCGCCACAGGGCATGTTGATCTCCACCCCCGCCTTCTTAGCCGCCTCGCTCAAGAGCGCGTTAGCTTCTACCTCTATCTCGCGATCAGACGGCTTGAACCGTACCGTATATGTCGTCGCCATCGCCCCACAGTATCTCAAACCATGGTACTGCAAGCTTCAGACTGGGAGGTCGCCCCTCCAATCTGAAAGCTCATCCTACTCCGCACTCCAGAGCTTCAGGAATCCAGGCAGGTCCACCGCTTCGCGAGGTCCGACCAGGATCTTCCAACCTGGCAACTCTTCCTCCAGTTCGCCCATCAGCACCGCTACATGACCGGGGATGATCAGCTTCTTATGGCTGATCTTCTCCTCGATGCTGGTCGCCTTGACGGACTTGGCGATGCACTCGGCGTCGAAGTTGCCTGCAGCCCAAGCCGTGAGCACGCTCATACCCTCTGCGTCGGCCACCAGGAGCCAACTGGGTATGCCACTGCCCTCGACCTCGTTGGCCACGGAGAAGTAGGTGATGGAGAAGTTGGTGGTGACCATCAGTGGCGAATCCAGTTGAGGATCGTTGATCTCGTAGACGCCCGGCTGAACCTTGATGGGTTCCTGCGGGTTGGTGTAGACGTTCGTTCGCCAGGCCAGTAGAGCGTATGCTGAGGCAGGCGTGAAGTGATCCAGGACAATGAAGCTGCCGTACTTGGCGATGTGCTGGGTAGCAAGCTCCGCTTCCTCAGTCTCATCGGCGGCTCCCTCGCCAGGGAAGGTGATGAGGGGGTAGCCCAGCGGCCGGAAGTTCTCATTCAGGGCCAGCCGCCGCAGCTGGGTGAACCCGACCAGTGTGTCAAGCGGATCGCGCACACCGAGATCCAGCACCAGGTCCTCCACACCGGCCCCTTTGATCTTCTCCGTCAACTCCGCCAACTCCTCCATAGAATCCCCTCGGACCGCCACGGGTGCGTTGGCCTCATTGCCTATCGCAGCAACCTCCTCCCAATTCTCGGCCGTGGCGGCGTAAAGGAGAGGCCGGACGCCATCAGCGGCATCCAATCCAGCCTCGAGTAGCTCGGGGTCCGAGGCGATGAGGATGAGTGGCCGGTCAGTCGCCTCCCGCGCAGCCTTCACCGCACTGGCGAATGTGTCCGCGTCGCCGGATTCGGCCTCCACAGCCATGCCATCCAGGAAGAGGTTCATGCCGACGTACTCCACCGCGTAGCCCATCGCCGATTCCGCCGCAGCTTTGACATCTTCGACGGGGGTCGTGTCCTTCACGCGTACGAAGAGGCCCGGTTGATGATAGAAAGTCTTCTCATGGCGGAAGAGGACGGTCTCGTTCCCCACTTCCACCTTATGACCCGGCCCCTCAACGGCGACCAGTCGGATGGGGGGCGCAGCAGCAGCCGTCAATTGAGCCTTCGCCTCATCCGAGACGTCGGGGCAGGCAGAGAGTTCCGCCTGCTTGGCCGCCAGTTTCATGGCGAAGGCCAGGCAGGTGGGATAGCCGC
>JASFWK010000081.1:0-9574 GCA_050049355.1 Anaerolineae bacterium | reverse complement strand
CCTCCTGGCCTTAAGAGCCTCCTGGATCGTGTCCAGCTGGACCAGGCCGCGAACTCGCTCCTCCTCGTCCACCACGCAGACCGTCCGATAATCAGAGGCTATCATCTCCGAAAGCGAATCCCTCAGACTGGTTCCCATCTGGATGCTGACCGCGGCCGGCTTGATGAACCCGTCTACCCAGCCCTTCTCCCCCTTGAGGTCGTCCAAGTTCACATAACCCTTGAGGCGTCGATCCGCCCCGATCACGTAGACGTAGTCGAGGCCTTCCTCCTCCATGAACTGCCTTGCCTCGCGAACGTTCTGGGTGTCAAAGAGCAGATGTGGATGCTCATCCATCACTTCTTCCACCCGCACGAGATTAAGCCACTTGAGAGCTCGATCGGCCCCGACGAACCCCTCCAC
This sequence comes from Anaerolineae bacterium, assembly GCA_050049355.1. GTDB lineage: Bacteria > Chloroflexota > Anaerolineae > B4-G1 > DUEL01 > JASFWK01. Next base: position 9,172 of record JASFWK010000081.1, on the reverse strand, counting down.
GAACTCGTTGGCGGGGTAGGAGAGGATCTCGCTCGGCGGGCCGTACTGTTCGAGGATGCCCCCGACCTCCAAGATTGCGATCTTGTCACCCATCTTGATCGCCTCGTTGATGTCGTGGGTGACGAAGATGATCGTCTTGCGAATCTTCTTCTGGAGGCGCAGGAACTCGTTCTGTAGACGCTCGCGGGTGATGGGATCGATAGCTCCAAAAGGCTCATCCATGAGCATGACGGGGGGATCCGTCGCCATAGCCCGCGCGACGCCAATGCGCTGCCGCTGACCGCCGGAAAGTTCGCGGGGATAGCGGTCGCGATACTCGTGGGGCTCCATGCCCATCAATGCTAGGAGCTCATCCACCCGCCTGGCAATGCGTCCCTCATCCCAGCCCACCAGCTTTGGAACCGTGCCGATATTCCCAGCGATCGTCATGTGTGGGAAAAGGCCGATCTCCTGGATGACATAGCCAACGCTGCGGCGCAGGGCGATAGGATCCATCTGCATCACGTCCTGCCCCTCAACGTAGATCTTGCCACTCGTGGGTTCAATCAAGCGGTTGACCATTTTCATCGTGGTGGTCTTCCCACAGCCGGAGGGTCCAACCAGAACGCAGATCTCACCATCCGGAACTTCTAAAGAGAGATCGCTCACCGCAGGCTCCGCCTGACCGGGATAGATCTTGGTCACCTGTTCCAGTTCAATCATGGCTTACCCCCTCCCGTGGCTGTGCGGCCCCACCACCTGAGATCAGGCACTGCGCTCCCGCAGGCCAACCGGTGTAAACGCCTTCTCCAACCAACCCAGCAAACCATCCACCGCCAGGGCGAAGATCGAGACACCTACGGCGCCGGTGATCACCTTGACAGTGCTGCCCTGGCCAAGCCCATCAAAGATGTACTTGCCTAGACAGGTGACGCCGATCAGCTTGGCGATGGCGGCAATCCCGACGATCATAACCATCGAAACCCGTACGCCGGCCATAATCACCGGTACAGTCATAGGCAACTTGACCTTGTACAGAATCTGCCATTCCGTCATGCCCATGCCCCGCCCAGCTTCAATGATCGCAGAGGGTACCTCCTTGATGCCCGTATAGGTGTTGCGCAGGATGGGCAGCTGAGCATACAGGATGAGCGCCACTGCCGCGTTCATGAAGCCGATGCCAAACAGGGGGATGAACAGACCGAAAAGACCGATGCTGGGGAAGGTCAGCATAACCCCCGCGGCGTAGAGCACAGGTTCCGCCGCCCCCTCCCCAAAGAGAAACAGAACGTAGAGCAGCACGACCAACACCAGCCCAATCAGCCCAAACCCCTGCGCCTTGGGCAAGAACTCCAGCAGTTGCTCGACCGAGGAGCCAAGAACCCCACCGCCGCCAAGGTAGACGAAGAGGGAGAGGCCAAGAGGCAGGAGAGCCAGGAGATGGGAGATGCGCGGACGTCGAGATGGGAGGGTGATGAGGATTCCGATCACCACACCGAGAACAATGGCGATAAGCATAGAGAAGATCACCAACCAGGCGTGTGATATGGTCTGCTCCACCAGGTTGTCTGTGTGGGTGCTTATGAACCGCACCGTCCTGGTCAGGACGTTGTCAGCCCCAGAGACAAAAATAGCCACGACATCAAGGGCCACCCAGATGGCTCCAGCGATCAACGTTGCCCTGATGGCCTGGCTGGCACTCAGATTGTGAGCCGCCTGGAACGCCAGGAGCATGATGAAGAACCCATAGACCCCCAGCAACATGGGAATAATGCGCTCAAGCCCGAGCGGGGCCAGTGGCCTGAGGACAGCAGCCAGCACAACCGCACGGCCAAAGAGGAACCCAATGACCGTGAGCGGCACCGCTGGGAGCGACAGGAGATAGCAGTGGGTCAGGAAGTCACCCTCTCCGCCGACGATCTTGGCGACGACGAATAGGATGAACGCGATAACCACGCCATCTACCGCGAACGTCACCATAGCGGTTCCTATGTTTAGCAGAGTGGCTACGGGCCCACCCTCGAAAGGAACAGTGGCCAGCCCAGCAGCCAACCCAGCGAGCAGGAGGGCGACCAGCAGTTTGGTGGCGCTGGCACGCTTCTTCTCTTCCTCCAATGCCTCAACCGTCGGCCGCGTCAGCACCTTGAGCCAACTGGCGAATAGTTCTTCGAGCATCTGGGCCTCCTCGCCGATCAAGATCCGCTAGTCTGCCTGAACCCCAGGGCGCGCGAAATGCGCCCCGTGCAGGCCATCACTTCTGCTGCAACCTCCCCTTCGATGCGCTCCCTTGAGAAGCGATAGGAAGGGCCAGCGGCGCTGACACTCGCCACTACCTGACCGGTATGATCACGAACGGGTGCAGCCACGGCGTTCAAGCCGATCTCCAGTTCCTCCAGGCCGACCGCGTAGCCCCGCCGGCGCACCACTGCCAGTTGCTCCCGCAACACGGCGGCGTGCGTGATCGTGTGCTCGGTATAGCGTGGCAACGGACCCTCCAGCAGAGCATCCAGTTCCTCGTCCGGAAGATAGGCAAGCAACACCTTGCCGGTCGAGGAGGCATGCAGGGGAGTCCGCCGCCCCACCCAGCCGATGTTCAACACTCGTCGGCCATGGGGCGACACTTGGTCGACATTGATCGCCTCGCCGCTGTCACGAACCGTCAAGTTGACAGTCTCTTGTGTCTGATCAGCCAGTTGGCGCAGCATCGGACGCGCGACTCGCCGCAGGTCCGCGCGAAGTACGACCAAGCCAGCTAGCTCTATCAACCCGACCCCGAGACGATATCGACCTGTCTCGGAATTCCGATAGACGAGATCTTCTTCTTCCAGCGTGGAGAGCAGACGCGAGACGGTGCTCTTGTGAACGTCTAGCCTCTTGCTTAGCTCTGTGACACCTAGTTCGGGTTCCTCAAGCGAGAAGGATCGAAGGAGATCAATGGCGCGCCCCACCGTCTTGACTGCCCGGTCTTTGCGCATATGCTCGAACCTGCGGGGGCTGACTAGTTGCGTAATATGCAACAGGGTTTCACAAATGATCCTCCACACTATATCATGCGAGATGGCGGTTGTCAAGTCTTCTCAGCAAGATGCAGCGATGTACGCAATATCCTGATGGTTCCGCAAACCACCTTGCTCCCGGGAGATATCCGTCGGCTTACGGAGAGCATCCCTGACAGCAGAGGAGATCTCTGCCCGCAGATTGTCATCGGCGTGAGCATCAGATTGGCCGCCCGAGAGACCTTGGCTTTGGCGAGTTGACAGAGGCCAGTTCCGGAATACAATCCAGCCAGCCTCACCTGCGCCCCTGGCACCCTCCAACTACCTCCAGCTCAGGCTGACGAGGTCAGCGGCGACCGGCCAGGTTACACCTTCCACCCTGCGCGAGGGATTGGGGTTCCCTGATGCCCCCTCCACCGCCCAGGTTGTCGTCTGGTCCATCGACCGGACGACAGAAGTTGATGGCGATCGCCCAGAGCGACGTGAACGCGCTGGTTTTCGGCACCACTGCGTCAATCGCCGTGGAGAACATGCAACCCTTCGGGGTGGAATTGCGTAGTAAATAGTGGGAGTCGTACCGGCCGACATATGGAAGAAGCCAGGTCGATCCAACAGGCCCGAGAGGGAGATTCGGCGGCATTCGCCCGCCTGGTTCGAACGTACGAGACCTCTGTGTACAACCTGACCTACCGCATGCTAGGGGATCGCGTGGAGGCAGAGGACGCAGCCCAGGAGACCTTCCTGAAGGTCTTTCAGAACTTGGAGCGCTACGATCCAGGAAGATCCTTTCGGACCTGGCTGCTATCCATCGCCGCCCACCACTGCGTGGACCGACTCCGCCGCCGGCGCCCTACGCTGCCGCTGAAAGAAGCGTTCCACAGGAGCGGCGGCCCCGACCCCGAAGCAAGCCTGATGAGGAAGGAGAGCCAGGAGCGGATCCAACGGCTGTTGATGTGCCTCAAGCCGACCGATCGGGCGGCAGTGACGCTGCTCTACTGGTACGATTGTTCCTACGAGGAGATTGCAGAGATGCTGGATACGACGGTCAGCGCGGTGAAATCCCGCCTCTATCGCGCCCGGCGGGCGCTCGCCGGTTGGCTGACTGAATACAGGGGAGAGTAGATGAAGCACAGAGGGATGGTTGAGCGGATGATGCAGGCACTAGACGGAGCATTGGATCCAGCGGCACAGAGCTCCCTGGAAGAACACCTGATCCACTGTGCGGATTGCCAGATGGAGTGGGAACAGCTCCAGGCTGTGGAGCAGCTGTTCGGGAGCGCTCCGATGGCGCGGCCGCAGACGGGGTTCACGGAACGTGTGTTGGCCCACCTGGATCCGCGGCGGCGAATCCGACGGACGGTCCTGGGTGGACTGGCCCTGGCCGGGGGATGGGTGGCCGCTCTCGTGCTGGCATTGATCCCGGCACCTTGGGCCGCGTCGTACCTTGCCGCCAGCTTCCCACCCTTCTCCAATGCACTAAACCTGCTGACCATGCGCCTGGCCGACGCAGCCGGAGTTCTATTCAAGTCCGTGGCTCTCACCATCGAAGCCCTGGCCCGCCCCCTCGTTCCGGTCGCTGTCTGCGGTCTAATCCTGGCTTTCTCGGCCAATCTGCTGTGGCTGAGCCTGATCCGTCGGCTGCAGCCGCTGAGCACAACCCAAACCATGCGAAGGAGGTAAGAGATGAGAAGGACACTTTCGATCATGACGCTAGTGTTGCTGATGCTTGGCAGTTCGGGATGTGGCTACGCTGTCTCCATCGGACCGCGTCTAGAAGTGGGACCGATGGAGGAGTTCCAGGAGGAGATCCCGAGGGAGGGGGTGGAGGAAGCACGGATAGAGATCCGTTTCGGTGCGGGCGAGATCACCCTCGCCGCCGGCGACCCCACCCTTCTCTTCTCCGGGCAGTTCCGCACCAACGTCTCCGAATGGACCCCCGAGGTCAGCTGGCGAAACGAGATCCTGAGGATCGAGCAGGGCCAGGATGAGGAGATAACCGTTGGGATACCCGGGTCCGGTGCGAAGAACGAGTGGGATCTACAGTTCTCCCCCGAGGTACCGCTTGATATGGACGTGGAGATAGGCGCCTCTCGAGGGGAACTCGACCTGACAGGCCTGGCGCTGACACGCCTCTCCTTGCAGACAGGGGCCTCCGACCTGGTGGTGCAGTTCGGGGCACCGAGCCCGGTCCAAATGGACGATTTGAGCATACAGGCCGGAGCCGCCAACCTGAGAGTGGAGGGGATCGGCAACGCCAATCCCGATCGTGTCACAGTGAGGGGAGGGGCAGGATCACTGAACCTCGATCTCAGCGGTGCCTGGACCAGATCGGCGCGAATGACCATCGAGTCCGGTGTGGGGTCCCTGACCCTGCGCCTCCCCGAGAATGTCGGCCTGCGGGTGGAGGTAGCAGAAGGGCTAGGCAGCGTCGAAGCAGACGAGGGGCTGACCCGTTCCGGTGATGCCTACGTCAACGAAGCCTACGGCGAGACGGACGTGGAGCTCCTCATCGAGATCACCGTTGGTGTGGGAAACGTGGAACTGCAATCGGTCGGTGAGTAACCGACAGGAGGTGAACTGATGCGCAGTTTGCGATTCGCTTTGATCTGTCTGGCAACGCTGGCGATGCTTGCGTCCGCCACTCCGGCCCTGGCCTTCGACGGGAGTGTGCCTGATGGCCAAGTGATCTTCGCGGAGGACTTCACCCTTCCGGCCGGGGAGGTACTGGATGGAGACCTGGTCGTCTTCGCAGGCTCGGTGACCCTGGAGGCCGAAAGTGAGGTGAGGGGCGATGTGGTGGCCTGGGGCGGCGACGTTGAGGTAGCAGGTCGAGTAGATGGAGACCTGGTGGTCTTCGGCGGCGACGTCCACCTGGCCGGGACGGCGGTCGTGGAGGGAAGTCTGGCCGCGGTCGGTGGAGAGGTGCGAGAGGAGGAAGGAGCCCAGGTGGGGCAGCGCGAGGTCATAGGCTTGGCCGGCAGATCCTGGAGGTGGACTGGCCCCATTGCCGTTCGCGCAGTGCCCCGCATCTGGGGGGTCCCCTATTGGCCGCTCGCCGTCCTGCTTGCGGTGGGACGGCTGGTACTGATGGCCATGCTGACAGCGCTGGTTGCAGTTCTGTGGCCCCGACCTGCCGAGCGGACAGGCGAGACCAGCATCCGTTCCCTGCTCCCCTCCCTGGGAGTAGGAGTTCTGACAGTGGTCATCGCCATTGTGGCGATCCTGGGATTGCTGGTGACGATCTGTCTATCTCCGGCGGCGCTGCTGGTGGCGTTTGCGGTCGTAATGGCGGCCGTCTTCGGGTGGGCCGCCCTGGGCATCCAGGTCGGTAAGCGGGTGCTGGGCGCTCTGACCGATCGCCGGGTCAACCCTTTCTGGTCGGCCGCGCTGGGGGGCGCTCTCCTCACTCTTCTGAGCAGCTTGCTTAACCTGATTTTGTGCGTTGGATGGATGGTGAGCTTCTTGGTCGCCTGCGTGGGGCTGGGCGCAGTGGTGCTGACCCGCTTCGGCACCGAGGAGTACCCAGCCGCGCCAGCTGCTAGGGAACTAGAAGCGAGTACCTAGCGCAGCAAGTCACACCAGCGGGCTGCGCGGTCGCATCGGCCGGGCTCCCTCTCATAGGGAGTCCGGCCTTTCATTGTGCCCCCGCTCGTCGGAGCGCCAGGTATGCCCCTAGTAGGATCGCCATCGCCTGCAAGACACAGAGCTCCACCAGCGGGCCGCTGGCTTCCGAAGCGCGGGAGGACGAAGGGGGCGGAAGAGGTGTCCAGGTCGGAAAGGGCGTCAGCGTAACCACAGCCGCATAAGCCGATGTTGGGCTGGGCGGCGAGATCGCTGCAGCAGCGGGCGAGGAAAGGGGAACAGGCGTCTCCGCGGGGACCGATGTGGGGGTGGATGGCCCACCGAGAGGGAGAGCTGGAGTTGGTGGCAAGGGAGTAACTGTAGCCGTCGGCGATGCCGGGCTGGGAGTGGTCTCACCTGTGAGGAGAAGGATATCGTCGGCTGAGGCAGCAGTCCGCCCTGCTCCGTCTCGCAGCTGGACATAGACGGTGTGCTGCCCTGCCTCCTCCGGCAGGGTCCAGACCACCAGCGGCTCCCACCGCTGCCAGGGCAGGTCCTCAAAGTCGGGGGTGTTGCTGATGCGGAACTCGAGAGCCCGACCCACATACGTGGTACCCTGTCCTTGCGGATACGCCTCCTCGTTGGTCAGACGAATGGCGACCTGGGCGGACTCCGTCGTCGCTGCCCCGTCGTTGATGAAGACGGGCAACACATTGGGCCGCGCGCTGAAGTCGAGGACGTAGTAGGAGCTTCCCTCCGCGTCAGTGGCGACACCGATCCCCACTTCTCGGTAGCGGGCACTGAGGATGTTCTCCCTGTGAGGGGGATCGCCCATGAACCAGTCCAACGCGTCCGCCACAGTGCCGTGGCCGCTCCAGAAGTTCTCCCCAACAACTTGTCCATCTCCCCACGCAGCGTAGCCGGCCTCGGCGACGCGCTGGGCGGGGGTCGATCCATCTGATCCCGTGTGAGAGGCGAGTTGATGGGCAGCCAGGTCATCCGCGTGTCTTTGGGCAGAGCCAGCCAACGCCTGGGACCAGCCGTACGGAGCCAGCCCCGCATCCACTCGCATCTGGTTGACCAGGGCATAGAACTCGGCAGCGGAGTCTCCCACCTGAGCCCGCACTGGTGTGGCCAGGAGACTAAGAGTGACTAACAGGAGCAGGGTCAAATAGGCCTTCCTCACGGGAGTATTCTAGCACGCAGAAGGGATCAAGCCAAGTGTCAGCCTCCCGCAAAAACAGGGGCGTGGTGAGCCTCGCGGGCCTCTCCTGGCAGTGAGTCTTGAGCATAGTCGGGCGTCCCGCATCAGCCCGCACATGCCGATTGTGATCTGCCCCGTCCTCATATGTGAGGGACTGACGGCTGTTGATGGAGTGCACCATTGGCCCTCCAGCCCTGGAGCGATCCGTTTCCACGTGGAACACTCGCGACGTGTGACATATGTGGTATAATAGTCGTCCTGTTTGAGAAACGCACGCGTCCGTCCTTCCCAGCAGGAGGATCTTGGTAGATGTCAAGTGAGGCAACAGAGACGGCAGTCGATGAGGCCGTCGCTGATGAGAAGAAGACCACGAGGAAACGGCGAGGACAGGTCACACTCTTTCCCAACTGGTGCAAGGGCTGTGGCCTCTGTGTCGAGTTCTGCCCGAAAGAAGTGCTGGAGCAGACGGAGACCGGGCAGGTCGTCGTCGCCCATCCAGAGCAGTGCACCGCCTGCCGCTGGTGTGAAGTCCACTGCCCCGACTTCGCTATCTTCGTGACCGAGTTTGAGCCGGAGGAGGAAGAATGACTTCGGTACTGATGCAGGGAGATGAAGCCTGTGCTGAAGGAGCAATCGCGGCGGGCTGCCGCTTCTTCGCTGGCTACCCGATCACACCGGCCACAGAGATCGCGGAAGTCCTTTCCCGCCGCCTACCTCAAGTGGGGGGAGTCTTCATTCAGATGGAGGACGAGATCGCGTCCATCGCCGCTGTCATCGGCGCCTCGGTGGGCGGTGCCAAGGCAATGACGGCCACCTCCGGACCTGGCTTCAGCCTGATGCAGGAGAATCTCGGCTATGCGGCAATGACGGAGGTTCCGTGCGTGATTGTGGACGTACAGCGGCTGGGGCCATCCACTGGCCGCCCGACCAGCCCCTCCCAAGGGGATGTGATGCAGGCCCGCTGGGGAACCCACGGCGATCACCCCATCATCGCCTTGTGCCCTTCCTCGGTGTGGGAGACCTTCGAGCTGACCATGACAGCCTTCAACTTCGCCGAACGGTACCGCACGCCCGTCATCCTGCTGATGGATGAGGTAATCGGTCACATGCGGGAGGGCGTGGAGCTCCCCGACTACGATGGCGTTGAGCGGGTGGAGCGGTCGGAGACACTGGTCCCACCCGAGTGGTATAAACCCTACGAGAAATTCCCTTCTGACGTCCCACCGCTGATCCCCTTCGGCGAGGGGTACCGCTACCACATCACCGGCCTCCACCACGACGAACGGGGCTATCCGACCAACCGACTGGACGAAGTGAACCCCTGGCTGGAGCGGATCTTCCGCAAGATCACGCGGAGCTTGTCCGATATACTACTCTACGAAGAGGATGGGGTAGAGGAAGCGGACACGCTGGTAATAGCCTACGGGACCAC
>JASFWK010000080.1:0-9596 GCA_050049355.1 Anaerolineae bacterium | reverse complement strand
GGGCCGAACTGTCCCGGCTGCCTGCCGATGACGTTTAGAAGACCCACTGTCAGGCCGGTCACGCGGATTGGGGCGGCGACGTAGGATCGCCACCACTCTCGTCCCTCCGCCTGGACCCAATCGGGATCCGCCTTAGTGTCCTGGACGACGATCGGTTCCTCCGTCTGCATCATATTCATCAGATTGGGATACTTCCCGATCTGGACGGAGAGCGCCTCCTCTTCCGCCGGCTCGTATCCTCGCCACCGGACGACGCGGGCGGTATTCTCCTCGATCAACATGACGTTGAAGGCATCTCCGGCGACGACCCGCTCCACCTGTTCCAGTATGCGGTCGAGAACCTGATCTGGGTCCAGGGTGCTGCTTACGATGGCGGCTGCCTCCGCCAAGGCCTCAGACAGTGCTCGTTGCTTCCGCTCCGCCTCGAACAGGCGGGCATTCTCGATGGCGATGCTCGCGTTCCGCGCGATAGCCTGGCATAGCTCGATCTCCTCGTCCGTGAACTCGCGTCGCCGGCGGGACTCCCACAGCTCGGCGTAGCCCAGAGCCCGGTCCTTCACTCGCAAGGGGATGTACAGGACACTCCGTCCCCCATGCTGCTTCAAGTGTGTCCGTTCCACTTCCGAGATGTCGGGATCGTCCACATGAGAGATATCGTGGCCCCCGGCTTCCATGATCCTCAGGAACTCATTGTCGTCTTCCCAGTAGGGATAGGCTGCCCCGAGATCGGACACTCGCTCGCGGTCGCAGGCATGGGGACCTAGATACTCGGCCATGACGGAGGAGGTCATCGAGACTGGACTGTATGGGCAGATGTAGGCGCTGGTGGCGTCTATGGCCTGGCCCAACTGCTCGGCGATGCGAGCCAGCAAGGTCTCCAGATCCAGGGTGGACGTAATGGCCGCACCTGCTTCGCGGAGCGCGATCTGCTCCTGCAGTCGTCTCTTGGTCTCGCTGTGGAGGCGTGCGTTGTCGAACGCAATGGCTGCCTGGGCAGCAAAAGCCTCGGCCATTCGAGCGCTCTCTTCTGTGTAGAAGTCTGGTTCCTGCTTGTCCAGGGCGATCATGCCAATCAGTCGCTCGCCCACTACCATCGGCACTCCCAGCCAAGACCGGATCCCCGCCTGGGCATGGGGCTCGCGCCCGAACTCCGCGTACAGCGGCACGACATCGTCCACGACAACGGGGGCGCGTGTGCGCACCACCTCGCTGTTGGGGTTGTCCTGCCGGCTTGGATCAACAGTGATCCCCAGCAGTTTCTCCGGCTCAGGAAATCCCCGCGCCGCTACGATCTCCAGCCTCTCGTCCTTGAGAAGTTGGACAGATGCGGTGTCGTAGCGTACCACCTTCTGTAGCTGGGCCAGGATGCGTTCGATCACCTCTTCCCGTTCCAGGGCAGTGGTCACCGCCAGTGCCGCTTCGCGCAATGTCTCCTGCTCCAGCGCTCGCTGCTCTGCTTCCTCGTACAGTCGTGCGTTCTCGATCGCCACGGCAATCTGGTCGGCCAGTGTCTCCATCACCATCCTGTCATTCTCGTTGAAGGCGTCCAGCTCGGTGCTCTGGATGTCCAGCACTCCTGCGACTTGCTCTCCTACCCGAATGGGGATGCTCAGCTCAGATCGGGTTGGCATCAGATCGGGGTAGAAGCTCACGTAGCTCGGCCCAGCAGCCACGTCGCCAGCCAAAATGCTCTCGCCTCGCTCTGCCGCGGAGCCGACCAGACCCTGTCCCAGTTCCACCCAATGGTCGCGCGGGAAGAGGTCGGCGAAATCGCCAGCTGCAGCTCTCATGATCAGTTCGCCCTGGTCACGATTCAAGGTGAAGAGGGCCACGTGGTGGTAACCGAAGCTCTCCTGCACCAGGGCCGCTGCCCTGTCCAGTACGCTGTCCAGATCCAGCACGGCGGCAATCTTCCCTCCGATATCGTTGAGCAGCGCCAACTGGGCTGCGCGCTGCCCCAGCTCCTCCTCCGCTCGTTTGCGACGGCTGATGTCGGTGAAAACGGCCAGGGTGCCCACAAAGCGGCCCTCTTCATCAAACCGAGGACTGCCGCTGACCAGCACGGAAGACCGCGTGCCGTCCTTGCCCACCACCTCGAGTTCGTAGCGGTCGGACTCGCCGCGCTCCCGTCGTTCGTCGGCTTCCCGAACGATAGGCTGTTGGCCGGGCGGGACCAACGACGTCCAGTGCTTCCCCGTCAGCTCTGCGGGGGTGTAGCCCACCAGATCTGCCCCGGCCGGGTTGACGAAGGTGAAGTACCCTTCGGCGTCCTGCACAACGATGCCCTCAGCCATACTCTGGACAATTCCCTCGTTGAAGGTAGCTAGCTCCCGTGTCTCCCGGTACAGCCGGGCGTTCTCTAGAGCGATGGCAGCCACACTGGCCAGTGCTTCCAAGAGCTGCCTATCGGCCGGACCAAAGGCATTGAGCTGATCACTCTCAGCGTTCAGCACCCCGATCACGCGATCGCCCACCTTGAGTGGCACGCAGAGCTCAGAGAGGGTCTGGCGACTGCCGGCTACGTACCGGGGGTCCTGACTCACGTCCGGCACGCAGATCGGCTGGCCGGATCGCGCAGTGCCCACCGTGATGCCCTGGTCGCCGTCCAGGGGAAGCGGGGGGACCACTGGTGCATTTGTCCCCGCTGTATGTGCCCGACGGATCAGCCTGTTCTGCTTCTCGTCTACAAGCCACAAACCACAGATCGGGAAGCGCAGCACTTCCTGGGCAGCGTCGGCCACCGACCGGGCGATCTCGCCCACGTCTCTGGAGAGCATAAGCTCCTTTCCCAGAGCGTTGATGGCGCTTAACCTCCCCTCCGCTTGCTTTCGCCCAGTCACGTCTTCTAGACTACCTTCGAAGGAGCAAACCCGGCCCTCGTCATCCCGCACAGCCCGGGCGGTGCCCCGGACCCACAGGGTGGTGCCGTCGCTGCGTCGCATCTGGGCCTCGAAGCCGTGCAACTCTCCATCCTGCTCCAGGAGGGCTACTTGTCGGCTGTGCTCCTCGGCGTCTGCAAAGACGTCGGCTGCACTAAGTCCCAGCAGGGATTCCCGATCTGGGTATCCGAGCATCTCAACCAGGATCGGGTTGGCATCCGTTATCTTTCCCTTGCGCGTGGTTCGATAGAGTCCTACGGGAACTCCCTCAAAGAGGCTGCGGTACCGCGCCTCGCTCTCCCGCAGCGCCTTCTCCGCTAGCTTTCGCTCGGTGATGTCCGTGGCAACCTGCAGCCGCACGAGACGACCATCGACCCACTGGATGGCCCGATCATAGTTCAGGTACCATCTTCCAGTGATGGGGTTCTGCCCCTCCCAAACGTGCAGGCCCGTGGGCTTACTGTCGGCATCAAGCAACTTGTCATTTGTGCAGTGGGGACACGGCCCTGATTCGCCCCGGAACACCTCCCAGCAGATCTTCCCAACCAGATTGCCTCCGAAGTCCTCCTGCATCTGCTTGTTCATGAACAGGATCTCGTAGGTCGCCAGGTCGGCAGCGTAGACATGTGCATCGATGCCGCCCAGCACCGTGAGGAACCTACTGTGAGACTCACCCAGTGCAATCTGTGCCAGCCTGCGCTCGTCGCGCAGTTGCTTCGCCTCCAGCGCCTGCTCCACCGCCGGTGCCAGCCGTGCCATGCGGTCTTTGAGCAGGTAGTCGGTCGCACCCTGCTTCATGCACGCCACTGCTGTCTCCTCCCCCACGCTGCCTGTGACCACGATGAACGGGATGTCCAGGCCGCGCTCCTGCAGAAGCCGCAGCGCACGCATCGCATCGAACTGCGGGAGGGAATAGTCCGCCAGGATCACATCGAGCTCTGGGTCCAGCTGGACCAGATAACCCTCTTCGGTCTCTACGCGCTCCCATTCGAACTCAAAGCCGCTCTGACGCAGCTCGTGGAGCATCAATTCGGCATCGGATGGTCGATCCTCGAGTATCAAAACGCGAAGCTGTCTGGTCATGGTAGCTGCCTCACGAACGATGGACTGCGGAAAGGATGCAAGATCTGCAATCTTCCTCTTGCATACGTCTTTCGGAGGGGGAGGAAACGATGTCGGATTGCGGTGCTGGGCCATCGACCACGGATCCGTCTACGAAGTTCCCTGTTCTTAGCTGGCATTGACGATCCGCGCACTGCGCGGTTGGCCATGGGCCAGCGGCCCTGAATCAGCAATCTCAGACTGTGAAGTAGAATGTTGCCCCCTTTTCCGTTTCTGCTTCGGCCCAGACGCGCCCACCGTGGCGCCGGACGATTCGCTGCACAATGGCCAGGCCCACGCCTGTTCCCTCGTAGTCCTTGGCACGGTGGAGTCGCTGAAAGACCCCGAAGAGCTTGTCCACGTACTGCATATCGAACCCCACGCCGTTGTCCTTGACGAAGTAGACGCACTCTGCCTGCCTCTGTTGGCAGCCGATCTCGATGCGGGCCACCTTTCGGCACCGGGTGAACTTGAGTGCGTTGGCGAGCAGATTGCTCCAGACCTGCTTGAGCAGTCGGGGGTCGGCCCGGCAGGCGGGTAGGTCGCCAACGGTGATCTCAACCTGGCGGCCTTCTCGCATTTCGTGCAGGTCTTCAAGCACCTGTTCCACCAGATCGGAGGGTACCACCTTCTGCTTCCGGAGTGACCTCCGGCTCAGGCGGGAGAAGGCGAGCAAGCCCCGGACTAGCTGGTCCATCTGCTGGGCGCTCTCGTGCAGCAGGTGCACATACCGCTGGGCCTCCGACGAAAGCTCCGATGCGTGTTCTTCGAGCAGGAGACGCGAGAAGCCGTCCATCGCCCGCAGCGGCGCGCGCAGGTCGTGGGAGACCGAGTAGGCAAAGGCCTCCAATTCCTCGTTGGCTTCCGTCAGCTTCTCGCTCGTATCCTCCAACCTGCGGTTGGCTGCCTGGAAATCCTCCAAGAGGTTGGTCAGAGCACGGTTGAGTCGCTCGACCTCTGCCATTCGGTCTTTCAACTCAGCGGTGCGCTCCTGGACCAACTCCTCCAGATGCCCTCGGTGTTCTCGCAGTTGCCTCTCTATCCGCTTGCGCTCGGTGATATCCCGAGCGATCCCGATAATCCCGGTGATCTTGTCGTCCTCTGTCAGCGTCGTGGCATTGATCTCTGCATATCGGGTCTCCCCGTGCCTTGTCCTTATTTCGATCGGGTAGGGAGGGACATCGGTTCCCTTGACTCTTTCCCTGAAGTGCTCGGCTGCCTCTCGCTTGCTTTCCTCGGTGATGAAGGGGACGTCCTGAAAGTGCTTCCCGATTATCTCCTCTCTGCTGTGGCCAGTGATTCTAGGTTCGTTGATCTCCTCGAACACCCCATCTTTGCTCAGAAGAAACACGGTATCAGGGCTGGTCTCAAAGAGATTCCTGAACCGGGCTTCGCTCTTTCGCAGCGCTCTCTCTGCTCGCTTGCGGTTGGTGATGTCGCGTATTGTTCCCTGGAAGCCAATCGCATTTCCGCTTTCGTCCAGGACAGGAACAGAGGTAATGAGCGCATTGATGATTCTGCCATCTTTCCTTCGCAGGTTGACTGGATATTCCTCTGTAAATCCCTGTTCCTCGATGGTACGGATGTGAAGCTCTCTATCTGTTGGATTCTCGTAAAGATCCGGAATTCTGACCGCTCGTAGCTCTTCCTTGCTTTCGTAGCCGAAAAGCTCAACGGCCGCATCGTTCAGATCTACCCAGTGACCTTCTTTTGATGTGACAAAGACACAATCCCGCGAAGTCTGGAAGAAGCTGCGGTATCTTCTTCCTGACTCTCGCAGTGCTTTCTCCGCACGCTTGCGATCGTCAAGATTCTTGATCCAGTAGCGCAGTTCCGCCGCCTCGGACTCCTCGTCGAGGAACTCGCTCGGAGGCACGTGGTAGAAGTTGCGGTAGACCTCCGCGCCGATCAGGGCGATGGGGTGGGTGCGGAGCACGTCCAGCAGCATACCTGGCTCGAACAGCCGCCGGTCGTATTGGCAGATTGCCAGGCATTTGCTGCCGGGGAAGAAGCTGTTCAACCTGGCCTCGTACTCGATGAGCGGCTCATAGCCGGGAAGGCCTCGCAGCGCCCAGCTCATCTCTCCGGTGACGCGCAGGGCCTCGTAGCCCTCGATGAGTGCCTGCTCAGTCTCCTCTCTCAGCAGCGCGATCATCGCATCTGGGTCGAAAACATCACCTCGGATGTAGTAGGCCCCACCCCGCGTGAGGATATCCAGCTGCCCACTGGCCAGGTACGGAGCCACATCGACCCCGTCATCGCGCAGGTAATTGAGGATCACTTCGGCCGCGGAGTCGTCCGCGGCGTACAGCACCTTCTCGCCATGCTCAAGTCCGCGGCGCAAGAAGGGGGCGAGAGCCTTTCGGTGTTCCTCTTCGGTTTCGTAGATGCAGCAGAGGTGGTCCCCGGCGTGCAAGTCCTCAATTGTGTCAAGAGATCTTCCATTCACGGTATCCCCTCCGCGAGGCGCCGCCACGCCTCGTGCGGCAGTTCCGATACCCTGCCTCAGTTTCCTTCACGTGTGTGTCACGATGCGTCTGTCTTCAGTGGCCGTGAGAGGGTGCGCTCTGTCTCTTTTCCCAGACGGCAGGCTCTCATATCTGTCTGATTCTACTTACCCACTTCCTTCCAGCAGCGGATCGTCCGCGATCGGCTCCAGCCCGGCGGCCTCCAGTTGTGTGCGGAGTTTGCGTACGACTTCCTTCAGCTCGGCCATGCGCACCTCGCGGCCAACCATCAGATCGACGATCTTGCGGAGCTCGGCGGTGCGCTCGACGACCATCTCCTCCAGCTGCTCGCGGTGAAGTCGCAGATCCTCCTCCGCTCGCTTGCGCGCTGTGATATCTCGCAGTATGCCCTGAGTGGCTGTCCCGCCGCGATACGGCACGTAGGAGACGGAGGCATCGACGTCGATCTCGTTCCCGTCCTTATCTAACGCCGTAAACTCGTAGCGTGGGCTCAGTTCCTGGCCATCGGCCAGTTTCTTGGATCGCTCCTTGATCAGCGGGCGGCTCTTGGGGGCCACAAGGGTCATGAAGTCGAAATCCGGCGCGCTGGCTTCTTCCGGAGTGGTTCCAAAGAGATCCTCAAACTTGGGGTTGATTATCTCAAAGCGGTCGTCGTGGAGCAGGTAGATGGGATCGCCGGATTGCTCGACCAGGGAGCGGTACTTCTCCTCGCTCTCCCGCCAGTCCTCCTGTGCTTTCTGGAAGTAAGCAAGCAGTATCCCCACCGCCACAGTCAGTCCCAGGGTGGCGCCCAGAAGGTACCTCCAAGGAGCGAGCCAGGCAATAGGGTACACGAACGGGAAATCGGCTTTGTGGAGGCCCCATATCACAAACGCCCAGCCAGTGACACGAGTGCCAATACCGCTGGGCTGAGAGAGTCTCAGAAGGGCGATTCCGGTGCAGACGTAGACGAATCCCAAGAAGAAAAAGGTTGGCAGTGTCAGGAGAAAGAACGGTAGATCTGCCAACACCGCCACCACCATCCAGCCAAAGCCAAGCGCGGTGCCGATCCCCCACCATTTGATCCGCGCGCTCCTGCCCATAAAGGCATACGTACCCCACAGGAGAAGAAGGCCGCTGATGAAAGCGGGTACCTGATTCCCGAGCAAGAGCAGGTCGGATTCCGGCGCGCCCGACACGGCCAGGGAGACAGCGAACCCCACGGCGTAGGTTGTCCAGCCCAGCGCCCAGGTTCGCAGGCAGGACGTCCGGTGTTGAGTGAAGAGGTACCAATAGACTAGAGCAAGCGCAACGCTGCTTGTCAGGCTGACGGCCAGCACGGGCGCCTTCCACGTCATCAGCGGCTCCTCTGCCTCAGTGCGGCCTGCAACGGGTCACAGCTCCGAGCTCTTGGCCTTACCTCTTCCTGTTGAGTGTGCAGTTGGTGGTTCACCCTCTCTCGTTATCTCCGCATTCCGCACCGCAGAGGGGGCGTCCTGCTGAGGCCCAAGGCAGCCATCCCCGCGAAGATGGCGTCCTGGGCAATTGATACTGCACAGCGAAAGCGGAGGGCGTCACTAGTGCCGCCCTCCACTGTCGGGGCGCCGGGATTTGAACCCGGGACCTCTACAACCCCATTGTAGCGCGCTAGCCTGACTGCGCCACGCCCCGCAAGACAGATTATACCAGAGGCAGTTTCTCTTGGCAAGCCGGAGCAGACGGGTGGGGGACGTACCTGGGCCTCCTTTGACCAGATCTTATCCGCTGCGGGAGGCCACAGCCCATTGCGTTGCACTATTCGTGCTTGAAAGCATCCGATGTTGAATATACCACATCTTGCAGTTCCTGTATGTAGGACATAGGCTTGTTTGCATATAGGAATAATCCTACAGGGTTCAGAATTCGTCCCCCTGGCTGTATCTGCGCTTTCTTCGGGCTGATGGGCGTGATCTACGCCGCTCCCCATAGGCCTGTGCCATATCACCTGATAATGCGCAGAGCCGGGTCGCCGTACAGAACCATCGCCGCGTTGTAGAACCTGTTGTTGTCCATTCCAATGATGTCGCTGGCAGCCGATTCCTCGATGATGTTCGGTCCCGAGGGCAGATTGTACCAGATCACCATCAGCTCGCCCAGGGTCATACTGGGGTCAGCAGCCAACTCCTCCATGAGAATGACAGGCCAGCCTCCCGGGCCCCACATGCACAAGTGACCGACATAGGCCAGGGTGCCGTTCCGGAGGAAATTCAGCGCCAGAGACTCGCTTGGGTCCACGAACCTGGCCCTCTGGTCGTAGCTGGGAGGTGCGGAGGCGCTCTGATTGTACCACTTGTGCACGGCTCCCGCGAAGCAGCCGGTGTGAAAGATGAGCAGAGCCCGCTCCATCTCGGGGATGTCCTCTGCGCTGACCCCCTCCGAAGTGTTCTCGCGCCGGCTGATCTCAAAGTAGGTTGGGCTGGCGTGGAGGTTGAAGTACAGCACCCCGGACTGGCTGATCTCCGCGAGGATCTCCTCCTTGGTGAGCTGGTCTCCGTCTATCCGGGCGGCGTCGAAGCCCATCTGTGCAAACAGATCCACCGCGGCCTGCGCGTCGTCGTCTGCTAGGCTACCTGCCCCTCCGCTGATCGCGCCCTCGCCCGTCCTCCAAACGACCCTGAACTCCGTGTTCAACTCGGTCAGCCCGCCTTCGTAGGCTGCGAGGTTGTCCACGTAGTGCAGCACGTCATCTGCCGTGATGCCGCTGATGAAACCGTATGCAAAGTCGGTGTCATACTCCGCGTCCATCCCCTTGGCCAGTTGATAGACCTCCCACGCCAGATCCTCGTCCATCGTCTCGGGCAGGACCACGAGGGCCACGAACCGGACCTCAGCGGTGCGCAGGGCGTTCTCTGCCGTGCTAGGAGATTCTCGAAAGGTGATGACGTCCCCGTCTCGATACTCGCTCAGTCTCAGGGCTGCGTGGTAGTAGGGGTCGCCAGGCCCGGCATTGGTCAGCACCACGTACCCCTCTACCGGCGAGGTGAAGGAGAGCGGCGGGTACGGGGTGTCGGTCGGCGTGACGGGAGCGGGAATGGGGGTGGCCGTGGCCGTGGGTGGAGCCGGCGTTGGAGTAGGTACCGTCGGCGTCAGGCTGGCGGTATTGCCGCAGGTGAGTGTCAACAGGCTCAGG
>JASFWK010000021.1:0-24788 GCA_050049355.1 Anaerolineae bacterium | reverse complement strand
CGGATGGGGGGCGCAGCAGCAGCCGTCAATTGAGCCTTCGCCTCATCCGAGACGTCGGGGCAGGCAGAGAGTTCCGCCTGCTTGGCCGCCAGTTTCATGGCGAAGGCCAGGCAGGTGGGATAGCCGCACTCCTTGCAGTTGGTTTGCGGCAGAAGTTTGTAGATCTGAAGTCCTGTCAGTGCCATATTTCGCTCCCCCTACTTCTGCTCCATCAGCTTTTCAACAAACGCCTTGACTCGCTTCAGCGTCTCCGGATGCCGCAGGACAAGAAGGTCCGCACCCGACTCCACCAGAGCTGTCGCCGTCAAGGCTTCCCACAGAAGAGCTCGCTCGCGCCAATCCCCCCAAGTCTCTGGCACGTCTTCACCAACCTTCGATTCCTTCTGTCGCCAGGCCTCGTAGCCAGGGGTGACCAGCATCGGCAGCTGGGTCATCTTGTCACCCTGAAGGGCCGCGATGCGCAGCCGTTCCATCACCGAATAACCGTACTCGATCCCGTAGCCCAAGCCAGCGGTGGTGGGGTCCATCAGGATGTGATCCAGCGGCAACCCCATATCCGAGATGAGAATGTTCAGCTGTTTGGCCAGGTTGACATCCATCGCCGTACGCCCAGTCACCAGATGGTCGTGGGCCAACGCCGCCGCCACGATAGTGCGGTAGTTATTCTCCTCACAGATCCCCAGCACGATACGCTCCCCGGCCGCCTCCTCGCCTACCGCCACCAAGAGTTCGTTATCGGCCTCCGCTTGACCAGGACCGAAGACCAGGAGCGGCAGCCCGGTGGCGTCCAGCACCGCACGAGTGGCCGCCCGTGCAGCGTCGGGGGTGGTGGGAGTGTCACCATTTTGCGTCAGGCTTAACTGGAGGAGAATCAGATCCGCCCCAGCTTCCTCAGCGGCTTTCGCCCAGGTTGCCGGATCGTCCATCGCGTCCCCCCAGGCCTCGGTCAGCAGCGGCGACCAGTCCTCGGGACGTTGATCGACGATCTCAATCGCCACTTTGGGCGAATGGGGAATCTCTCCCTCAAAGTGGAGAAAAGGCAAGGTGGTCTCACCGCCGACGGTCACGGTACGACTACGGGTACCGCCCTCCTCGGCGGTGGCCCCCACCGTCAACTCCAGCACTTTCCCGGACCACTTCTCCACAGGTATCTCAACAGCCATAGAGACGACCTCCTTTTGAGTCACGGTCTTAGAACGCCCTCCCCTACCCAACTCTCATCAGGGAGAGAAACGAGGCAAAGGGACGAGGCAAAATCACTCACTTGTTCTCAAAGACGGCCCAGACTTCACACGAATCAAACCGCGCACAACCCCCCCAGCAACTGTTGCCTGACGCTGGGCCTCAGACAGGGGCCGCCACGTGCAAGACGGTGCCCTCAGTTCCAGATTAGCAGCCCCTGCCCTCCTCTCAGCGTTTGTATGCTCTCCACGCCCCTTCTCACTAGAACATTGGCGGCATCGTCAGAGCGGGATGTTCCTTCTCCTCCAGAAACTCCAGCAGCCCTTCGACATCCGTGCAGACGGTCTCGTCGGCGATCTTATCCAGCAGGTCCGGGTCGTCTTCCCGCTCGCATGCTGCCTCCAACTCCGCAGCCATGGACTCCTTCAAGAAGGAGGACATCCAGACGACTCGCTTGAAGCCGTCATCAGCGGAGATGAACTTGGGGCTGGTAAGATAGAACTTGCCCACCCCCATCACCCCCGGCGTCTGGACACCGCCACCGCACATACCGGCCAGGGTGGAGAAAGTCATCCCGGCGGGAGTCATACTTGGATCCTCTCGACTGACGACCATCACGCCGTTAGCCTCAGGGATGACCATCACAATGCACTCGAAGCACCCACACGCAGTCATGGGATTCTCCATGATCGAGTACATCGACACCTCGTCCACCGAGCCGTGAGAGGCCTGACGGGCGTACTCATTGACCCCTGTGAAGTACCCCTTCTCCTCATCAAGGCACTCGCCCTTGTCGATCGGCTGGTTGGGCCCAGTGGGGTTGATCTGATGAGACGCCTTGCAGTCCAGCCAGTTGTAGGCCCCGCACAGCCCCAGCCGCTGCGGGCTGACCACACAGACGTGGTTGGGGGCGAAAGACTGACAGAGGACACAGGAATAGAAGGTATCCACCGCGTCGTCGGTCAGGTCGGCCAAGCGCCGGTTCCGGAAGTCGTAGGCCTCGCGCGCCTTTTCCAGCCACTCGGCGTGCAAGTCGGGATCGGTGATGATCTTCACCTGAACCTTGTCCACGATGGCGCCGAAGTCGGCGTGGTAACGGGCGTAGAGGATCTCGCCGAAGTGTTTGAGATCGAACCCCTTCTCGGCCGCTCGCTTTGAGATCCGGATCCAGGCGATGTCCCGCTGACCGATGTGCTGGATGCCGGAGGCGGCGTTGACGAAGTAGTGGATCTGGCGCTCCAAGACAGGCTCGAAGTCCTCCTGCATCTTGCGGCCAGCTACCTCTACCAGGATACCGACGTCCATCGCGCTGCCTTCCTCCACATCTTCGAACCCGGGGCCGATGACATCAATACTGCCATCCTCCACCTCGTCCATCGACGCCATGCGCAGGAACTCCCAGGCGCGGCTGTGCTTGCCGCCGAACTCGACCCGCATATCGGCCCGGCGAACGACCTCGCCCTCAAAGGCAGAGCCGTACGGTACAGGCACCGGCACCTCAGTGATCTTGACCTTGACGCCGCGCACCTCGATGGCCCGCTGAACCAGCTTGGCGGCACGTTCTTCCTCAGTATCCGCTTCTATCTCGTTCCAAGGCATGGAGATGACGTGCTCGTACTGAGTCACGCCGGTGGGCAGGATCTCGGGAATGACCGTGTCAGCGATGGTGGGGAAGCCATAGGAGATAGCACCAGCAGCCGCGGCGTACTTCAGATCATCCACTTCACCCAGAGCCAAGACGAAGGCGAAGACACGGAACTTGTTGTAGAGCAAGATATCCCGCCACTGACCAGCCTTCATACCGCCGAAGGTCAGCGCCGAGCGGGTGGCGAAGCCCAGGGGGTAGATGGCGGAGATAGTATCTCTGCCGAAGGGAACGATGTAGGTATCGTACCCCATCTCCACGCCTTCCTCCTGCAGTTGGTCAATGATGGAGCGTCCATTGACGCTGCCGCAGAGGAAGGTCAGGATATTACGCCGCTGAAGCTCCCGCACGATGGCCACGGCGGCCTTGTTGGTGCGCGCCTTGCCGACGATGGCCGCGAAACCAGGCATACGTCCATCCACCAGCTGAATGCCCCACGAGCGCAACTGGATATCGTCAATGGGACCGTTGAGATGACCGTCTCCCTGGAAGTCAGGGTAGGCGGTACCGCCGGCGAGGTCCAGGCCAGGATAGGGCTCCGGCTGTTCCCCACGTACAAAGCGGATCCCCTCAATCGTCTCTGCAGCCAGGAGAGTCGCCATACCGGAGTCGAGCGTCTCTCCGAGGTACGGCACCCACAGGTTGTCGTCCGGTACAGGATGCAGGAGGTTCTTGGCGTGTTTCAAGACAGGCTCCAAGTCACCCAACTGAGTGACCTCACGGCCCATCATCCCGAGAACCACCGGCAGGTAGTAGGCGGTGTTGGGAAAGGCCACAGGTGTGTCCGCCCCCTTCTCGGCGATGGCCTTCCTGAGCTCGGCATCTGCCTCAGCCACGAGAGCGTTTGCACCGCGGATAGCACGTGTCGCGATATACCTAGACATATTCCCTGACCTCCCTACTCTGCCTTGTTCCCGTAGACGGCTTCGATCCGCTCCTCGAAGGGGACCTCCAGCAACTCCGACATTCGTTGGTCGCCGCTCTTGCCCCACTTGGAGGAATCGTACTCAGCCAGTCCCAGGTCGGCTCGCTTCCTGTCGATGTGTTCCAGCGTCCGGCGAACGATCTCCTCGCCATCCTCAATGAACTCCAGCTTACCGCCGACCTTCTCTTCCCAGACCTCAGTCATGATCCGAAGAACCTCATCGCTCCCGGAGACGGGTCCATCGTTGCCGCCGAGGATGACGTAGGCCCCAGAGGCCACGCAGTAGGCGGCGATTGAGAGCGCCTTCTCGCTCATCCACTCCGGCGCCATACCGACGGCCGGGATGTCAGCGATGTCCTCGCCCAGACCACCCTCGGTCGCCATCTGTGAAAGGACCGTCAGGATACGGGAGTTGTCCACGCAGGCGCCCATATGGAGCACCGGCGGGATACCTACCGTCTCACAGACCTCACGCAGACCCGGTCCGGCAACCTCGAAGGCCGCCTCGGGGGTCATGTACCCCTGCTTGGCGCTGGCGATGGCGCCGCATCCGGTCTCCACCACTAGGACATCGTTCTTGAGGAACTCCGTCACCACGTAGCGGTGGAGTTCGTCGTGGCACACGCGGGGATTGTTGCACCCGATGTTAGCGACCACTCCCCGGATACGCCCGGCGATGATGGCGTCGTTCAGAGGGCGCAGAGAGCCACGATAGATCCCACCGAGGGCGTAGTCTATGTACTCGTGGGAGAAGCCAGGTACGAGGGGATTCTGGGCCTCCGGTATGGCGGTGTCACCCCGCTCGGGGAAGCGGTCGATCGCCCGTCGGACGATCTCCTTGGCAATCTCCAACGCTCGGCCTTCCTCAAACTCGATGTGTGTGGCACCGGAGATCTTCGCCTTGGGCGACGTGGTGATGACTTCGGTATGGAAGCGCTCAGCCAGAGGTGCCAATCCCTGGAAGACGCACTGGACATCCACCACCATCGCTTCCACCGCGCCGGTGAGGATAGCCAGCTCCTGTTGCAGGAAGTTGCCCGCCAGCGGAATGCCCTCGCGCATCAGCGTCTCGTTAGCGGTGCAGCAGATGCCCGCCAACTGGATACCTTCGGCTCCCTTGCTCTCAGCATACTCAATCAGCTCAGGATCCTGCACTGCCGCCACGATCATCTCGGAGAGAGTCGGTTCGTGGCCATGGACGACGATATTGACCATGTCCTCCTTCAGCACGCCCAGGTTGGCTGCCGAGCGCACCGGGGCAGGGGTGCCGAAGAGGATGTCCGAGAGATCGGTGGCCAACATCGAGCCTCCCCAGCCGTCCCCCAGCGCACAGCGTAGAGTCGCGTCCAGGATATGCTCGGCGTCTTGGTCAGTGCCGATGTGAGTGCGATGGAGAAGCTCCACCACCTCCCGATCGACGTTGCGGGGGGCGATCCCCAGATCCTGCCAGATCTCCTGCCGCTTGGCAGGGGCTCGCTTCAAGTATGCGATCTCCCCCTCCGTCTTTCCGAACTCGTCCAGGGCCGCCTGGGCGACATCTCGCGCCACCTCCTCCAGCGGCCGGTCATCGACCTTGACTTCCAGGTATCCAGCCACCTCCTTCAGCTTGAAGGGATCGCGGATCCCATAGTCGGGCGCGCGGCCGTCCATTGCCTCCAGCAGCGTGTAGGCCAAACCGCGGCCGTGGTCGGAGTGGGCAGAAGCACCCGCCGCCACAGCGCGCGCGAAGTTACGCGCCGCTATCGTTTCCACCGTAGCACCGCAGACCCCGCGCTCGGTCTTGCCAACCAGACGGCAAGGGCCCATAGCGCAGTTCTTGCAGCACAAGCCAGCGCTGCCGATGTTACAGGGCGTGATGGCGTCGGCCCGCGCGAAAGCGGTCTCCGCCTCAATCTGACAGGCCCGCTCCAGCATGGAGACAACCGCTGCGTCGCGGCTGGCCTCCTCGGGCGTTCGTTCTTTCTTCTTTGCCATGTCCAAATTCCTCTCTAGTACCGTCGGAACTCACCCGACATCTCAAGATCGACCCGGTTGGTCACGGTCGTGCGGAAGCCCAACACCTCCCACTTGGGATCCCGACGCTTGTCAGTAGGCTGAACCAGCACCGATACTTCCCCTTCCCCCACTGGGTAGCCAGCTTCGGCCAGCGCCTCCTCAATGGCTGTCTGGTCGGTTTTGTCACCATCGTAGCTGACCAGAACCTGCTTCCAGGCGGAACTGGCATACACGTCCTCAATCCCCTCAAGGTTGAGCAGCACTTCCCTCACATTGAGGACGTGGTGATCGGCCCACAGCCTGGGCACCTCAAGTGTCACCTTCTCCATATCGCTACCTCCTAGACCTCCAAAGTTCACAGATTATCTATTAGAATCAGTCCAGGTCCGAGGTGCCCGGCACTCTGAAGGTGCCGGGCACCTCCATTGTTCCTACGACAGGCCCAGAACCTCGCCCGTGTCGACGTCGATGTCGATTTCCGTGAACGCCGGGCGGGTGGGCAAGCCGGGCATGGTGCTGATCGGGCCGCAGATCGGGAAGACGAAGCCGGCGCCTACACTGGCTCGCACATCCCTAATGGGCAGCGTCCAGCCACGCGGCGCGCCCTTGAGCTTCGGATCGTGCGTGAACGAGAGATGCGTCTTGGCCATGCAGAGCGGCAGCTGCGCCAGCCCCATGTCGGTGAAGAGTCTGATCTTGCGCTCTGCCTCATCCGAGTAATCCACGCCGTCGGCACGGTAGATCTCGGTGGCGACAGTCTCGATCTTCTCCTTGATAGACATGTCGTCCTCATAGAGGAAGCGGAAGTCATTCTCCCCCTCCTCAATGGCCTTGACCACTGCCTCAGCCAGGGCCGCGCCACCTTCGCCTCCCTTCAGCCAGACCTCGCTGAGGACGGCATCGTGGGCACCCGCCTCCAGCGCCGCCTTCCGGACCACCTCGATCTCCTCCTCGGTATCGGAGTTGAATCGGTTGATGGCCACCACTACGGGAACACCAAACTTGCGGGCATTCTCGACGTGCTGGACCAGGTTGGGCAACCCTTTCTTGAGCAGTTCGATGTTCTTCTGTGTGTAGGCCTCATCCAAGGGCCTGCCCGGTACAACCTTGGGACCACCGCCGTGCATCTTGAGGGCACGGATGGTAGCTACAAGGACCACACAGTTGGGGACCAGTCCGCTGACGCGGCACTTAAGGTCCATGAACTTCTCCATCCCGCAGTCAGCCCCGAAGCCGGACTCGGTGACCACGTAACCTTCCGGCCCCACCAGCTTGAGGGCGATCTTGTCGGCCATAATGGAACTGTTGCCCTGAGCGATGTTGGCGAACGGGCCAGTGTGGACAAAGGCGGGGCTGCCAGCCAAAGTCTGCATCATGTTGGGCATGATGGCATCCTTGAGCAGCACAGTCATCGCTCCGGCCACGTTCAGATCCTCGGCCGTGATCGGCTCGACCCGCCCAACGTGACGCATACCTCCCTTCTTGCTCGTGCCAATGATGATGCGCCCCATACGCTCGCGCAGGTCGGCCAAGCTGCTGCACATACCCAAGGCTGCCATGATCTCGGAGGCCACTGTAATGTCGTACCCTGACTGCCGCGGCCGGCCGTCGTACTTGCTCCCCAGCCCAACAATGATGTTGCGCAGAGCCCTGTCGGAGACATCTGCCACGCGATTCCACTGGACGGCGTAGGGATCGATATTCAGACGGAACATGCGCTCCTTGTCCATGTCGCTCAGATCGGAGGGCTTCTCCGACTCGATCCCCAACTTCTCCAGTCGTTTTCGCATGGAGTCTGTGTACTCGTCGTCAGGGCAGAGCATCTTGGTCAAGAAGTCTGTGCTCCACTGCATTTCCTTCAGCATTCGGTTGTCAATGGCCGCCGCCAGCAGGTTGTGCGCCGCGCCCACCGCGTGGATATCCCCGGTCAGGTGGAGGTTGAAATCCTCCATCGGCACAACCTGGGAGTAGCCACCGCCGGCCGCACCGCCCTTGATGCCGAAGGTCGGTCCCTGTGAGGGTTGACGGATGCAGGTGAAGACAGTCTTGCCGATGTAGTGCAGCCCCTGACTGAGCCCTATGGTCGTCACGGTCTTGCCCTCGCCCAGGGGCGTGGGGGTGATGGCAGTCACATCGATGTACTTGCCGTTGGGGCGGTCCGCAAACTTGTCAAGCGCATCAAGATGGACCTTGGCCTTCCACTTCCCAAACTGGTCAATGTCATCCTCGGACAGGCCCACCTTCTTCGCGACTTCGACGACGGGGATCAGTTCGGCTGCATGGGCAATCTCAATATCGCTGGGAACCGGATAGACTTTCTCAACAGGCATCGCGCATCCTCCTTTATGGTGAATAGATCGATCCAGCAAAGTCAAAGATCAGCTACGTACACCTCATATGCCAGGCCGCTTTGCTCACCCCTCCTCGCTGCGCCCCTCGGGTACCAGGTAAGCCGCCCGAGGCAGCAAAGGGGCAACCTCTGCCTCCACCGCCTGACGCATCAGCTGCCCTGACAGATGGAGGAGAGTATCACCCAGGTTTCGGTCCAACGTCATCCCGGCCAGGCAAGGGTAATGGTGATGGAAGATCCCAGCCTGGAAGACTGCTTCTTTCACAGCGACTCCTGTCAACTGCTCCGCCACGAATCGCGCACAACCGCACGCCGTATCCCGCTCCACATTGACTTCCTTTACCTCCCCGTCTTCGCATCTCATACGGAAGACCGGCCGGCCGAAATGGCGTGCGAACTCCCCAATCCAAGAGTCGGTATAGGCCACCCGTTGGTGACGGAGGTTGTAGCCATCCTCAGTGAGAGAACAGAAAGGGCGCGGGAAGACCGCCGCGATCCCCATCCGCTTCAAGCGCTCGTGAATCTGCTGAATCAGCCCTTCCGGCAGCCAGGCGACGTGGTCCACCGGTGCGACCACCGCCTGGACGTCAGCACGACGGGCTAGATCCGGGATCAACTGAGCAGAGGAGGGGCGCTCCACAAGGGCCAACATCAGGTCAGCAGCGGGGACGTTGAGGGGTAGATAGGCCTCCGGATCGTCCACGACCGCCGGCAAGTCGGGGGGACGCCAGGATTCCACGGTCCATCCCCGAGGCCCATGGGAACGAATGTTGTCAACAATGCGCTGACCGTACTGCCCTCGAACAATCGCAAATATGCGCATCGCCGCCGGGCGAGGGCCACCCCACTCCAGCGGCTGTCGAATCGCGTCCACCAAATCCTCTACCTGCCGGCCGACCTTGACCTGCTGATAATAGATATGAATACGGTTGTCGTCCAGATCAAGGCCAACAACCTTGATGCCGGGCATCTCCCGGAAGAGCCGGGATACGATCTCCCCCTGCTCCCCGCTCGAGGCCCCGACCACAACAACGTCAGGAGCGACATCCTGTATCCTGGAGAAGGTCTCAGGGGCTACTACCCCTACCCCGATGACCTCCAGACCCAGCTGCTCTCGCAGCAGGGTCTCGACGCTCTCGGCGAACAGCGGCGGGCTCGTGAGAATGAAGACGCGACAAAGTGACATAATAGGAACTGGCCGACTATCGGCCAGTTCCTATTATATATCAGCAGGACCTGTCGTCTATGACGCAAGTGGACTATTTCCTCGGGATATATAGTCCATGTGGACCATTACACGGACGTATCGGCGTCTTCTCCCTCCTGAGGGAAGAGCCCCGCCCGAACTGCGTAGACAGCTGCTTGTACCCGGTTGCGCACGCCTAGCCTGTCCAGGATATGGCGCACGTGGTTGCGCACGGTGTTAACGGCGATACCCAATTCCGCGGCGATCTCGGCGTTGGGCAGCCCCTCGGCCACTAGGACCAGTACCTCACGCTGGCGAGGAGAGAGGAGATCTGATCCGTTTGCAGGAGCGACCGGGCGGCCGCCGTGGGCCAGTTGCTGCAACAGCTTGCCGACCATCGCACGGGAGAGCGGAGGCTCTCCCTCAGCCAGGCCCCGCAACTCCTGAAAGAGCCCGCTGGGCTGCATATCTTTGACCAGGTAGCCATCGGCCCCACAGCGAATGGCGGAGAAGAAATCCTGCTCATCCTCAGAGACGCTCAACATTACCACTCGCACTGTCGGGAGTTCCCGCTTGATCCGCCGCGTGGCCTCAAGACCGTCGCAGACGGGCATCTTGAGGTCCATCAGGATCACGTCAGGACGCAGCGCCTGTGCCCTCTCGATCGCCTCCAGCCCGTCCGCTGCCTCCCCCACCACCTCGAAATCCGGCTGGGCATCCAGAAGCCGCGCCAGCCCCTTCCTGAACAGAATATGATCGTCCACCAGTAGAATGCGCAGCGAATCCATCTTGATCCGATTATACCCCCCTTCTGGCACTCGGGCAACAAGAGTGGACACGCGCTTTGGAAATGGCCCAGACTTCGCGGCTCAGAGGGTGGGCAGTCGCCCGGGCCGCTTGTTCGTCCCCCCGTCACGGATGTATGAAATCCCCCAGACTGCCCACTGACGCCCCTGGAAACCGCTCGGGCGCCCCACGACCCACTTGGAGCCCCCGTCCAATCATGCTATAATCCCCTCTGTTGCACTCTAGACAAGGAGAACTGCAATGCCGGCACCACTCTTTTTTCCCTCCTTCCAAACCCTTCATCTGGCAGATGTAATCTTCGAAGAGGTCGCGGATCGTGTGGCCGGTTTTGTGGGCCGAGTGGGAGCTACCTGGCATTGGCAGCTCGCCGGCGGGACGTTGGTCACCTTCCAACTCGATTACACCGTCACCGAGGAGCGATGGGATGTGATCCACGGCCAGGCAGCCAACCCCCGCGCGGGCCTGTTCAACGCGGCCGACTTTCCCTTCGCCGCCTACGCCACGTCGGCTGAATCGCCACCCTACATCCACGATCTCCAGGGGCTAGCCGAATGGACGAACCGGCTCTACTTCAACATGGGCAACCTGATCCACGAGATGGCTCAATGGCTGGAGATGCTCCACGCCGCCGTCATCACCCCCCAAGTTGCCCTCCCGGCCGCCTTCCCCACCCTCGACAAGCTGGAGCGGGAGCTGGTCTGTCACGCCCTGGAGGAACTGGATGGTCGCTTCAACCTGACCCGGCTCCACGAGGCATTCGGCGGCCGCATCTCTCGCCGCCGCCTCAGCCGCCTGGCCCAGCAGTGGGAATCGCTGGGACTGCTGACCGCCCACCCACGGCGAGTGACGTATGCACTGCGCGCCCTGGTCGAGGCCAAAGCATGACACCGCCCCCCGTAAGTCCCCCAAAACGGGAACCTCAATGAAGGAGCAGGTCCTGTGTGCCATCGCCCACCCCGACGACGAGACCCTCTTCGCCGGTGGCATCCTTGCCATGCTGGCCCAAAACGGATGGCAGATCCATATTCTTTCCGCGACTCGCGGCGAGGGAGGGGAGCAGGGTGACGTGCCCGTGGCCAGCAGGGAGGAGCTGGGCTCTGTGCGGGAGCAAGAGCTTCGCTGTGCTGCCCGGGCGTTGGGAGCCTCCAGCGTCCGCTTCCTGGACTATGTAGATCCCCCTATAGGGGAAGGGAACGCACTCTTCCCCTACACCGAGGAATTGGACGAGCTGGCCGGACTGATTGCAGCGGTCGTCCAAGAGATCCGGCCAACACTGCTGCTGACACACGGGTCGGGCGGAGAGTACGGCCACTCGGCCCACGTTGTGACCCACCAGGGCATCCTCCGCGCTCACGCCCAGATGCGCCGCGAGGGCCTCGCGCCGCATCTGTACACCTTCAGCGCCAACGTGCCCAGCCGCCAAGACCGTGTGTTCAACCTGGACGATCCGGCAGACATCGTGATCGACGTGACGCCATGGCTACCTGCAAAGGCAGCGGCAGCCGAGTGCCACCGCACCCAACACACCCTCTTCTTCCGCCACCACCCGGACGCAGAAGACATGCTGGGCGTGGTACGGAGCCTGGAAAGCCTCCACCGCGTGTGGCCCCGGGAAGGCGCGTTGCTGCCAATCTTTGAGCCCTACCGCCTGTCGCCGCGCCGACCAGGTGCATGACTCGAGCACCTCTTCAAGGAATCAGCGCTGGTCTGCTTCGGCTGAGCGAACACCGCCCAATGGGTGACGACCTGGGTGTCATGTAAGCTGGTCTCGACCAGGTCCCAACATGTGGAGAGCTCTTATGCGGGGTGTGATCTTGCCTGGCGCGCCCACACCGGCCCGAACGCTGCTCTACCGAGCCGAGCATATGAAGAAGAGGCTACTACTCAGGCCAAAGGCTCAGAGATTTCGGCGAGCGTCGGCTCAGCGCTAGGCCAAACTGTCCGGTAGCTAGATTGCCTACCACAGGAGAAGTTGGTATAATGCCAATTACATATGAGTATGAGGAAGAAGGCAGTGCGAAGGCGATGAGATGGTAGCAGGACTGAAGGGACTGGTCAGCAGGCTGATCGGAGATTCAGACGAGAGGGAGATCGCCCGACTCCAGACCGTCGTTGAAGAGATAAACTCCCTGGAGCCGGAGTACGAGAACTACTCCGAGAAGCAGCTGCGGGGAAAGACAGCTGAGTTCCGCCGCCGCCTGGCGCGCGGGGAGACATTGGACGATCTACTGGCGGAGGCATTCGCGGCCGCGCGCGAGGCCGCCCGCCGCACCATCGGTCTGCGCCACTACGACGTCCAGCTGATTGGAGGGGTAATCCTCCACCAAGGCAGGATTATTGAGATGAAGACCGGCGAGGGTAAGACGCTGGTCGCTACCCTACCACTCTACCTGAATGCGCTGGACCTCAATCCGGAATGGACGGAGCGAGCACGAGAGGAGTGGGGAGAGGACCCCGATCGATGGGAGTTCGTGACCATTGACGGCGTACCGGTAGGCCGCGGGGTCCACTTGGTTACCATCAACGACTACCTGGCCCGGAGGGATGGCGGGTGGATGGGGCCATCCTTCGATGTACTGGGCTTGCGCGTCGGGCTCGTCATTCCGGGCTTCTCCGCTCTCTACGATCCCGAATACGTGGAGGGGGCCGCTCTGATGGAAGACGACCGGCTCGTCCACTGGCGGCCCTGCCCTCGGCGAGAGGCGTATGAAGCCGACATCACCTACGGCACCAACAACGAGTTCGGCTTCGACTACCTGCGAGACAATATGGTGACCGACCTGACGCAGTGTACTCAACGGGAGCTCAACTACGCCATCATCGATGAGATTGACAACGTGCTCATCGACGAGGCCCGCACCCCTCTCATCATCTCCGGTCCGGCTGACGAACCGTCAGACCTGTACCGCCGTTTTGGCCAGATCGCCGCGCGTCTGAAGCGCGATGCCCACTACGAGATAGACGAAAGGACGCAGGTGGTCACGCTCACAGAGGAGGGCATTGACCGGGTCGAATCCCTTCTCCCAGAGATCTCCGGCGGCGAGAGCATCTATGACGCCGAGCACGCCCACATGCTGCCCTACCTGGATAACGCCCTCCACGCCCGCGTGATCCATCATCGGGACAAGGATTACATTGTCAAGGATGGGCAGGTTATCATCGTGGACGAATTCACCGGCCGGCTGCTCTACGGCCGACGCTACTCAGAGGGCCTCCACCAGGCCATTGAGGCGAAGGAGAACCTGGCGATCCAGCGCGAGAACCTCACCTACGGCACCATCACCATCCAGAACTACTTCCGGATGTACCAGAAGCTGGCCGGGATGACCGGCACCGCTGCTACCGAGGAGGAGGAATTCTACACCATCTACGGACTAGACGTCATCGTCCTCCCGACCAACGTAGAGTACCGAGCGAGGTATGGCAACTTGCAGGAGCAGCAGCGCACAACCGACGAGCTTGACGAGGTGACATTCGCCGGCGTCCTGAATGGGCGCCAAGAGACGCCCGTCACAACCTACGAGCGAGGGAACCCACCTCAGGAGCGATACTTCCGCCGGTTGGATCTGTCGGACTCCATCTACCTGGACGCGGGAAGCAAGTTCAGAGCCATCGTCCAGGAGATAGAAGCACTACACCAGGCCAAACGTCCTGTACTGGTCGGCACAATCGCGGTTGAAACCTCAGAACACCTATCTCGCTTGCTCGACAGACAGGGCATCCCCCATAACGTCCTCAACGCCAAGAAGCACCAACAGGAGGCACTCGTGATCGCTCAGGCAGGTCGTCCTGGCGCGGTGACGATCGCCACCAACATGGCCGGGCGCGGAGTGGACATCGTGCTTGGCGGCAGCCCAGAGGGTCTCGCCGTGCGTGCGCTGCGGAAGGAAGTGGAAACTCAGCTCCCTGCCATCCTGGAAGGCATCAGCAACCCAAAGGGAGGCACTCGCGGGAAGGGGGCATCGGAAACGACTGTTCGCACTGCGCAGCTTCTTTCTGACGAGTACGCCGCCTACCAGCGAGCCAAATCGGAAGGGGGAAGCGCGCTGCCCGTCTTCTTCGCCGCGCGACTGATCACAGAAGGCAAACTCTCCCCCCATCACCGCGCACAGGGTGTCCAACTCGCCCGGCATATATTGACTGAGGCGTGGGATAGGGCAGGCGAGCTGGCTCAGCAGACCAGTGGAGTGAGTATGGAGACCATCTCCCACATCCAGCGCCTGCGGGAGAAGCTCGAAGGGGCAAAGGATGCCCAGGACTTCGTCACCTCTGGGCTAGCCTCCACTCACCATAATCTGCTGATGAAGCTGATTCGACTGACTTTGCGCGGAAAGGAGGAGGCTGCCCACGCTCTGATGGCCCGCTATCCGGAGCTGCCCCCGGATATCATCGAGAGGATCAACGAGATCCACGAGGAGTGCCGCCGCAATCAGAAGAGCGTACGCGCCCGCGGCGGACTGCACGTCATCGGCACCGAGCGACACGAAGCACGGCGTATCGACAACCAGCTGCGGGGCCGGGCCGGTCGACAGGGGGATCCAGGCTCCTCCCGATTCTATCTATCCTTGGAAGACGAACTAATGCGCCGCTTCGGTGGCGAGCGGGTGCAGAACCTGATGGAGCAGATGGGAATGGGGGATGTCCCGTTGGAGTTCGGCATCCTCAGTAGGAGCGTAGAGTCAGCTCAGAAGCGGGTGGAGGGATACAACTTCGATCTCCGCAAGCATGTCTTGGAGTACGACGACGTAGTCAACAAGCAGAGGGAGACGATCTACGATCAGCGCCATCAGGTACTGAGCGAGCACGACCTGCAGGACCAGGTGTTGCGGATGGTCGAGGAGGAGGTCGCTGCGCTCATAGCTGCTCACTGCGCTGGCGAGCTACCGGAGGAGTGGGACTTGAAGGGTCTCTACGGAGAAATTCGCACCTTTGTCCCCCTCCCCGCCGAGAGTTCGCTCCAGCGATGGGCACAGCTCTCGCCCACGGAAATCCAAGAGGAGGTTCTCGTCCTTGCAGAGCGAGCCTACGACATGCTCAGCAGGCAACTAGGCCTCCGATTCTATCAAGAGGCACTCCAACAGGAAGAAACACTAGCCCGGCTGCGGAGGGCCAGTGAGCCACTGCAACGGCTGACATACCAGCGCGTGATGGAGCACCTGGGCGATGAACTCCCCGAGTCGACCGCTGAGAGTCCCCTGGGCCGCCTTCCCGACGAGACGCAAGAGAAGATCCAAGGGGGTTTTGTCGAGGCGGTGAGAGTCTATCGCGATCGACAGATCATGCTGCGAACAGTGGACAGCCTGTGGGTCCGCCACCTGACAGATCTGGCGATCCTGCGCGAAGGGATCGGACTGCGCGCGTTCGGGCAGCAGAATCCTCTCGTTGCCTTCCGGAAGGAAGCTCACCATATGTACGAGCTGCTGCTGAGCCAAGTTCAATCTCAAGTCGCGCGCAGGCTGCTCCGCGTGCCCACATTGATCGCAACTTCGCGCCCCCCCCGAGGGCTGCGAACCGTGAGACAGAGCGCACCCCGCAGTGCCCGCCGCTCCCAAGAACCGCAACCAGCTTCTCCACCACCACACAGGGAACTAGGCCGCAACGACCCCTGCTGGTGTGGCAGCGGCAAGAAGTACAAACACTGCCATCTGCGCGAGGATAGAGAGGCCAGTAGAGCGTCCACGACCAGAGGACATCCATCCCAAACGCCCGACCGGAGGAGAAGGCGGCACCGCTAGCCGATGAGAGAGCGGGAGGCTGAAGTATGGATCAGGATTTAGTTGGCCGGCTGATGGCCGATATGGACCCCGAACTACTGACATTCCTGCGCACAACGGTCAATTCGTTTGTCAAGTGGGACCTCATCCGCTTCTTTCACGAGAATCCCCACACAACCGACACTGCAATAAACATCGCCCGCTACGCCGGTCGCAACGTGGAGGCGACAAGGGCTGAGCTGGCTGAGCTGGCCGCTCAGGACATACTCTCCAAGCATCAACTGGGCGATATGACCGTCTATTCGCTTTCCAACGACCCCGACATCAGAGGTTTGATCCGCCGCTTCGTCGAGGCCTCCGATGATCGGCAGTTCCGCGTCAAGGCGATCTACCACATCATCCGCAACATGCGGTGAGGGGCAGACACCACGACGGCGAATCGAAAGGAGGGAATGGAATGGAGCGCGTCAAGACGGGAATACCAGGCTTGGACCAGATGCTGCGGGGCGGATTGCTTCGGCAGACAGTGACCCTTGTCGAGGGCGCACCAGGCACGGGTAAGACGACACTTGGCATGCAGTTCATCTACCACGGGATTGTGGTCGAAGAAGAGCCTGGTATCATTCTGACCTTTGAGCAGTTTCCCAGTCAGTATTATCGGGACGCGGCTAACTTCGGCTGGGATTTCCGGCGGCTGGAGGAGGAAGGGAAACTCCGCATAATCATGACCAGTCCAGAGGTCTCCCGGGCCTACCTGGAGGAGGCCGGGGGGGAGATCGAGAAGCTGGCGCGCAGAATGAACGCACGCCGCATCTTGGTGGATAGCGTCTCCCATTTCGAACGCCTTGCCGAGAACCCGATTGAACTGCGGCAGACGATCTATGGTTTCATCAATGGCCTCAAGCGGGAGGAGTTGACAGGCATTCTGACACGAGAGAGCGCCGCTCTGCTGGGTGAAGCGGAGGGGTACGAGGAGAACATTCCATTTGTGGTGGACAACTACGTCCTCCTGCGGTACGTGGAGATAGAGAGCGCCATTCATAAGGCATTGCTGGTACTCAAGATGCGCGGCAGCGACCACGACAAGGACATCCGACGATTCACAATCTCCGACGAGGGGATCAATGTGCAATCCCGCTTCGAGGGACGTGAGGGAATCATGAGCGGCAGCCCTCGTCGTATGGCACATTCCTTTATCGAGGCGTTTGTGAAGCGCTAGAGGCTGTAATGGACACTGCAATCGTCGTGTTGACAGCAGGCTCCTGGATTGGAATCAGCATACTGATCTACTTCCTGCGAAAGATCGCCGGATTCTACGAGCGCTCCTCCGGCGAGACCGCCTACTCATGGCTCTTCCTCTTCCCACTAGTACTGCTTCCAGTAGGAGCGCTCTGTTACGTGATAGGCAATGCGAACTTCGTGGGAATCCCGGCGGGAGACCTCCTCCTGTTCATTGGAGGTACGTCCCTGCTGTTCGCATCCTATCTCCTCCAGCAGATTATGATGGGGGAACAGTGATCAAAGTTCTGACAACGCCGCTGGGACCAATGAGTCTGCTGGCTCTGATCTACGCCACCACCATCTACATGAGCCTGAGCCGCAGATTGGGCGCGGTCACCAGGATGCAGCTCTACTATAGAGGCTTCCTGGTGGCAATTGCCTTCCTGAGCCTGGCGCTGGCTGCCTACGTCGCGCACAACGCTGCCTATCTGACCCAGGACCCCTCCTCAGAGTGGCTCCTCTCTCCAACCTTCTGGCTGCTATTCTTCCACATCCCCCTCTTCATCGGCGTGGCCATCAATGTAGGTCTGGTCTGGTGGTATTGGTCCTGGCTCTTGAAGGAAAGCTAGTGAGAGACAGACACGGCCTCCAGAGACGGGGCCGGAAAGATGCAGGCAAGTAGCTGAATAGGCAAAAGGAGCGGCCTTCGCGCGCAGTGACACTTAGACAGCAATTCCAACGGACCGCGGGAGCACAATGGAGCACCACCATCAGACGACGACTGGGCCGATGAAAGACTCAGACGAACTACGATCGCCGCTCCAAATCCTGCCAAAGGTGGACCTCCACCGCCATCTGGAGGGATCACTGCGACTCCAGACGCTTTCGGAGATCGCGATGGAGCACGGCATTGACCTACCCGCCCACAGCATCGAGGAGCTTCGCCCGTACGTCCAGATCACCGACGAGAGTCCGGACTTCCACGGCTTCCTGGCCAAGTTCCGTCTGCTACGCCGCTTCTATCGGAGCCGTGAAGCGGTGGAACGAGTGGCATACGAAGCAGTTGCCGATGCGGCTGCGGACAACATCCGCTACCTTGAGCTGCGCTTTAACCCGGTAGCCCTGTCCCGAGCTCAAGAGTTCGCATTGAAAGATGTCGTTGAATGGGTCGACGGGGCTATTGGCCGCGCCCAGGCGGACCACGACATAACAGCGCGGTTGATTTTGCAGATCGGACGGGAGGAGAGCCCCCGGGTTGCTGAGGAGATCGCCGAACTAGCCCTCGCCTATCGGGGACAAGGCGTGGTTGGGATCGACCTTGCGGGCGACGAGCTCAACTACCCGTCGCCTCCCTTCGCTCACCTCTTCTACCGCGCGCGTCAGGAAGGCCTGGGTATCACAGTCCATGCCGGCGAAGTTGGAGACGCGCAGAACGTCCTCGAGGCCATCCGCCAGTTTCACGCCCACCGCATTGGGCACGGCGTCCGGGTGGTGGAGAACTCGGAGGCGGTCCGCTTTGCCCGCAAGCACCGCGTGACTCTGGAGGTCTGCCCCACCAGTAACCTCCAGACGGGTGCGGTCCGCCGGCTCAGTCAGCATCCACTACCGGACCTGATGGCTCTGGGCCTTCACGTGACCATCAACACCGATGACCCGAGCGTCTCCGACACGACACTGACGGACGAGTATATGGTGGCAATGACAGCGATCGGCCTTGAGCTGAAGGAGATCCACAGAACCGTCCTTAACGCTGTGGACGCAGCCTTCCTTCCAGAGGGGGAGCGGCAGCAGCTTCGAGAGCAACTCGCCGAGTGGCATGAGCTCGAGCAGGCGGAGCCTTGACGTCGTGCTGCCTACTGCCACCTCAGGGCAGAATGGGAGTTGTTGAGTCAATACTGCGTCCAACCCCAGTACTCCACCAAGAGTAGACTGCCGACTCACCCCACAATAGACCAAGAACGAGGTGAAAGCGTGGAAAAACCCCTTCACGAAAGAATCGCTACCCTGATCAATCGAGGCCTTGAGAGAGCTCAGAGGACGGACGCTCTCCCGTCCTTTGAGATCCCCCCCGTGCCGGTCGAGCGTGGCCGCCGACCAGAACACGGCGATTACGCCTCGTCCATCTGCCTGAAGTTAGCCCCCGAAGCGCGCATGAATCCACTGGAGCTGGCCCGTAGGACAGTGGCCCATCTGCCCGAGGCCGACTTCGTCGGGCGAGTGGAGCCCGTGGCGCCGGGTTACATCAACCTCTGGCTGGACCATGCGTGGCTTGCGGTGCAGGTGGATAGGATCCTGGCCGCTGGCAAGAGCTTCGGCGACATAGGCATAGGCCGCGGGCGGAAGGCCCAGGTCGAGTTCGTGAGCGCCAATCCCACCGGGCCTTTGACGGTGGGACGGGGGCGAGGCGGCGTCATGGGCGACACGTTGGCCAGCCTCCTGGCAGCAGCCGGCTATCAAGTGGAGCGCGAGTACTATTTCAACAACGCCGGCCGCCAGATGGAGATCCTTGGCAACTCGGTGCGACTGCGCTACCTGGAACTGCTGGGCCTCGAGATAGAGTTTCCAGAGGATCATTACCAGGGAGACTACATCCAGGATATCGCCGGCGATCTCTGCGACGAGCACGGAGACACGCTTGCCAGTGCCGACACAGACGTCTTCAAGGAATATGCGGAGGAGGCGATATTCGCCGAAATACGCGCCACGCTTGCCCGACTGGGCATTCACTTCGACAACTACTTCAACGAGAACTCCCTCCATCAAGGCAGGCAGGTTTGGGAGACCCTGGATGCGCTTCGCGAACGCGGCTTTGTCTACGAGAAGGAAGATGCAACCTGGTTCCGGGTCGAGGCCCTTGGCGGGAACAAGGATCGGGTCCTGGTCAAGTCGACGGGCGAACCCACTTACCGCCTGCCAGATATCGCCTACCACGTCGAGAAGATTCGCCGAGGCTACGACCTGATGATCACAATCCTGGGCGCCGATCACGTTGAGGAGTACCCAGACGTGGTTGCCGGCTTGCGCGCCTTGGGATACGATACCGAGAACGTACGCGTCGTCTTCCATCAATTCGTCACGCTGGTGAAGGGCGGCGAGTTGGTGCGGATGAGCACGCGCCGAGGACACTTTGTCACCTTAGACGAACTGATCGACGAAGTAGGAGTCGACGCAGTGCGCTACTTCATGCTCGCTCGCTCGCCGGAGAGTCATATGGAGTTCGACCTCGATCTGGCAGTGGAGCGGTCAGAGCGCAATCCCGTCTACTACGTTCAGTACGCCCATACTCGCATCGCCAGCATACTCCGTCACGCTCAGGAGAAGGGTTGGGAACTGGACGCACCGGCTGACCTCTCCAATCTCCACCACCCCAGCGAATTAGCCCTGATCAGCAAGATGCTGGAGCTGCCAGAGGTGGTTGAGCGAACCGTCGAGCAGTTGACGCCACACTACCTCCCCTTCTACGCCCGCGACCTGGCGGGGGCCTTCCACGTCTTCTACCGCGACTGCCGCGTTGTCTCATCCGACCCCGCCAACGCGGAGTTAACTCGCGCCCGCCTGCAGTTGGTGCGCGCCGCCAAGCTGGTCCTGGCACGCGTCCTGTACCTGATGGGCATGAGCGCACCCGAGGAGATGTAGCATACTTATACCCAAGAGAACCCACGGAGGTAGGCACTGCCAATGGGCCTGAAGCCCGACCACTGGATCCGGAAGATGGCACTGGATGAAAGGATGATCGAGCCATTTGTACGAGACCAGGTACGCGACGGTCTCATCTCGTTCGGCCTTTCGTCCTACGGCTACGACATCCGCGTGGCCCAAGAGTTCAAGATCTTCACGTCTGGCCTCGGGGATCTGACCGTCGTCGACCCCAAGCGATTCGATACACGGGCGATGGTCAGCTTCGAGGGGGACGTCTGCGTCATCCCGCCCAACTCCTTTGCTTTGGGCCGTTCGGTGGAGTACTTCCGCATCCCCCGCAGCGTCCTCTGCATCTGCCTGGGCAAGTCCACCTACGCCCGATGCGGCATCATCGTCAACATCACGCCCTTCGAGCCCGAGTGGGAGGGATACGTCACGTTGGAGATCAGCAATACCACCCCTTTGCCGGCGAAGATCTACGCCGGGGAGGGCATCGCCCAGGTGCTCTTCTTCGAGGCGGACGAGGAGTGCGAGATTTCCTATGCGGACAAGAAGGGGAAGTATCAAAGCCAGCAGGATATCGTGCTGCCGCGGCTGTAGCACTTGATTCGCCAACCGCACCTATCCTCACTGCAGAACTGGAGAGAAGAAGTGAAAGTCGTCACAGTGGAACAGATGAGGACCATCGAGGCGGCTTCGGATGCCGCCGGACATACATACACCGCGATGATGGAGCGGGCAGGGCAGGCGTTCGCCGAGGCCCTGATGGCCTGGCGGAAGATGGAAGAGAGACGGGTGTTGGTGCTCGTGGGACCGGGCAACAACGGCGGCGATGGTCTTGTGGCAGCCCGCCACCTCTCCCAGGCTGGAGTGGATGTGATCTGCTACCTCACCCGAGCCCGCGATCCTGGCGACGACGAGAACTTCCGGCAGTTGCTGGAGTCGGAGGTCACCTGCGCGGGTGCCGACGACGACCAGGGCGGCCAGCTCCTGCGTCGGCTGGCGGCGCGGGCGGACGTGGTTGTGGATGCCCTTCTCGGTACTGGGATCGAGCTACCCGTCAAAGGCACGGTGGCAAAGGTTCTGAAAGCGGTCAGAGAAGTGGTTGACCGCCGTGGCCAACGCCAGCCGCAAGGACTGGTGCGTCTGAGGGGGGTGCCCGAATCCTCTCAGCGCGGGCACCCCCTGGTCGCTGCTGTAGACGGGCCCAGCGGACTCGATTTCGACACCGGCGCGCTGGATGAATCCGCTCTTCCGGCTGACCTGACAGTCACCTTCGCTTACCCCAAGCAAGGCCACTTCCGCTTCCCCGGTGCCGCAGCGGTTGGGGAACTGGTGGTGGCCGACATAGGCACTGACCCCAAGCTGGCAGCGGATATCAGTCTGGAGGTAGCGACCTCCCAGATGCTCAGAGCCTGGCTTCCAGCCCGTCCCCCAGACGCCCACAAGGGGACTTTCGGGCGGGCGCTGATTGTGGCCGGCTCGACAAACTACACCGGCGCGGCCGGGCTGGCAGGCGCAGCCGCAGTGCGAGGAGGAGCAGGCCTGGTGACGCTGGCGCTCCCCGCTGCGATTCACGGCACAGTAGCGGCTGGGCTAGCCGAGGCGACCTATCTACTGCTACCACACGAACTGGGCGTGATCACCGGGCCGGCGGCGGAGATACTGACGGAGCACATGGAAGAGTACGACGCGATGCTCGTCGGGCCAGGGCTGGGACGGGAGCCGGAGACGGCGAGCTTTCTTGAGAGGCTTCTGACAGGGAGCGCACAGCGGCGGCGGCCGGGCTTCCTGCACACCGACAAACATCCATCACAGCAGATACTGCTGCCCCCCTTGGTAGTGGACGCTGACGGGCTGAACATTCTGGCAGAGCTTTCCGACTGGCCCGCTCGACTCCCATCGGGCACGGTGCTGACCCCCCACCCCGGCGAGATGGCACGGCTGATGGGCTCCTCAATCGCCGACATCCAGGCCGACCGAGTGGAGGCGGCCCGAAGACAGGCCAAGGACTGGGGAAACACGATCGTGCTTAAGGGAGCCTACACGGTGGTGGCCGCGCCGGATGGTCGAACTGTGCTGGAACCCTTCGCCAACGCGGGGCTCGCCACTGGCGGCACGGGGGACGTGCTGGCGGGGATCATCGTCGCCCTGCGCGCTCAGGGGTTGGGCCCGTTCGAGGCAGCTGTAGCCGGAGCCTACCTCCACGGCCTGGCCGGAGAACTGGCCCGAAAGAACCTGAGCTCTGCCGGAATGGCGGCGGGTGACCTGATCCGATTCTTGCCCCAGGCTTGGCGATCCATCGGGTCCGACCAATAGGCAACAGCGCCGGCCTTCCAAGCCGGCGCTGGGATGGGAGAGGAATTACGGAATCCCCGGCAGCCGACAAGCCGCCGAGTCATCCTGTCAGTCCGCTATTCAGACCTTGGTCGATCAGAGGAGGCTGCCCAAATCGTCACGCTTCTGCAGCTTCCTCAGCCAAACCCTCGGCCTCCTCGGCGGCCTTCTTCGCTTCCTCGACCGCCTCTGTGACCTGCCTGCGTCTCTCTTCGAGAAGCGTCCGCCCCTGAACCTGCAGTTCCTCGGCCCGACGCCGAATGTCGGCAGCCACAGCCTCCGCTTTGGCGCGCGCTTCGTCCAAAGTCTGCTCCGCCCTAGTTCGCGCTCGATCGATCTCCTCCTCAGCTCGGCCCCTCAACTCGATGGTCCTGCCGCGGATCTGCGTTCGCGTCTCTTCCCCGGACTGAGGAGCCAGCAGGAAGGCCACTGCCGCGCCGACCAAGCCGCCGATTACGAAACCACTCAAGAACGCTCCGAACTCGCTACCATTGCCCCTATCATTAGCCATCTTCTCCCTCCTTACGATCTCGGTCTGTTCCTCACTCCTCATCTGAACCTCTGCGCAGCGTGGTCATCTCCTGCACAACACGCCGCAGCCCAGCAAAGAAGCCAGCCGCCTGGATAGTTGGTGAGACAACCTTCTGACTCATGAACCGAGTGGTACCCCGCACCGTCGCCAACGTCTCGTTGATCGCCTCAAGCATCGGTCGAATCTCATCCCTCAGAAGCCCCACCAACGCCTGAACCTGCAGCACTAGCACGATCAACAGCACGCCGACTATCAGTGTCTCCAGAGCCACGAGCACGATGGCCATATCGCGCAGAACAGAGATGAGAGACACTGAACCCGAGCGCCGCGCGTCGATCGCCAGAACGACCAGGAGCGCCGACGTACTTACCAGAACGAAGCCAGCCAGTGCCAAGCCAAGAATCAGACTCCGCTTGGCTCGCGCCTCGGTCGGCGAAGCGGCTCGCATCTCTTCAGCAGGAACCTCAGGTCGGTCCTGTGCGGGCTCTCTCATAACGTCATCTATTCTAACACGATCTTACCGAGGAGGCAAACGAAACATCGCCTGTATGACGTGGCAGGAAGACTGCAGACTTCGCACGAACTCTCTATCCGCCGGGTCCCTCAAAGCGCAGATACTCCCCCGCCCGGAGCCGGCTCAACAGCTCAGGCGGACCCTCCAGGATATCCCGGGCGGGCCGACGAGGGACGTAGAGGGGTCGAAAAGGTCGAGCCAGGCGCGCGTCCACCACCTTTCCCTCCCCATCCAGCCAGACCGCCGCGATGGGAAAGAAGACAAAGAACATATGAATAGCCGTCTCAACGCGGCTCTCTCGCTTCCCCACGAGCAGGAGGCCCTCGTCTCGCGCCAGCCCACGCCGGAAGGTAAGGCCTCTCAGACGACACAGAAAACTATCGCACCGCCACACGCGCTCTAGCAGCCGCTCCCCGCGTGTCTCATTCCACACTTCCTCCCAAGCGGCCACAGGTATTCAGACCTCCTCCGCCCCAGATGGACCAAACGGACAGATGACCCCGCCCCCCAACACCGCTTCACCCCGATAGAGAACCAGATACTGACCGGGGGTAACATCCCGCTGGGGATGCACGAAGCAGACGCGAAGCCGCCCGCCCGCCAGAGGGGAAGCGCTGACAGGGACCTCGCGGTGATGGTAACGAATCTGAGCAGTCGCAGAGAATGGAGCAGCTGGAACCTGCCCAGCAATGTAGTGCATATGTGCGACTGTACACTCCTCCCGTCCCAACTCCTCCTCGG
>JASFWK010000079.1:0-9641 GCA_050049355.1 Anaerolineae bacterium | reverse complement strand
TGGACGAAGTGAACCCCTGGCTGGAGCGGATCTTCCGCAAGATCACGCGGAGCTTGTCCGATATACTACTCTACGAAGAGGATGGGGTAGAGGAAGCGGACACGCTGGTAATAGCCTACGGGACCACCGCCCGCTCCGCCCGGCACGCGGTGGAGATGGCCCGCCAGCGGGGCCGCCGGGTGGGCTTCCTGAAGCTCAAGACCCTGTGGCCCTTCCCCGAGGAGATCGTTGAGCAGGCTGCGGAGCGGCTCCATCGGGTGGTAGTGCCGGAGATGAACCTGGG
This sequence comes from Anaerolineae bacterium, assembly GCA_050049355.1. GTDB lineage: Bacteria > Chloroflexota > Anaerolineae > B4-G1 > DUEL01 > JASFWK01. The sequence continues at coordinate 9,358 of JASFWK010000079.1, read as the reverse complement.
ACAGATCGTGCTGGAGGTGGAGCGCGTGGCGGGCCGGCGCAAAGTTCAGCGGGTCAACCGCGCCGACGGGGAGATCATCAAGCCAGGAGAGATTCTGGCCGCCATAGAAGGACGAAGCCTCTAGCGGTCACCCAGAAGACGGATGACCGCTCTTCCTCGGGGATCGACCAGCCACAAGAAAGCCACTATGAAGGCAAGCTGCATCGAACAATCCGCGGAGCACGTCCCCAGCCGCGCCGAGCTGCCAAAACTCTCCCATCGACTCTCGCCAAGAGCTGGAACGCGCACAGCTTGGCTTCGGGCTGAGGGCCCGCTCAAACTGCTTGTCGTGGGCAACCTCAAATCGGGGACTCGCGCGACTCAGCAGCGAGTAGAGATGATCCAATACACAGAACCGAGGAGCCAGGCTTGGTACATTGGGAAGGGCTCGATTCGGCCACACCCGCTGGAGGCAGCAATCCAGCGGGGAGCCCTTCCCGATCTGGTGAAGCTCACTCTCGGTGTCCAGTAGGGAGGCACAAGGTTGAAATTCTGGAGAAGACCTTTAGACCTGGAGGAGATCAGAATACCTCGCGGCGTACTCCACGTCCTGAAGGAGCGCTGTAAGGGCTGCGGTTGGTGCGTCGACTTCTGCCCGCGCGACGTGCTCGAAGTCTCGGACGAGATCAACACGAAGGGATATCACCCTCCCACGGTCATTAGGGAGGACGCCTGCGTCAGCTGCGGACTGTGTCAGTTGCTCTGTCCGGAGTTTTCCATCTATGTCGAGGAGACAGAAGGTGAGGTAGTGCTTCTATGAGCCGATCAGACCACGATGGCACGCTAAGCGGCGAGTTCTTCATGCTGGGAGACATAGCTTGTGCTGAGGCAGCCATCTGCGCCAGCTGTCGCTTCTTTGCCGGCTATCCCATCACCCCGGCCACGGAGATAGCACAGCGCATGAGCGAGCGACTCCCCCTGGTGGATGGGATGTACATCCAGATGGAGGACGAACTCGGCTCTATGAACGCCGTGCTGGGCGCCTCGTGGGCAGGGGTGAAAGCAATGACAGCCACGAGCGGACCTGGTTTCTCACTGATGATGGAGAACCTGGGCCTGGGCATCATGCTGGAGACACCTTGCGTGCTGGTAAACGTGCAGCGAGGAGGTCCCTCCACAGGCCTGCCGACGTTGGTCAGTCAGGGAGATATGATGCAGGCACGGTGGGGCTCCCACGGCGACTATTCCATCATTGCGCTGGCGCCCTCCTCGCCGCAGGAGCTCTTTGACCTGACCATTCACGCGTTCAATCTGTCAGAGATCTACCGCACGCCGGTGCTGGTTATGACCGACGCCGAGGTGGGGCACATGACCGAGAAGGTGGTCATCCCACCTCTCGAGGAAATCGAAATCGTGTCCCGGCGCAAGCCGACGGTGCCGCCGGATGAGTACCAGCCCTACCGCGTCGCGCCCGGCGAATGGGTGCCGCCTATGGCCGTCGCTGGCGAAGGCTACCGCATCCACACCACGGGATTGACTCACGACGAGCGCGGCTACCCGGCCACAGCCGACGATAGCGCCCAGTGGCCCCTGGTCCAACGGCTCATCGACAAGATCGAGAAGAACAAAGATGATATCATCATGATGGAAGAGAACGCCCTGGACGACGCTGATGTGGCCATCGTCTCCTACGGCATGGCCGCCCGCGCTTCCGTCTGGCCCATGCAGATGGCGCGCGAAGAAGGTATCGACGTGGGGCTTCTGAGGTTGGTGACCGTGTGGCCCTTCCCAGACCAGCACATTCGGGAACTGGCTGGCCAAGTAGACGCCCTCGTCGTCCCGGAGATCAACATGGGGCAGATCGTGCGCGAGGTGGAACGCTGCACGGCAGGCCAAGCAGAAGTTGTCTCCGTACCACATCCGGGAGGGAACATCCACAACCCAAAGAAGGTATTGAACGCAATCCGCAGGGCGGCTGGACGCAAGGTGGACGAGTAGAGCCGCGCACTTGCAGAAGCTAGAGCGGAGGAATCGTATATGAAGCTGGAGATGGAGAGCTATCGAATAGACAAGACGCTGGAGACACACACCGAGGCCGAGGGGTTGGACGAGGCGTTTCATGGTCGTCACCCGATGGACAGTCTGCTGCGTACCGAGCGGCTGCCGCACATCTGGTGCCCTGGCTGCGGATTAGGCACGGCCCTGACCTGCTTTCTCAGCGCGCTGTGCAAGTCGGCCCTGGACCTCGACAAGGTGGCAGTGGTTTCGGGGATCGGCTGCACCGGACGAGTTGCGGGCTACGTCAAGTTGGACTCATTCCACACCACCCACGGCCGGGCCATCCCCTTTGCTACAGGCCTCAAACTGGGCAATCCAGAACTGAAGGTGGTGGTATTCTCCGGCGATGGGGATCTGGTGACTATCGGTGGTAATCACTTCATCCATGCCGCCCGACGAAATATCGATATGACTGTCATCTGCGTCAACAACTTCAACTATGGTATGACTGGCGGGCAGGTCGGGGCGACGACGCCCATCGGCGGCATCACCACTACATCCCCCTACGGCAACTACGAGTACCCGTTCAACGTCTCGACGCTGGCTGCCGCCAGTGGGGCAGTGTACGTGGCGCGCTGGACAGTACTCCACGCCCGACGGCTGGAGCGTTCTATGACCGAGGCGCTGCTTAAGCCCGGATTCAGTCTGGTCGAGGTGATCTCCCCCTGCCCAATCGGTTTCGGGCGTCGGCACAAGCAGCGCCGCGGGTTGGACACGTTGCACTACTACCACGAACACGGTGTCATCCAGCATGACGTTGACCTGAGCAAGACGGACATCGCGCTGGGAGGTGAGCTGGTCGAAGGGAACTTTGTGAACATTGATAAGCCGACCTTCTCAGAGCAGCGTACCCAACGACTCCAGCAGGCGCTGAGGGATCAGGAGTAGGAGGAAGATAGTGAATCGGTTGGAGATACGGCTGTCGGGCTTTGGCGGACAAGGGATTATTCGTAGCGGGGAGATCGTGGGCAAGGCAGCCGTCCTCTACGACGGTCGGTACGCTACTTTCACCCAGAGCTACGGACCAGAGTCGCGAGGCGGTGCCTGCGCCGCCCAGGTCGCCATCGCCGATGACCCGGTGGAGCTAAGCTACCCGCACGTGATAGCCCCCTCGATCCTCATCATTATGTCCCAGGGCGGATACAACAAGTATGTGCCCGGCTTCCGCCGAGATGGCCTGCTGATCATCGATGAGGGCCTGGTGGAACTGGACGAGGAAGCCGAGGGCTTGCGGGTCCTCAAGATACCCGCTACGCGCATAGCGGAGGAGTTGGGGCGCCGTATCGTGGCCAATGTGGTCATGCTCGGCTTCGTGGCCGCAGTGACCGACATCGCATCGCCAGAGGCCGTCAGGCAGGGGGTGCTTGATTCGGTTCCCAAGGGCACGGAGGAACTCAACGAGCGTGCATTCGAGAGGGGGCTGCAGTACGGGCGCGAGACGATGGAGGAGTGAATGATGCGGGCCGCTGCCTGACGGAATACGCCCTGCGTACCGTCTCCCGCACCCGCGCAGACTGCGACTGGTGATGGAAGGGATCCTATGAAAGACGTTCTGGTCGTCGGCGGGGGCATCGCTGGCATCCAGGCATCGCTCGACTTAGCCGAGATGGGCCTGCATGTGCACCTAGTGGAGAAGAGCCCCAGCATCGGAGGGCGCATGGCCCAATTGGACAAGACCTTCCCTACCAACGACTGCTCCACCTGCATTCTCTCGCCGAAGATGGTGGAGTGTGCTCGGCACCCCAACATCACCCTTCACACGCTCTCCGAAGTGCAGGCCGCAACCGGCAAGGCTGGTGACTTCAGGGTTCAGGTGTTCAAGAAGGCTCGCTACGTGGATGAGTCGACCTGCACGGCCTGCGGCGACTGTGCCGAGGTCTGCTCCATCGTGAAGCGAGATGAGTTTCAGATGGGGCTCTCCACGCGACGGGCGATCCACATTCCCTTCCCTCAGGCGATTCCCCAAGCGTACATCGTCAACCGGGATGACTGCCTGGGGGACGACCCTATCGTCTGCGGACGCTGTATTGAGGCCTGCCAGAAACAATGCATAGACTTTGACATGAAGGATGAGGTGATCGAGCTTTCGGTGGGCGCCATTGTCGTGGCCGTCGGCATGGAGACCTTCGACCCGGTGGCGTTGACCGAGTACGGCTACACCCGCTACGAGAACGTCATCACCGGGTTGGAGTTCGAGCGATTGATCTGCGCCAGCGGCCCTTCCGGCGGGCGCCTCATCCGCCTCACCGACCGTGAAGAGCCGAAGATAGTCGGCTTCATCCAGTGCGTCGGCTCACGCAATCTGAAGTATCAGAGATTCTGCTCGGCGGTCTGCTGCATGCACGCTACCAAGGAGGCTGTCCTGGCGCGCGAACACATTCCAGATGTCAAATCGTACATCTTCTACACCGACCTACGTGCGTCCGGCAAGGGCTTTCGCGAGTACGTTGAGCGCGCCCAACGAGCATATGGTGTCGAGTACATCCGCAGCCGCGTGGCCCAGATCGAGGAAAATGAAAACGGGCAGTTGATCTTCCACTACGAGGACAGAGCGACCTCCCGTCCGCGGCAGATGACGGTAGACCTGGCCGTACTGGCTACCAGCCTCATTCCAGGACCTGGCGTGGTCGCTCTGGCTGACGCCCTCGACCTGGATCTCGACGAGTATGGGTTCTTCCGCACCAGTCCGTTCTCGCCCACAGACACGACACGCGAGGGGATCTTCACCTGCGGCTGCTGTCGCGGCCCCGCCGACATCCCTCACTCGGTGGCCCAGGCCAGCGGCGCGGCAGCACGAGCGGCACAGTACGTGGGGGAGGTAGATGCAATTGAGGCATGAACCGCCAACCCTGAAAAGATCCAGAGAGATACAGAGGGGGGACACCTCTCCTCCGATTTCTCTCCACCTCTGTGATCTGAGACTCCCTTAGCTTCCCTCGGCAATGGCCGGTAGATCAGGAGGGGTGAAAATGACTGGGGAGGCCAATACTACCGTGACGACGCAGGACGAGGGATCGCCGCACGCCGCTCTCGTCATCGGGGGAGGCATCGCGGGCATCCAGGCATCGCTCGACTTGGCGGACATGGGTATTCAGGTCCACCTGGTGGAGCAACTACCCAGCATTGGGGGGCGGATGGCTCAGTTGGACAAGACCTTCCCCACCAATGACTGCTCCACCTGCATCCTCTCCCCTAAGATGAGCGACTGCGCCCGCCACCCCAACATCATCATACACACCTACTCTGAGGTCACAGCGCTCACAGGCTCAGCTGACGGCTTCACCGCCGCGGTCCTCAAGCACCCGCGCTACGTGGACGAGACCAAGTGCACTGGCTGCGGCGAATGCATCCAGAAGTGTCCCTCAAAAGTACCCGACGAGTTCGATATGCGGCTGCGCCAGCGCAAGGCCATCTACCTCTACTTCCCACAGGCCATCCCCCAGGTGACCACTATCGATCCAGACCACTGCATCTATCTCCAAGACGGAAGATGCGGGGCATGCGCCAAGATCTGCGAGGCGGAGGCGGTTGACTTCGAGCAGAGGGAGCGCGAGCTGACCCTCAATGTGGATGCCGTCGTCGTCGCGACCGGATTCGACTTCTTCGACCCTCGGCGGCTGACACAGTTCAGCTACGAGAGGTGTCCCAATGTGATCACTGCACTAGAGTACGAGCGGCTCATCAGCGCCTCCGGTCCGACGGGCGGTCATCTACTGAGGCCCTCAGACGAGCGCCCGGCGAAGCGGATCGGATTCATCCAGTGCGTTGGTTCGCGGGACGTGCGGCACCAGCTATTCTGCTCCTCGGTCTGCTGCATGCACTCCAGTAAACAGGCGGTGCTCGCCGCCGAGCACGACCCAGCCGTCGAGTCCTACATCTTCTACTCCGACTTCCGTGCCTCCGGCAAGGGGTTCCGCGAGTACGCCACCCGAGCAAAGCAAGAGTACAACGTACACTACGTCCGCAGCCGGGTGGCGCGCATCACCGAGAACGAGACCAACGACCCCATCATCCACTACGAGGACGCAGCCACGGGCCGGCCGGCCGAGATGACGGTAGACCTGGCGGTATTGGCCACTAGCCTGATCCCAAGGTCCAGCACTAAGGAGTTGGCACAGGTATTGGGCATCGCGGTGAACCCGCACGGCTTCGTGCAAACGGAACCATTCTCGCCAGTGGATACGAGCCGAGCGGGGATCTTCGCCGCCGGGTGCTGTCGGGGACCCTTCGACATCCCCGAGTCGGTGATGCAGGCCAGCGCGGCAGCGGCACGAGCAGCCAGCTGGGCAGCCCGGTGATTGGATAGCTATATGGAGAACCTATGAGAGTGGAGCCGAGGGTCGGCGTGTTCATCTGCCACTGCGGAAGCAACATCGCTGGCCATGTGGATGTCGCGGCACTGGCCGACTACGCACGAACGTTGCCAGGTGTCGTCCTCGTCCAACGAAACCTATACACCTGCTCCGACACCGGTCTGACCGAGATCAAGACAGCCATCGCGGAGGAGGGGCTGGAGCGCGTGGTGGTCGCCGCCTGCACCCCGCGGACGCACGAGCCGCTGTTTCAAGATACGTGCCGCGAAGCGGATTTGAATCCCTATCTGTTCGAGTTCGTCAACATTCGCGACCAGTGCTCCTGGGTGCATATGCGCGAGCCAGAGGCGGCTACTGATAAGGCAAAGGACCTGGTACGCATGGGCGTAGCCAAGGCACACCTCCTGGAGCCGCTGGAGGAGCAGGAAGTGCCGGTGGAACCGGCGGCGTTGGTTGTCGGTGGGGGCGTAATCGGCATGACGACGGCCCTGAATCTGGCCAACCGAGACTTCGACGTCAAGCTGGTGGAGCGAGAGCCGCAGTTGGGAGGCCTGATGCGGCGTCTGGACAAACTGTACCCTACCCACGACGACGCACTGGGGCTGGTGGAGGCTCGGATAGCAGAGGTGCGGTCCAACCCGCGCATCGAGACGTTCACGTCATCAACGCTGCACGAACTGAAAGGCTTCATCGGCAACTTCGACGCAGTCATCAAAGATCGGGAGGGGCGGTTATCCAGCTTCAAGATCGGAGCTATCATCGTCGCCACCGGAGCGCGGGTCTTCCACCCCAAGGGTCTATACGGCTACGACGGTGAACGGGTTATCACTCAGCTGGAACTGGAGTCACGACTGGCCGACTCGGGCCCCGAACTTGAGGTATCGAACCTGCAATCCGTGGTAATGATCCAGTGTGTCGGGGCGCGTATCCCCGAGCGACCATACTGCTCACGCATCTGCTGCACCACAGCCATCAAGAACGCTTTGGAGATCAAGGGCCGCCGCCCGCATGCCGAGGTATTCATCCTCTACCGCGATACGGAGACCCAAGGCACCCGTTACGAGGCCTACTATACTCGTGCCCGCGAGGCAGGCATCCAGTTCATCCGCTACGACCATGAGCGCCCGCCGGAGGTCTCCGAGGAACGAGTAGTGGTCTTTGACGAACTGCTGGGCGCCAAACTGAGCATTCCCTATGATCTAGTGGTCCTCTCTACGCCGTTGGTGCGCCAGGAGGGCGCCCGCGACTTGGCCCAGATGCTCAAAGTGCCCGTGGACGAGCACGACTTCTTCCTAGAGGCACACGTCAAACTGCGACCGCTGGACTTTGCGACGGACGGGGTCTACGTGGCCGGGACGGCGCGTTGGCCGGCGCACCTCGAGGAGACCATCACCCAGGCTTACGGGGCAGCGGCAAGGGCGGCGACGATCCTCTCCAAAGATGACATCAAGTCCTCAGGGGTAATAGCGCAAGCAAACGAAATGCTGTGCAGAGGGTGCGGCCGCTGCGTGGAGATCTGCGAATTCGGCGCACCATCGTTGGTGGAGATCTCACCGGGGGTGGAGGTAGCCCAGGTCAACCCGGTGATGTGTAAGGGCTGCGGAGCCTGCGCCTCGGTCTGCCCCACCGGTGCCATGCAGGCTCGTCACTTCACCGACCAGCAGGTCACGGCCATGGTACGAGCTGCGCTGAGGGAGGTGGGGCCCTAGATGCCATTTCGGTTCCAGAGGTTGAGCATTCCCGACGTCATTCTCATCGAACCCAAGATCTTCAGAGACCAACGTGGCTTCTTCATGGAAACATACAAGAGATCCGAGTTCGCAGCCAACGGCATCCCAGACGAGTTCGTTCAAGATAACCATTCGCACTCTGTACACGGCGTCCTGCGGGGGCTGCACTACCAAAGGCCCCCCAAGGCTCAAGGTAAGCTGGTGATGGCCGTGAAGGGCCGGGTCTTCGATGTGGCAGTGGATATCCGCAGAGGATCGCCCACTTATGGCCAGTGGGTGAGCGCGATCCTCTCTGAAACGAATCTGCACATGCTCTACATCCCGGTTGGCTTTGCGCACGGTTTCTGCGTGCTCAGCGAAGAGGCAGACTTTGTCTACAAAGTAACCGCCGAGTATGCCCCGGAGCTCGACCGAGGGATCTTGTGGAAGGATCCAGTGATTGGGATTGAATGGCCCCTCTCAGAGCCGACACTCTCACCCAAAGATGCCCAACTTCCTACCCTCCAAGAGGCTGAGGTGGATTTCGTCTACGAAGCGACACAACACAGGAGTCCCGCAGCTCATGAGTGAGTTCCAGCCCAGGATCGTCGCCTTCGCCTGCAATTGGTGCTCCTATGCCGGGGCCGACCTGGCTGGCGTCAGTCGAATGCAGTACCCGGCCACGACGCGGGTCATCCGCGTGATGTGCTCCGGTCGGGTGACGCCAGGTTTCATCCTGGAGGCGTTCCGTCTGGGCGCCGACGGCGTGTTGGTCACTGGCTGTCACCCTGGCGATTGCCACTACATCTCCGGAAACGAGAACGCGGTCGCCACCGTGGAGAAGACAACTCAGCTCCTGAGACTGCTGGGTATTGAGACCGAGCGGCTGCGCCTGGAGTGGATCTCTGCCGCTGAAGGGGCTCGCTTCGCCGATCTTATGAGCCAGTTCACCGAGCAGATCCGTACGTTGGGACCGAGCCCTCTAGGCGACGCAGGCTTCGAAGCGGTTGCCGCGCCAGAGGTTGTGGACCTGGAGAAGGCTTGATGGGTATTCGCCTGTCCCATTACTCAGCAGCGCGCGACACACAACGGACGTGCCATAGGAACCATCGATGACTCTTGAAGAGATCATTCGCCAGACACGAGCCATCTACTGCCTCGACTGCGGCAAGTGTACCGGAAGCTGCCCGGTGTCAAGGGTGGATGTCACCTATTCACCACGCAGCACCATCGAGCGAGTCTTGGCAGGCCGCCCAGAGGACTTGATCAACAACGACCACCTCTGGTCGTGCCTGACAT
>JASFWK010000078.1:0-9644 GCA_050049355.1 Anaerolineae bacterium | reverse complement strand
GAGGAAGCTCGTGTCATCTACCCCCGATACGATCAAGATCCAGGCATTCGACAGAACAGCCTGGCGGGGAGACAGCCGCCAGCGCTCAAGCTGATGCCTGGTTGGGACCCCTCGCGGAACCCAAGCAGCCCACACAGTGTGCAAGAGCCGTAATGCACCGCCTTACCCACGTAGGGTTAGAGCGTTGGCGGAGAGATCCAACTTGTCTCCTCCGCCGCACTACGGTACAATATGTGCCACCTTTGACTTACGCAATTGGACGATAGCCAAGTCGGCCCTCACCACGAAGACGCGAAGGCCGCGGCCCCAACGAGATGTCCCCGGGTCTCTTGTGGTGAATCATCCTTCGACGCTTCTATAACTGCTGCGCGTCTCAGCTAATAGAGTCAATGACAATGGGAGTGGTTGACCAGGTCAAAGAGCGCTTGGACATCGCGGAGGTTGTCGCCGCCTACCTTCCCCTCAAGAAGACGGGGCGCAACTTCAGGGCTTTGTGCCCCTTCCACGCGGAGAAGACCCCTTCCTTCTACGTCTTCCCGGAGAGCCAACGCTGGCACTGCTTCGGAGCCTGCAGCGAGGGAGGGGACGTCTTCTCTTTCGTAATGAGGCGAGAGGGATGGGATTTTCGCACGGCCCTGGAGGAGTTGGCGCAGCAAGCGGGGGTGGAGCTGCGCCCTCCCACACCCGCCCAGGCCGAGAGAAAGGAAGAGGCCAAGAGGCTGCGCGCCGTTCTTGCGGAAGCGGCCAAATACTACCACCATCTGCTCCTACACGCGCCCGAGGCCCAGGCCGCCCGCGCCTACGTCGCCCAGCGAGGCCTAGACTCCGACACGGTTGAGCGATTTCAGCTGGGCTACAGCCTCCCTGGATGGGACCATCTGCGCGCTTATCTCGACGAGAAGGAATTCTCAACCGAGGAGCAGATAGAGGCGGGGTTGCGGATCAGGCGGGAGGATGGCAGCGCTTACGATCGCTTCCGCAACCGACTGATGATCCCAATTGGGGATCGACGGGGTCGGACCATTGGCTTCGGGGCCCGCACGCTCAATCCCGATGAGGGGCCAAAGTACATCAACTCCCCTCGAACGGCCATCTTCGATAAGAGCCGAACTCTGTACGGGCTCTATCTGGCTCGAAAGGCGATCCGGCGGGAGGATCGAGTGGTGATCGTTGAGGGGTACATGGATGTGATGCGAGCCCATCAGGCAGGATTCCGCAACGTGGTGGCCCAGATGGGGACCGCCCTCACGGAAGCTCAGGTGCGGCGATTGAATCGATACACCTCTCGCTTCGTGCTGGCACTCGACGCTGACGCCGCCGGCGCGCAGGCAACACTGCGCGGACTCGAGGTCGCCCGGGAGGCTCTCGAGCGAGAGAGGGAGCCCGTTTTCGATCCTCGTGGTCTGGTAGGTTTCGAGGGCCGTCTGGGAGCAGAGATTCGTATCCTCGGCCTCCCCCCGGGGCACGATCCAGACGATCTGATCGGGAGTGACCGCGATCGATGGGCGGAACTGGTCGAGGGGGCATCGCCCATTGTCGAATTCGTCTTCCAGAGATTGGTGGCTGAGGCTAATTTGGAGGACGCCAAGGAGAAAGCAAGGATCGTGGAGCAGATGCTCCCACTCCTGCGAGATGTCGCAGATCCGGTTGAGCGCGAGGTCTACACCCAGAAGATCGCTCGCACACTGCATATCGAGGAGCGAACGGTTCTGGGCCGGCTCCACCGGGCTGAGCGGATGTCCGCCCGCTCTCAGCCCGACCACGCCCGTGCCCGCCGCCATCCGTCGGCCGATCTGGAAGGGTACTGTCTGACCGGGTTATTCCGCCGTCCCTGGCTTCTGCAGCGGGCAAACGAGACACTTGAGGAGATGACGCTCTCCCCCTTGCAGGCACAGGACTTCAGCGATCCAGTTTACCGGGCGCTCTTTGAGGCCTGGGAAGCGCTGCCTAGGAAGGAGACCCCCTCGCTGGGCCAGTTGCGCGATGACCTCCCCCCTGTAGCCGTCGATCGGTTGGAGTCACTACTGGCCGCGAGCGAGGATCTGTCAGATGATCAGTGGACACGCGAGGCCGTATCCGCCGCGCTCCGTCTCCGTCAGAGGCATCTTAAGCAAATGGAGGCGGAATTCCGGGCCCTGACGCGGGAGGCGGAGGAAGAGGGCCTCTCGGAAGCGGTGGAGCACGGCGAGACCTGCCTGGACTACGCCAGGGCCATCCTGCAGATCCAGCACGCGCTCAGTCGACGCCAGGCCAGCGGAACGTGACTCGCGAGGAAGAGTCAAACAGGTTGGTGCCGGAGAGGATTCGAGACCCAGCTACCGGACAGTTTTGAGCCTGAACCTCCCGCAGGTTAGGAAACTGTACCATCGAAAGGAGCAGGTACGATAGACGATCCAGTCCGCATGTACCTACAAGAAATCGGTCAGGTAGAGCTCCTGGAGCCACACCAGGAGATTTGGCTTTCTACCATCCGGGAGGCAGCCAACCTACTGGATGACTGCCGACAGGAACTCAGTGAGAAGCTGGGCCGATCCCCGTCCCACAGAGAGGCGTGTGCAGCGCTGGTGGATCACGCCTGTTCCCTCTGGGAAGAGGTGTTGGGCATCTGCAAAGCGCGCTCGATCTCTCCTCCGGACGTGGGACTACTGCTGGGCGAGGCGGATGCCCTTTCACGGGCCATTATGCCGGCCGCTTCCTTCTCCTATGCCTCTGATTTCCTGGAGCAGGGGAATGTCACCGAGGATGAGGAATGGGCGGAGTTGACCCGGGTGCTGCTGGAACTCCTGATACGTCTGTACCTCCTGCCGGATCCGATGTTGGAGACCATCAGGGGGGCATGGGAGCAAGAGCAACGTCTCCCCGGGCGGCGTCGGCTGCACAACTCCATCCCCGGCGAAGACGCACTGGAACTGAACTGGGCCGACATCGATCATCGCGCAGCGGACGCACAGCAAGTGCTGATCCAGGCGAACCTTCGCCTGGTCGTCAACATCGCAAAGCGGTACATTGGGCATAACATCTCCTTTCTCGACCTCATCCAAGAAGGGAATATCGGCCTGATCCGGGCAGTTGACAAGTTCGATCACACCAAGGGATTCAAGTTCTCCACCTATGCCACTTGGTGGGTGCGGCAGGCCATCACGCGCGCTATCGCCGATCAATCCCGTACTATCCGTATACCGGTGCATATGGTTGAAACCATCAACCGGCTGTCGCGGATCCAGCGCCGTCTGACCCAGAGGTACGGCCGCGCTCCAACGCCCGCCGAACTGGCGCTGGAGATGGGTTTTCTTGAGCCAGCCGAGACACAGGCGATAAAGAAGCTGAAGGAAACCGGGGCGAGCCTACCGCCGACGTTGGACCGGAGCCTCCAACGTGCCTCCGCCAAGGTCCGGCGGATCATGAACATCTCCCAAGAGCCAATGTCCCTGGAGATGCCCGTCGGCAGGGAAGAGGATAGTCAGTTGGCCGACTTCATTGAGGACGATACGATCCCGGCCCCTGACGATGCTACGTCACGCAGGCTGATGGAGGAACATATCCACGCGGCTCTTGACGTCCTTGATGAGCGAGAGCGGAAGGTGTTGGAGATGCGATACGGCCTCGACGATGGTCAGCCCCACACGTTGGAGGAAGTTGGCCAGGAGTTTGGGGTGACGCGAGAACGCGTCCGGCAGATCGAGACGAAGGCGCTAAGGAAGCTGCGTCATCCCGGCCGCAGCCGGAAGCTGCGAGACTTCCTGGAGTGAGGAGTACCAGAAGCGAAGAGAACAGCGTGCCGGTACGCAGAACTCTCCTCGCGTGCCGGCGTCCACCGAGATGCGCTTCATTTCCAGCGGCTCAGCCCCAACCTGGCAGCGCTCCGCCACGAGGTCCATCCACCAACGATGCTCCGTGCTGTGAAGCAGGAGTACCCTCGCCGGCAGGTTGGCGGGCCATGCTGCCAGGAGACCATCCAACAGGCAGGACAGGTTGCTGGGCAAGCTGCGACTTTCCTGCCAGGCGGTCGGAATCCGCTCATAGGTTACATTCAGCGCGATCTGAGCATCGCGGCTCTCCAGAAGATGAGAGGTGGAGGGACGGCGGACGTCAAGGATCACATCGATTGCGAGGGTATGGATCCTCTCGATCAGACAGTAACCAAACAAGGGACACCCTTCAAAGGGAGCCTCAACGAAATGGAGTGTATGCCTTCCTCTTGCCCTTGTGGTACTCATCTCACTCAACCTTGGCCTAGGAGCAAAATCCCCTGAGCGCCTCAGTCAATCAGACGACATAGTGTGTCGAGAGCCGAATTCCCTCTCGCGTCTGAACTCCAGACGCCCCCCCGCATATGTAGCAGAGAGTCGAGGGCGGGGTTCCGGGCAACGATGAAGGCTACTTTGAGAACCCCGCCCTCTCCCTCTCATGACAGAGGGTGCCAGCAACAGGTCGAACTCCAGGCACAAGGCTTCGATGATGCTGCGATGGCGTGCCTGCCATACAGGTCACGAGCCGACCTGCTGCTCGCGCCCCCCATACTGAGCCAGCAACGCACCGGTCCACCCCGGATCAGCGAGGGCAGCGGACTGTGACTTGCTGTGTGAAGATCGCATACCACTTCTCCGATGAGACTCCAGCCAGTTCTCTAACTCGGCGGCGAATTCCTTTAGCGCGTCGGCGCGGATAGCAAGGACGGCCGCTCTCTCTTCAGGACTCAAGTCGAACTCGGCCAATAGCCGCTGCCGCCCCCCATTCAGAAAGTCCCTGCGAAAGCGCTGGTTCACAATCGCAGTACCTACCAGTTTCTGCAGTGTGTGCTGCGACATTCCTTTTCCTCCTCCAGTGGCGCCAGACGCCTTTGAACTACCCGAGGAGACAAAGGAGTCGGCCGCCAGGTAGCTCAGAGTCTGCCTGCTTTGTAAGCTTCGAGCCACCTATGCCGCTGACGTTAGAGGCCGCAGCCCCTCCTGAGAAGCAGAGAAGGCAACTGCCGAGAGGGATGGGCCCCCTATGGGCAAGGGCTAACCGCTGCCCCCCCCGCCCTCTATCGGGTCGGCCAGGAGACCTCCAGCTGTCTGACCCGGCAGTAACACGCCGATGAGCGTCAGAACAGCCAGCCCGAGCGAAACAACAAACGCTACTGTACGTGGTTCACTGAGCCCGTAGAGCCCTGCTAGAAACCGTGACTTCATCCTCCCCACCTCCTCAGCCACAGGCTAGCAGGGGGGTATACACAGAACTATACACAGGGCCCGAGAGAGACCGCCTGGAGCCCCGAGAGTGGGAATGAATTGAATGGGGCGTGATGTCTACAAGGACGCGAGGTAGCTGGTGAGAAGAAAAAACGGCCACCTAGGAGAAGAGGTGGCCGGGATGGAAAGAGGAGATAGAGAGGAAAATGCCTACGTCAGTCCTCTGGCAGCGGGAAGCGCCCCTCTCGAATGGCGTTGGCCAACTGCTGCGTTCTTGGTTCCGGCTCGACGTCAAGTTCTCGCCTCAGGATGCGTACGCAACGCCGGTACTGGGCAATCGCTTCCTCCGGGCGTCCGTCCAAAACATAGGCCCTCATCAGACGCCGGTGGAAGTCCTCCCGCAAGTTATCCACTTCTAGCCCTTGCCTCAAGAGCGGGATCACCTCATCGAGACGGCGCCTACTGAGCAGCCAATCGCCCAGCTCCCCGACTGCTTCCAGGTATCGCCGTCGCAGTGCCTCCCGCTGAGCTATGCACCACTCCGCGTAGCATTCCTCCAGGAAGGCACCCGTGTATAGGGCAATCGCCTTCCGCATATACCGAGCGGCCTTGACCTGGGGAGAGCGGCGGGCCCGCTCCAGGAGCCGCTCGAACTCCAGTACGTCGTACCAGACATCCAGGTCCGCGCACAGGGAGTACAGACCCTCCTCATACACAACCGGGTTCACCCCCAGGGCTTGCTGCAAACGGTACTTGGTATTGTGGAAAGTGCCTGACAGCCGGCTGGGCCTCAGATCGGGCCAGAGGTCAACCCCGATCTGCTCCCGCGTGCAAGAGGCATGGCTCAGCAGGTAGAAGAAAAGGTGGCGCGCCGTCGTGGTGGGCCAATCGGAAGAGGGAATCGGCGCGCCATCCCTTTCGACGCGGCCAATGCCGAATCCGTAGGCGCGAAAAGAGGGAGGCGCAGCGGTGGCCGGAGCCTCCCACTCGCGAAGCGCGCGGCTGGCCATGGTTTGTAGATTGTCCACCTCTCCTAGCACTTCCGATAACTGTCTTCCCACAGGCTCCTGCTCTGCCGCGGCCTTCTCCAAGAGGAGCAGAGCGGGCTCACCTTCCACGAGCAGGCGGTGCTCGAGGCCCGCGCTCAAGTAAGAGCCGAGCGCACGACCCAGCACTCGCAGAGCTCCCTTCTCCTTTTCGGATCGATGGAGTGCGTGGGCCAAGAACAGTCTTGCGCGGGCGATCTCCCGCTCGGCTCCTGTCCGCTTGAGCAGCGCACAGGCGCCCCTCAGGCTCTGCAGCCCCTCTCCAACGTCCCCGACCTCCACCTGGATCAAGCCGAGGGTAGCCTGATAGCGACCTACCTGCTCCTCAGCCCCTTGCTGCTCCGCCAGGTTGACCGCTTCTCTCGTCAGTTCCAGCGCCCGCTGACCATCCTCCAGGCGGAGGTGGGCTAGCCCCAGGGCCTCCCTCCCATAGGCAGATAGGTAAGCGTTGTCCAGCTCCCTGGCGATCTCCAAGCCTTGTGTCAGGTCCTCAGCGGCGGTCTCGGGATCCCCAAGATCGCGCAGCACCTCGCCCAGGCTGACCAGCGCGAAGGCCTCCTTGTACCGGTGCCCAACCCTTCGTGCCGTCTCCAGAGCTTCCCTCAGCGACTCCAGTGCTTCGGTGTACTCACCCAGATGATAGAGATTGTAGGCCAAGTCGTTCAGTGCCCCGGCAAGATAGCCCGGGCTGCCCAGTCGACGGCACATGTTGACCACTTTGCGCTGGAGCTGGACCGCTTCCTCCAGTCGCCCTTGGCTGTGGAGGCACCAAGCCAGTCCTTGCCTGATCAGAACCTCTCGATGGACGTCCCCGGTACCCCGGTTCTCCTCAAGCGCGGTCTGGAACCGGCGTTGAGCCTCATCGTACTGAGCCAGCCGCATCAGGCATATTCCCTGAACGCGGCGGGCCTCCACAGCCGCTCGTCTGAATCGAGCCTGATCAGCGGAGGTCAGGGAGATGGCCTCCTCCGCAAGCTGGATACTGTCCTCGTACCGACCCTGGTTGTGGCGGATGAGGGCTTGGGCTGCAACAGCCATCGCCAATAGGTCGATCCCCCCCCGCTCCCGGAAGACCGCCTCGGCCATATCCAGCCATTCCATCGCCGGCTCCAACCGCCCTGTTCGAGAGGCGGCTTTGGCCGCGGATAAAGCCAGCCGCGGAGCAGAACGTAGAACGTTCGCCGGCACTCGTTCCGCCCAGCCAATGAGCGTCTTCAGGTGACCGGCTCTCAGGAGGTCCTGTGCTGCCTGATCTATCACCCGCGCTGCCTCAGATGGCTCTCCCATTGCCAGGTAATGACCGGCAGCCCTCGCGACCTCGTCCTGCCCTTCAAACCACGCAGCTGCCCGCCGGTGGAGGTCACGGAAGACTCCCACCGACTTCTGCTCAAGCCGTGTCTGAAGGAACTCGCGAAAGAGAGCATGATAGCGGAACGTCTCCTCTTCCTCCGCCAGGCGCACCGCAAAAAGATTGCGCCTCTCCAGTTGGCGCAGCCACTTCTCTGCCTCGGTCAATCCCAAGGCCTGCTCGCACAGGTCAGGGCTCATCTCCTCTAGCGTGGACGAGGTCAAAAGGAACTCCTGCAGGTCCTGATCTTGCCTATCCAGGACTTCTCCGGCCAGGTAGTCGTAGATGGGCCGGCCAGATGCTCTTGCCCGAGCCCAGATGTCAGTTCCACGCTGCAAGGCATGGCTGGTGAGCAGGATGCCGGTGATCCATCCCTCCGACTCTCTTGCCAGTCCCTCCGCCTCCTGGCGAGAGAGCTGGATGCTGCGATGGCGACGGAAGAGTGCCTGAACCTCCCTGGGGGTGAAACGCAGTACATCTTGCCCCAGCCCAACTACCTCCCCGCGGGCCGCCAGCGAAATGAACGGCAAGGCGTTTGGCACCGTGCGAGAGGCAATGAAGAGATGACAATGTTCGGGCTGGTAGTTCAGGAAGGTGGTCAGAAGGGCAGTCACATCGGGCGCATCCTCAACTCGGTGGAAGTCGTCCAGAACCAAGACGAACCACTCCGGGATTTCGGCGACCATCTCGTTGACCAGCGTGCCCACGACTTCGGTTCCACCTTCACTCAGAGAGGCACCGGCGTCTAGCACCCGGCGGGTCTCTTCCCCGAAATCGGGAAAGCGATGCGCCAGGCTGGCCAGCAAGTGCTCTAAGAAGACGTGAGGATCTCGGTCAGTGGGGTCAAGGGTGTACCAGCAGACTTTCAGGTCAGTCTCGTGGGCGAAGTCTACCAACAGAGTAGTCTTGCCATACCCCGCCGGGGCGGAGACAATGATCAGTCTGCGGTCAATATTCTCATGGAGGAAGTCTACTAGACGCTCTCGGTGAAGCACCTCGAGAGAGCGCGAGGGTACACGGATTTTGGTGACGATTGAAGAGAGTGGCATGATGGCGCCTGTAGGTCATGCCGTCCTCTCGAAAAGAAGGGCAAGACCAACACCTAATTTGAGCCTCCCAAACCCCAACGGCAAACTGCACGCCGCAGAGTCGGAGGGAACCCCAACAGCCCGCCTCACCACCTGGGGCGGTTTGCCGTATTGTAGATAATGGGGCACAGATGTCAAGAGCGAGTAGGGTGGAAGTGGGGGCCAATGCGATCAGGATTTCAAACAAATCCGTTAGGCAGAAGGTAAATCGGCCGGCTCTCCCACCAGCGACCAGGGCCCCGTCCAGGTGACACGGACCTGCGCCAGGTGACCATGTCGGTCTCGCTCGTCGTCGAAGAAGACGAGTTTGTTCGTGCGCGTGCGGCCCCACCAGCGACCGCTCCTCCGTCCCTCCACCAGCACCTCCACCGTCTGACCTCGTAGGCGGGTGCTAATCTCGCCAGCGATCTGAGCCTGCAGCTCATCCAGCGCCTTGCGCCGCCGCTCCTTCTCCTCCGGCGGCACATCGTCGGGGTAGCGGCGGGCGGCCAGGGTCTGGGGGCGAGGGGAGTAACGCGCGATGTGAACCTTGTCCAGCCGGAGCTCGGCCAACAGGTCGTACGTATGACGGAACTGAGCCTCTGTCTCGCCGGGGAAGCCGACGATGACGTCGGTGGCAATGGAGACTCCGGGCATGGACTGGCGAACGCGGCCCACTAGTCTCCGGTAGTCATCAGCGGTGTAGTCACGGCGCATCTGGGCCAGGATCTGGTCGTCCCCCGACTGCACCGGCACCTCGATGTGCTCGCACACCTTCGGCAGCTCGGCGACCGTTCTCAAGAGCTGGTCGCTCATCCACTTGGGATGACTGGTCAGGAAGCGAATGCGGAGGATGCCCGCCACTTCGTGGATGCGGCGCAGCAACCCCACCAGAGGAGGATCTGGCAATGACGACCCGACCTTTCCCGCCCCTTTCCGGGTCAGATCATACCCGTAGCGATCCACGATTTGCCCCAGCAGCGTGACCTCTTCGACCCCCTGGTCCGCC
>JASFWK010000184.1:0-3569 GCA_050049355.1 Anaerolineae bacterium | reverse complement strand
GAAGCAGATCTCGGCGGGAAGGGGGGCCAGCAGGGCACGGAACTCCTCCATCTTGCCCGGGTTGTGGGTAGCTACCAGCAGCCTCATCGCGTCTTCCTCCTTGACGCCCGTCATCTCGCCGCCACGTTAGCCGCCACGAGGAGCGGATCCCACGCCGGTGCAAAGGGGGGCGCGTAGCTCAGGTCCAACTGCTGCAGGTCGGATACGGTAAGCTGATGATGAAGTGCGGCGGCCAGCACATCTATGCGCTTGGCCACGGGTCTCCGCCCAACAATCTGCCCTCCCAGCAGCCGATCGTCCCTCTCATCCACTACCAGTTTGACGTGAATATCAGCCGCGCCCGGGAAGTAGTGTGCTATATCTTTCGCCTGAATCGCGGTCTCGCGCACCGTGTATCCCAGGGCCCGAGCCCGCGCTGCGGTAAGCCCGGTGCGAGCCACCGCCAGATCGAAAGCGCGCACCACCGTCGTACCCACCACACCATCGAAGGTCAGATTCCCTCCAGCAGCGTTCGCGCCCGCCACACGCCCCTGTTTATTGGCCGTGCTGCCCAGCGGCAGATAGTCCGACTCGCCGGTGACCAGATTGTGCACCTCGGCGCAGTCGCCCGCGGCATAGACGTGGGGTATGTTGGTACGCATATGACGATCAGTGGCAATGGCCCCCGCAGCGCCCAGGGTCACGCCCGCCGCCCGAGCGAGATCCACCGCAGGCTTGACACCGACCCCCAACAGCACCACGCCACAGGGGTATCTATCCTCCTCGGTGACCACCGCTTCCACCTGGCGATCGCCCTCGAAGGCAATGGGCACCCCCTTGACCATCTCGACACCCTGGCGTGCGAGCTCCCCCTCCACCACCTCCCGCATGTCGTCATCCAGATCGGTGCGCAGCACTTTGCCGGAGCGGATCATCACGGTGACCTCCAGCCCCAGCCGCCGAAAGGTCTCGGCCATCTCCACACCAACGTAGCCGCCACCGACGACGACCGCCCGCGCCGGACTCTCTTCGGCGACGAAGCGGTAGAGCGCCCTACCCTCTTCGAGCGCGCGGAGTACGAAGACCCCCGTCAACCCGGCACCCGGCACGGACGGCTGATCTGGCCGCGCGCCAGTGGCCAAGACCAGCCGGTCATACGTTTGTGTGAATTCCGTCTCCCTTTCCAGATGGCGCACAGTGACCGTTTGCACATTCGGGTCGATGGATATCACCTCGTGACGAACGTGCACCTCCACTCCCCGCTTCGCCATCTGGTCAGGGGTACGCACAATCAGCTCGCGGTAGTCGGCGATGTCACCTGCCACGAAGTAGGGCATCCCGCAGGCTGCATACGAGATGTACGGGCTCTTCTCATAGACCACAGCCTCGATCTCGGGGTCCACTCGCTTCGCCTTGGCGGCGGCGCTCATCCCCCCGGCCACCCCGCCCACGACGATCAAACGCCTTCCCATTTGCCAACCCCTTCCGGAATCTAGGCGAGTCCCAACAGCTTCGCGGCCGTCAGTGCATAGATTGCCGTGCACGCATAGATCTTCTCGATCTCAACAAACTCGTCCGGACCGTGCGAGACCGAAAGCAGCCCTGGGCCGTAGGCGAGAGCTGGAATGCCCTGCCGGGCGTAGAAGCGAGTCTCAAGGAGGCCGGGGCAGAGTTCAAACTCTGGACAGCTGCCAGTGACCTCCTCGACGCTCTCCGCCAACCCCTGTGCCAGAGGGTGATCCTTCGAAATCCCCGCCGATTCTCCTTCCTGAAGGATCTCAACCTCAAGATCGATCCCTTCGCCTCCCAGCCTCTCAAACAGCGCAAACAGCTTCTCCTTCTCAGTCTCCAGGTTCTCCTCCGGGTTGATCCTTCGATCGACCGTGAACGAGCACTCCCCCGGAACGACGTTGAAGCTTGTTCCGCCCTCAACGCGCCCGCCCATCATCAGAATGGAACGCCGGGCAGCTTCCGGCGTGATGTGAAACCCTGTCCCTCTGGATTCCACCTCCTCCTTCAGCTCGAGCAGTGCATTGGCAGCGACGAGCATATGCTCAAACGCATTGACACCCTGGTGGCGCAGGGCGACGTGGGCAGGTTTCCCCTTCACGGTGACCCGGAGTGAGATCGCGCCGCGATTACCATTCCAGATCACGCCGCTCGTGGGCTCTGGCATCACCACACCAATGCCGCCCTTCCCAAGAAGGCCCGCGTCGGCGAGATACTGGGATCCCAGCGCGCCGCCGGTCTCCTCATCGGGGACGATCGCCAGACCGATCCTGCCCCGGAGGTCAAGTCCACTCGCCTCAATAGCCTTGGCAGCGTAGATCATCGCCGCCAGACCACTCTTCATATCCGCCGAGCCACGGCCGAAGAGAGCCCCGCCGTCGACGTAAGGGTCGAACTGGGCGTCGCTCGAGGCAGGGACGACGTCGTAATGGCCATGGAAGTAGAGCGTCTTGGAGCCCGTTCCATAGAAGCTCAGAAGGCAGTAGCGGGGGTAGGCTCTGTCAGTTCTCTGGGCGGCTGCGCTGGGGACCTCAACCACGGTGTAGTCGAATCCAATCTCGCGCAGCTTGCGCCCGATGACCTCAATGCACTCCTGATACGAAGCGCCCGGCGGATTCTCCGTCGGTACGGACACCAATTCCCTGGTGAATTCCAGGATCTCATCGCGGCAAGAAGCTACCCCGTCTAGGACGAGCTTCCTTGCACTCTGCTGCATCCTCACCGCGCGCCTCCACGGCAGACGCCCCTCCTGTGGGCTGTTCAGGAGACTCACAGGAGGCCAACGGGCAAGCCCTGTCGAAATACGAAGAAAGACACGATCCACGACCCTCGCGACGCAGAGAGACAGGCAGGAAGGAGTCGGTCAGCCGTGCTTTGAGGGAAGATCGCTTTCCCTACGGCATGTGTTGCTCGACAAACGTGAGATACCCATCGCGTCCGCGGGACTGGCTCAAGAAGTTGATGGACTTGCGAATTCGCTTCAGACAGGCGATGATCTCTTCCAGGGGAACGGGTTCCGGTGACATCTCGAACGGTACTCCGTCCTCGTCTGCCAGCGTCTCCCGTCCCAACCGCCACTCGCACATGGTCTCTACCAGCTGATAGACCTCCTGGGCCACACCATCCAACGAGCGGAGCCTGATCTCGCGCCCTCTCTGCTCAGCCTGATACCGACGGATCAGAGCCTCAACTGCGCTCAGAGCCCGCCAGTCAGCCATCTCGGGGTGAGTCCGATAGACCCGCAAATTCCAAACTCGATGTTCTACAGGACATCCGGGCGGCGTTCCTCAATCGAGGTCTCGTTCATCGCCAATCCTACCATCCTCCAGATGGGCCGGCAGACTTCTCAGCCACTTCCGAACAGCCTGCGGCGATTCCAGACGTGCATCCACGTTCACGTCGCGCGGTTCCGAGGCCACCAGTATGGCAATACCCCCTCGCGCTCTCACTACCTCGAAGGCTTCCTCGTCCTTGTCGTCGTCACCGATGTAGATGGTCAGAGCACCAGGCCTGGGGTAGCGATCCAGCAGGTAGTCCACCGTCTTTCCCTTGTGCGCCAGCTTGGGGCCAATCTCCAGGAA
>JASFWK010000077.1:0-9757 GCA_050049355.1 Anaerolineae bacterium | reverse complement strand
CTGCCAGTGGAGGTGACGGTCGACGCCCTGCCTGATCTACTGCTCACCGGAACCACAGAGCGGATCGGCCCAGCGGCGACACTAGACCAGGGGGCAGTCTCATTCCCCGTAGTCATCGCGTTGGATCCCACCGACGCTCCGCTGCGAGCGGGAATGTCCGGCACCGCCGTTGTCATGATAGAGGAACTTTCGGACCAACTGCTGATCCCTAACTGGGTAGTCCGCGTTGACCAGACTACCGGCCAGCCCTACACCCACCGCCAGACCTCAGAAGGCACCGAAAGGGTAGACATCCAGTTGGGAATCCGCTATGAGGGATACAGCCAGGTGCTGGGTGGGCTGGAGGAAGGGGACGTGCTTATTCTCATGCCCGAGGGAACCGGCTTCCCCTTCGGACAGCGATAGGGGGCACGATGAACTCACCAGCGATCGAGCTTCGGGATATTACCAAGGTCTACCAGATGGGCGAAGTGGAGGTGCACGCCCTGCGCGGCGTGTCGCTCGGCGTAGAACCCGGGGCGATGATAGCAATCATGGGGCCCTCCGGCTCGGGGAAGTCCACCCTGATGAACATCATCGGTTGCCTTGATCAGCCCACCTCGGGTACCTACTGGCTGAGCGGCGAGAAGGTCAGCCGGTTGGGCGACGACCAGCTGGCCGCCATCCGCAACCGGAGGATCGGTTTCGTCTTCCAGACCTTCAATCTGCTCGCGCGTACAACCGCACTGGAGAATGTCGCTCTTCCCCTCATATACGCCGGAATGGGGCGCGCCGAGCGCCACCATCGAGCCCAGGAGGCACTCGAAGCGGTAGGCCTAGGCGACCGATTGAATCACACCCCGACGGAACTCTCCGGTGGGCAGCAGCAGCGCGTGGCCATGGCGCGGGCACTGGTCAACCGACCCTCCATCATCCTGGCCGACGAACCCACCGGCAACCTGGACAGCCGCTCCGGCGACGAGGTGATGTCGATACTCCGCGAACTCAATCGAGAGCGATCGATCACCGTGGTGGTGGTGACCCACGACCCGATCATCGCCCGTCATACCTCTCACATCATCCATCTGTACGACGGGCAGATCACGGACCAGCAGCTGGTGGAGCAGGTGGAGGCAGTACCGCCGGAGGGGGTTTCGGAGGAGGAGCTATGAATCTGCTAGAAAGCGTGCGCGTCTCCCTGCGGGCCCTGGCGGCCAACAAGCTGCGCTCTGTTCTTACCATGTTGGGTATCGTCATCGGCGTTGCAGCGGTAATCACTCTGATGGCCGCCGGCCAAGGGGTCCAGCTCTACGTCACTGAGCAGTTCCAGGGCATCGGCACGAACCTCCTCTTCGTGGTCCCCGGCACGCTGGAGGAAGGGGGGCCACCCGGCACCCAGCGTTTTCCCAAGCCTCTGACTATGGGGGATGTGGAGGCCCTCTCAGATTCCTTCAGACTGCCGGACGTAGCCCGCTTGGCCCCGGAGTTGGAGCGCTCGGCCACAGTTGTGGCGGGAGGACGACAGGCTTCAACACAGGTGCAGGCGGTGACCCCTGAGTATGCTCAAGTACGCAACTGGTATCCAGTTGCAGGGGATTTCATCTCCCAGCGAGACCTCGATGGGCAGGCCAGGGTAGCGGTCCTGGGGCAGACAGTAGTGGAAGATCTCTTCCCAGACAATCCCTACCCCATCGGCGAGAGAGTGCGTATCAACGGAGTCCCCTTCCAGGTCATCGGTATAATGGAGGAGAAGGGTGGCACCTTTGGCGATCAAGACGATACCGTCTTCGTGCCGCTGACGACGGGTCAGACTCGTCTCTTCCCTGCCCGTACGGCCAGCGGCGAGTACCAGGTGACTTTCATCCTCGTCGAGGCAGTGAGCGAGGATCGAATGGGGGCCGCCGCTGAGCAAGTGCGAATGATCCTCCGGGATCAGCACAACATCGCCTTTGAGGATGAGGATGACTTCACCGTCCTCAGCCAGTCGGATCTGATCCGGACTTTCGGCCAGATCACCAGCGTGCTGACTACGTTCCTGGGAGCCATCGCGGGTATCAGCCTCCTGGTAGGTGGCATCGGGATCATGAACATCATGCTGGTCTCGGTGACGGAACGAACACGCGAGATCGGTCTGCGTAAAGCGGTTGGCGCCCGACGGCAAGACATCCTGTGGCAATTCCTTATCGAGGCGGTGACGCTGGCCGTGGTGGGAGGCTTGATCGGCATCGGGCTCGGCGCGACGGGCGCGCAGGTGCTCTCTACCCTGGCTGAGGGCTTCCGCTCTGTGGTCACGGCGGGAGCGATCCTGCTGGCCACCACCGTCTCGGCTTTCGTCGGCCTGGCCTCCGGCCTCTACCCGGCCTGGCGGGCCTCCCGCCTCAATCCGATCGACGCACTCCGATACGAATGATTTGACACGCAAGACCCGATCAACTGACGTTCTTGACCTTGCACCGAGGAGATAGCTGATGGAGCTTCCCACCCTGCGCACGCAGTTTCCCGCGCTGCACCAAACGGATTTGGCTGGGCGTCCCTACGTCTACCTCGACGGCCCCGGCGGCACCCAGGCCCCCAAGAAAGTCATGGCAGCGATGCAGGAGTACCTGGTGCAGGCTAATGCGAACACCCACGGCGCCTTCCTCACCAGCCGTCGCACCGACGAGACCATCGCCCGCGCTCGCCAGGCCGCCGCCGACTTTCTCAACGCTCCCTCGCCTGAGGAGATCGTCTTCGGCCCCAACATGACCACTCTCACCTTCCACCTCAGCCATGCGTTGGAGCGCGAACTGTCGTCGGGGGATGAAGTGGTGGTCACCTGGCTGGATCACGACGCTAACATCGCTCCCTGGCTGCGGCTTGAGGAGAAGGGAGTTGTGGTTCGCTGGGCCGACTTTCACCCCGAAACGTGTACCCTCGACCTGGAGGAACTTCGGTGTCTGCTCAACAAGAGGACGCGGCTGGTGGCGGTTGGGTACGCCTCCAACGCCGTAGGCACCATCAACGACGTGGCTCAGATCACCGCGTGGGCTCACGACGTGGGAGCTTGGACCTACGTGGACGCGGTCCACTACGCCCCCCACGGCCCGATCGACGTTCAGGCCGTAGGCTGCGACTTCCTGGTCTGCTCCGCCTACAAGTTCTTCGGGCCGCACGTGGGGATTCTGTGGGGACGGCGAGAGCTCCTGGAGCATCTGCGGCCCGACAAGGTCAGACCTGCACCGGATGAGGTACCGGATCGCTTCGAGACCGGCACCCAGAATCACGAAGGACTGGCAGGATTGGTGGCCGCGGTGGACTATCTGGCCGGAGTGGGACGGCGCTTCGGCACTCCCTACGCCGAGCGGTTCGCAACCCTGAGCGGCCGCCGCCTCTACCTGAAGACCGCTCTGACAGCGATCCAGGTCTACGAGCGCGACCTGGGCTGGCGCCTGATTGAGGGGTTACAGGAGATACCAGGACTCCACATCTGGGGTATCACCGACCCGACTCTTTCCGCCTGGCGGGTCCCAACGGTCTCCTTTACCCTGGAGGGACTCACGCCGCACGAAGTGGCCCGCCGGCTTGCGGACGAGGGCATCTTCGTATGGGACGGCAACTTCTACGCCCTGGCGGTTACCGAGCGGCTGGGATTGGAGAAGGAAGGCGGTCTCGTGCGCGTCGGCCTGGCCCACTACAACACATCTGAAGAGGTGGAGCGGTTCCTGGGCGCGATGGGCCGGCTGCGCTGACTACCGCCGCATCACGACCGGAAGGTGCACGTAGCGAACCTCCGGCACCACGCGCAGCGTCAACGGTACCACAAATGGACTCTCGGGTACTTCGGGCTGCGAGGCGGTGACGGTGATGACCCCTGTGTAGACCCCCAGGGTGCCGGGAACCCCCATCTCCACGGTAAATGCTTCCCCCGGTACGCCGCTGGTTGGTGTCACCGCGAAGGAGAGCCCCCACGTGGCAGTGACCGCACTCCACGTTTCCCACAGTTCCATGCCGCTGTTCTGGACCGTGACCTGCCGCGTCTGAACCCCGGGCTCGTCCACATCTGCCAGGAGGGTCAGGGACGACGGCTGCACCGTCATCCCCCAGACCGGCCAGGAGCGCGGACGCTTACTCATCCCCTGCAAGGCTGTGTAGGCGGGTCTGGGGCTCGCGTCGGACCTGAGGATGCTGAACCAGCGAAGAGGATCGCAGGTCGCATACCAGGGAGGAGTGCTGAAGTCGAGGTTGGAAACGACCATCACCCCCATCCAGGGCCAGTTGGCGTCGGCATATTGGAAGGCGTCTACCAGGTAATCGGCTTGCTGCTCAGGGGAGACCCGCTGCCAGGCGAAGCCAATGTCTTCCCAGTAGTCCACGCACTCCGCGTGCCCCTCGTAGGAGGCATCCAGCAGCCAGCCAAACTCGGTGGCCCAGACCGGCTTGTCGCCGTCACCGTGGGCCACCATCACCGCGTGGATGTCCTCGGCGCGGCGGAAGTTGAGGATTCCCGATCCCCACGACTTGTTCTCGGGCGGGCCGCCGAAACCGTAGTTGTGAGTACCGATGGCGTCGAAGTGGCCCGCCAGCCCAGCGCCGTACATCGCCTCGAGGTACTCCACGTCGTTCATCGCCCGCCCGTCGCCGGTACCACCGGTGGGGGCCAGCCCTCCTGCGACCACGATGACGTGCGAGTCGCCCGCCTTGGCCCCCTGGTAAGCGCTGCGAACCATCTCGGTGTACCAGTCAGGATCCACAGGTTCGCCGCCCCACTGGAAATCCAGGTTAGGTTCGTTCCAAACCTCCAACGCCACGCGGAACGAGGTCCCATGGCTCTCCTGCCAATCCCGGATGTGGGCCGCGGTCGCTTGGAAGAAGGCCTGCCAATCGGCCATCTTGCTCTGGTCGACCGGTGCCCACTCATGCTGCCAGGCCCGCGCCCAGTCGGGAGCCTGCTCTACTCGCAGGATGAGGTGGACGTCGTGGCTGGCCGCCTCTTGCAGCCGCCAATCAACGGTATCCCACTGGTACCCACCCCCTTCCGCGGGCTCAACGTCGCTCCAGCGGAGGAAGTGCTTGTACCAATCGAACTCTGCCGCGGTCATTTGGTCGAGGTGACCCGGCCAGGCGAGCATCATGCCATAGCCCAGATGGGGCGACGGGCTGGCCAAGGAAGGGCCAGCCTGACCCGAAGTCACGCACGCCATGACTATCACGAGAAGCAAGACGATTCCACGTCGCGACATGGTTGTCCCCCTACTCTCCATTGTATGGGAGAGAACAGCGAGGAGCAATGGGAAAAGGGTACCTGTGCCTGTACAGCACAAGGTCAGAAGGAACTGGGCTCCCAATCAAAGGGGAACTGCTTGCCCAGACAGGATGGGCCCAGGGCGGACGGTTCGTCCATCTGGGCTGGAGAGATTCGAGCGCAGAGACGTTCGCATCCAAACGCGACTTCTCTTGCTCTCACGTCTGATGCCCGCTGGAGATCCTCCTGCTGTGCTAGGTAACGATCTCTACGTCTAGCGCAGAGAGGACATCCTCTATGGGATTGATGATGGTGGCCTGATCAGACCCGGCGAAGAGAAGCCCCACTACCTGGGGTCGCTCGTCCAATACAGCAGAGCCGGAGTCCCCACCGCTGCTCATCGGTGAGGCCACCAACTGGCCATCAAAGAGAGCAGTAGGGCCATAGTAGTCGATGCGCACGGTGGCGTCGATCTGGGTAATAGTGCCGGTGGTGTGATCTGTGGTGCGTCCGGTCTTCTGCACCCACGTCCCCAACCCTGCCGTCCCCACTCCGATAGGCGTGCCAATGTGGAGAATCTCGCTGCTGACGAGCTCTGGAGAGAGGGGACGAGCCAGGGCTGCATCCACACGATTGATGCCTGCCGTCTGTCGGACTGCTCGGAGGCGATGGCTGGAACCCAAGAGGATCGCTGCCCGGTTTAGCGCCCGCACCAGCAGGTCTGCCAAGGGACATTCCGGCTCGCTTGTGCCAAAGTCCAGCGGCACGAAATCCGCCAACGTGGCAATCTGATCCTCCATCGTACCGCCGTCGGCCGGGGCGGGCTGCAGAATGGGATCGCCTACCTCGCCCCCGTTCGTGTCCGCCAGAACGTGGTTGTTGGAGAGAACGAAGACCTCCCCTCCTCGGCGCACTAGACAGCCGAAAGTGCCGGCGGTGATGCGGTAGTGGCCCACTGAGACACCGGGCGGCACCACCGGCCGCCAACGGTCGGTCGTTCCCTGCAGAGCACGAAGCGCACCTGTCTCCACCACGTCGGTGGGGATCCCATCCAACTCCTCGGGGATGAGATCCTCTGGCGCGAGAGCAGAGGAGTGAACCTTATGAGTGACCGAGACAACGAGACTGAGCTCATCGGTCTGAACTCCCTGGCGGACCTTGTAGCCAATGCCGCAGGCCACGACGTTTCGCCGAGAGAGTAGGTCGAATACGTGACGCTGCTTGGCTCCACCAATCCGAGCGATCGCTTCTGCTTTTTCCAGCATAGGAAGCTCCTTTCCAAGCTGCGGCCCGCTTACTTCTCAGACACGCTCTTGGAGCGGGCGGAGGATACCGACCTCCTGAACGTCCACCGGGACCCCATCGAGTTCAGGGGGGATGACATCGCCGGGGTCGAGTAAGTTCCTCGGCACCTTGCGGGTCACGGAGACGACGATAGACGGTTCGCCAGTGAGTTGACCGGCCCGTCTCTGTGTACCGATCCCCACACCAACGACGTTGGCCTTCTGCAGCAACTCCATCTCATAGGCGGCCTTGACCGCTTTCAAACGGTTCAGCTCCTCCTCACTCATCACACTCCGCCTCCACGAGGATTCTGCGGGACGGTCACGCCGTGTCTTTCGGTGTTAGCTCTTCGTAGACCTGCTCCAGGCCAGCTGTGATGCGGCATTGGAGCCGTTCCCGCTCGCCCTCCTCCACAGGGAACATAGCAAGAAACTCTGGAACCAGCTCGGCCAGCTCGCTTCGATCCCCTCCAGCGGTATGCACCGATCGTATCCGGCGGCGAACCCGTCGGATGTACTCGCTCAAAGGCTGTGTTCCATCTTCATCACACACGGCTCCCCAGCCAGGGATGAGGGTATCGGCCGGGAAGTATGAGCGGCGCATCTTGACCAACGTCTTCAGCCAGGCCCTCGTGTCAGGCGCATCGCCGAGGAAGGGTTGAGTCCCCACGACGAGGGTATCGCCGGCAAAGAGAATCCCCTCTTCCCGCAAGAGAACCCATACGCTCCCAGGCGCAGACCCAGCGATCCTCTCCACGGCGACCAGAGGGGAGCCATGAATCACAACCCGATCGCTGATGGTGACATCCGGCAGAGTTATGTGGTGGTCTTCCAACTCCGCGGCCACCTCGGGGTGCTGTTTCGCCCATTCATTGATGAGCTTCTCCTCCGCACCACCTTCACGAAGACCCTCAAAGGCCCCGCGCCCAGCAACTACAGGCGCATCCAGGAGTCCAGCGCTGAGGGAGCGGTCCAGATGGTGGTCAGTGAGAATGGTATAGAGAATGGGTCCGTCAGCCACCTCAAGAATGTGATCCTTCCACGCCCTGGCATCGTTCGGCAGGGGTGGGGCATCAACCGCGACGGCACCGCCGTCGGTGGCGATGAAGCCAACGTTGATACCAGGATAAGCTGTCGAGACATACACGCCCGGTGCGATCTCTTCCGTCATAAGGCAATACCCTAACTGTGATGATTCCGGTTCTAGTGACCTTCAACCCGCGACGACTTCTTTCAGAACCTCTTCGACCTGGGCACGGTCGGCCAGGGGCGCGCTGCCCTGGGCGAAGTGTGGCTGGCCGCCTCCCTTGCCACCCAGCGGCTCAAACACCGCCTGCAGCATAACCTCTGCGTCTAGATTCACCCCCTCTGAGCGGGCGACGCAGAGATGGGTGCGGTTCCCCTCAAGCGAGGCCAGCACCACCACCGCATCAGGACTTTCCGCCACCTTCTGCGCCAGAGCTCGTATGTCGGCGGGATCTCGCCCCTCCCACACTGCGTGGACGATCCGCCGCCCGCCGGAGGCAACCGCGTCCCGTGCCAGTCGCTCCGCCTCTTGCTCCAGCATCTGCTCCCGAGCCGCGCGCAGCTCTCGTCGCGCCTCCTTGAGACTCTCCTCCAATCGAGCCACTGCCCCCTCAAGCTCCCAGTAGCCCACCGTCAATTCAGCCGACAGTCCGAGCACCGTCTGGTTCTTGAGACGATAGTCCTCAAGCGCCCTTCTCCCGCAGAGGAACTCGATCCGTGACTCGTCGCCCCGATACTCTATGCGGAGTATCTTGAGCAACCCTATCTCTCCAGTACGCGCTACGTGGGTCCCGCCACATGGATTGAGATCGAAATCGACGACCTCTATCAGCCGCACCGGCCCTTCGACATGCGGCGGGCGGCGAAGGGAGAGGCTGGTCAGTTCGGCGGAGTCCACGAATCGGGCCGTCACTCGCCGATCGTCCCAGATGACCCGGTTGACCAGATCCTCCACCGGCTCCATCGCCTCAAGCTGAATCCGGGCCACGTTCAAGTCAATGGTGCATGCTTCAGAACCCAGGTGGAAAGAGATCGTATCGGCATCCAGCAACCGTTCACAGGCGGCGGAGAGGAGATGCTGACCCGTGTGCTGCTGCATGTGATCGAAACGCCGATCCCAATCCACCACGCCGGTGACTCGATCCCCTGCCAAATCCTCACCAAGCAAGTGGATCACGGCACCATCCGAGTCCCGCAAATCCACATCAACCACGGGCACGTCGCACAGGCTCCCCTGATCGCTCGGTTGACCGCCGGAGGCCGGGTAGAAAGCGGTGCGATCCAGAACCACCGCCGGCAGGTCCTCCCACCTCAGTCGCTCCACGACCCGGGCTTCGAACTGCGTCAGGTACGGATCAGCGTAGTAGAGTCGCTCCGGGTAAGGGGCGCTCAAGATGTGGCCTCCTCTTCTCCCAAGGGCAAGATGAACTTGAACGTAGAGCCCTGATCTGGCTCACTCTCCACCCAGATGCGACCGCCGTGGGCCTCGACGGCCAGCTTGCACAGCGCCAGCCCGAGCCCCGCCCCCTCGCCTTCCTCTCTCCTCACACGGGCGAAACGGTCGAAGATGTGCTCCTGCTGGTCAGGCGGAATGCCCAACCCGGTGTCCGAGATGACAAAGAGGAGCGATTCGGCATCGGGCTGGTCGACCCTCACCACGATCTCTCCCCGAGAGGGTGTGAATTTGATGGCGTTGTCCAGCAGGTTCTGCAACACCCGCGCCAAGAGGTCTCGATCGGCCCACAGAGGCGGCAGTTCGGTTGGGATCCGACATTCCATATGCAATTGACGAGCAGTGGTTGTCGGGCGTGCCTGTTGAACCGCCTCGATGACCAAGCTTCGAACGTCCAGTCGCCTGCGAGTCAGCCCTGCCCCTCCGTCCTCCAGGCGAGCCAGATCGAGGATGGAGTCAATGAGTAGGTACAATCTGTCCCCGCTTCGCTGGGCGATGCGGAAGAGCTCGTTCACCGGGATCGTGATACTCTTGTCGGTCATCGCCGCGTGGATCAAGTCCAGGCTGCTCATGATGGAGGATAGCGGGTTGCGCAGATCGTGAATGATCATGTGAGTGAGATCGTCACGAGCCTGCTCCAATTCCAGTCTCTCAGAGAGATCGTGACAGACCCACTGCACGTAGGGACGGGAACCGTGGAACACGCGGTTGGCCCGCACCTCGAAAGGGACAGGAGTCCCATCTCGGGCTGCGAGCTCGACGTTGTAGAAGATGCTCCCCCCCTCTAGGGCCTGA
>JASFWK010000183.1:0-3600 GCA_050049355.1 Anaerolineae bacterium | reverse complement strand
TGAGCGTCTGGAGATCCCATCTGAAAAGGTAGAAGTACTCTACAGCGGAGTGGCTCCCCGCTTTCGACCGCAGGAGGAGCCAGGAGAGCGGAGGCGACTGCAGGAGCGCTACGGGCTGGGTGATCCTTCGACAGAGGAGAGGCGGCCCTATGTCCTCTCAGTAGGCACCCTCCAACCGCGCAAGAACTACATCCGCCTGATGCGCGCCTTCGCTGAACTGCGCCCGGACGGGCACAAACTGATCATCGCAGGTGGAGAGGGCTGGCTCTGCGAACCCATCCTGGCCGAAGCAGAGAAACACGGCGATCGCATACGGATGCTGGGTTTCGTGGAGGAGAGCGATCTGCCCGCCCTGTACCGAGGTGCGGCCCTGTTCGCCTTCCCCTCCCTGTATGAGGGGTTTGGGCTGCCAGTGCTGGAGGCGATGGCCTGCGGCGTGCCGGTGGTCTGCTCAAACGTCTCCAGCCTGCCGGAGGTGGCGGGGGAAGCAGCGCTGCTGACAGATCCCCACGACGAGGAAGCACTGGCGGAGGCGATGCAGCGAGTTCTTGAGGACGAGGAGCTGCAGCAGCAGATGGTCACCCGAGGGCTGGAGCGCGCTACTGCCTTCACCTGGGAGCGAGCTGCCCAACAGCTGCTTGCTGCGTTCGAGGCCGTCGCGTGATTGCAGAGAAAGACCCAGAACTTCCAGACTCCTTGCGCCGGACAGCGCCGTCAGGTGTCTGGCGCCCGGGTCAGTTTCTCCAGTAGAACACCTGGTCACCCGGATTCCTCAGGCCAATTCCAACTGCCCTGCCCCCGTTCCCCCCGGAGCGAGGGAAAGGAGAGGAGTTAGGGAGCGGCACTGGCTCCAGGCCATCTTGACGCAGCAGAATGTGGTACAGCAGGCGATCACGGCGACACCTGGAGCGTTGGCGTATTCCTTGAAGCGCCGCAGTAACAGAGCGAACTGGATTCTGCGATACAGCACAGCGATTCCTGTGAGCACCAAGCGACAGGTGCCAGGCACTTTGAAAGTGCCTGGCACCTTGCGGTCTAGACCCTTGCCCCAGCTCCCCGAGCGAGCGCCGGATCTCCTCTAACTCCTGGCCGGACATGGACCACAGCTCCGCCGCAGCCTCGTCGATCTCGCACGTCCAAACCCTCTCCTCCAGCCTCCAACGCCGTCTGCTAACGGCGGCAGTCAACCTGCCGGGGAGATCAGACGTAGTTCAACTCCTTCGCGGCCTTCGTCAGCTCATCCCGGAACTTGGGATGGGCGATGCGGATGAGCGCCTTCGCCCGCTGGCGGATCGTCTTACCGTACAGATGCGCCACGCCGTACTCCGTCACCACGTAGTGGACGTGGTAGCGGGTGGTGACCACTCCCGCGCCTCGCTTGAGCATTGGCACGATCCTGCTGATCTCACCACCCCTTGCAGTGCTGGGTAGAGCAATGACGGGGACCCCACCCTCGGAGCGAGAAGCGCCGTAGATGAAGTCTAGTTGCCCGCCGACCCCGCTGTACAGTTTGGGACCAATAGAGTCGGCGCAGACCTGTCCTGTCAGGTCAACCTCGATAGCCGAGTTGATGGCGATCTGTCGGTAGTTTTGGGCAATGACGAAGGGATCGTTGACGTACTCGGTGCGATGGAGCTCAATGATCGGGTTGTCGTGCACCCACTCATAGAGGCGCTCCGTCCCCAGCATGAAGCCGGCGGTGATCTTGCCCGGATGGAGGGTCTTTCGATCGTTGGTCACCACTCCCGCCTCCACCAGGTCGATGACGCTGTCGGAGAACAACTCGGTGTGTATCCCCAGGTCCTTCTTGTGGTAGAGGAACTGGAGCACCGCATCGGGGATAGCCCCGATACCCATCTGCATCGTGGCTCCATCGGGGATCAGCTCGGCGATATGCTCGGCGATCCGCGTGTGCAGTTCAGCAGCCTCCCCTTTCCCCATCGGCAGTTCCATCAGTGAGTAATCCACCGGCACAATGTAGTCCAGGCGGCTGACGTGAATAAAACTATCCCCGAGACATCGGGGCATATTCGGATTGACCTCGGCAATGATCGTCTCAGCCGACTCGGCGGGGCTCTTGGTCAGGCCAGTCTCGATGCCGTAGGAGCAGAAACCGTGCTCATCGGGTGGGGAGAGGTGGACAAAGGCCACGTCCACCGGGAGAATTCCTTTGCTGAAGAGGAGAGGAAACTCAGATAGGAGGACCGGGGTGAAGTCCGCCCGCCCCTCCTGAACCGCCTTACGCACGTTGGGACCGATGAAGAGGGAGTTGGCACGGATGTGCCCCTCCATCTCCGGCGCCACGTAGTCACTGGAGCCGATGGTCAAGGCATGACAGATCTCCACGTTCTCGAGTTCCTGAGCCCGGGCGACCAACGCTTCCAGCAGCACCCGGGGAACGCTGCAGTTGCCCGTCAGAAAGATACGATCTCCAGACTGAATTGCTTTGACCGCCTCTTCACCGGTAGCTACCTTGCCCTCGTAGATCTTGGTCCAGCTATTCGGCATATCTCACTCCTGCTGGCCGGCGTTGTAGGCAGCGGCCAGAGCCTCTTTCACGATCTTCCCATCCCGTATGGCAATCCCCCGCCGGAGGGGTGGCATCTCCTCCAGCGCTTGATCCAGCCCCAGTTTGGCAATGCGACGGATGTAGGGCCAAGCGGCGTTGTTGAACGCGTGCGTGGAAGTGCGTGGAAGAACGCCGGGAGCGTTGGGGACACAGAAGTGGACCACTCCCTCCTCAACGAAGACCGGATCTCGCAGCGTGGTGGGGCGGCTGGTCTCCACGCAGCCCCCTTGATCAATGCTGAAGTCCAGGATGACCGCTCCCCTCTTCATAGAGCGCACCATCTCCCGAGTGACCAAAATGGGAGCACGGGCACCCGGCACCAGCACTGCACCGATGAGTACCTCGACAAAGCGAGCCACCCGGGCGATATTGAAAGGATAGGAAACCATAGTGGTGACGTGGCCACGAAAATCCTCATCCACCTTGCGCAGTCTCCCCAGATTACGATCAAGGACAAACAGTTTGGTCCCCAGACCATAGAAGGTGCGGGCAGCATTCCTGCCCAGCACCCCGGCCCCTAAGATAGCAACCCTGGCCGCTGGAATCCCTGGCACGCCGCTGAGGAGCACGCCCCGGCCACCATAGCTGCTCTGGAGGAATGTGGCGGCCAACTGGGGGGCCATACGCCCCGCCACCTCGCTCATCGTCTTCAATACCGGCAGATCTCCGTCACCCCTCTCAATGATCTCATAGGCAATCGCCGTGACCTGCTTTTCGATGAGGGTCTGGACCGTCTTCCGGGGCGCAGCAGCTAGGTGGAGAAAGCCACACAGGATCTGTCCCTCATGGAGCCACTGGAGCTCCTCCTGTGTAGGCCGCATCGCTTTCAGGAGTAGATCGGAGCGGCGGTAGGCCTCCTCCGCCGAATAGACGATCTGTCCGCCGGCGCGCTCGTAGTCGTAGTCGGAGAATCCGGCTCCTTCACCAGCCCCCTGCTCCACGTAGCAGGCGTGACCTGCGTGAGTGAGCAGCCCCACGCCATAGGGGGTTAGACCCACCCGCATCTCCAGATCCTGTCGCTCCTTTGGAAT
>JASFWK010000182.1:0-3604 GCA_050049355.1 Anaerolineae bacterium | reverse complement strand
CGGCGCGTCCTCCTTCTCCGTTGCCCCCACGTCGATGTAGAGCTGTTCGAGCTTGGGCGCCTTATCGCGGTCCTCCCGCTTCTCCTCGATGCCGATGACCCCCAGCGTGCCATTCTCAAAGGTCACGCGGCCACCGAGGCAGTTCAGCGGGGAGACGCCTCCGATGGAGGCGAAGCGGAGGAATCCCTTCTTGTCCACGTGAGTGACGATGACCCCAATCTCGTCCATGTGCGCCGCCAGCAGGATGCGGCGCCCGTCGCCGGTTCCCCGCCGCACCCCCACCAGGCTCCCCAGGGGGGTCACGCGCACTTCGTCGGCCAAGTCCTCTACCTCGGCGCGAATCACCTCCCTGATGGGATCCTCAAAGCCCGAAGGGCCGGAGGTCTCAACCAACTTGTGAATTAGCTCTCTCACCTTATCTCTCCTTCTAAGTTCGTCCCCGCATTGGCGTCAAGCCAGGATCCGACGCGTCAGCCGCCCCAGTGTCTCGCGCATCAACCGCACGGTGTGCTCAAAATCCTCCAGGTTGAGGATGCCAATCGGGCCGTGGATGTACCGGCAGGGGACGGATACGGTGGCGCAGGGGATCCCCTCACGCGCCAGATGGATCGCCCCGGAATCGGTCCCTCCAATGCCGGGCTGCTTGAACTGGTAGGGGATATCCAGCTCTTCTGCTGTCTCTACCAGCAGTTGGTTCAGTCCCCGGTGGGCGATGAACGATCGGTCCATCACGGTGATGGCCGGGCCCTTGCCCAGTTCGGTGGTGGGGCTGACGTCTTTCTCCTTGGGCAGGTCGTCGGCGATGGTCCCCTCCAAAGCGAAGGCACAGTCGGGCTCGGCAGCGTAGGCAGCCACCCGCGCCCCGCGCAGCCCCACCTCCTCCTGAACAGTGAAGACGGCGTGCAGGTCGTGGGTGAGTCGCTCGCCACGCACCAGTTCCGTCAGCACCGCACAGCCAGCCCGGTCGTCGAAAGCCTTGCCCATCACGGTGGGCCCCAGCTCGCGGAAGCGCGTGGCGAAGACGGCAGAGGTCCCCAACGGAGCCAGCTTCTTGGCCTCGTCCTTCTCCTTCGCGCCGATGTCCACCACCAGCTTCTCCACAGAGGTGACTTTCTCCCCTTCCCCTTTCTCCAACAAGTGGACGGGCTTGATGCCTATTACGCCGGGGATCTGGTCGGAGCCGACCCAGACCTGTGCGCCGGGGAGGATCCGGTCGTCGATGCCGCCAATGGTGCGGACTTTCAGCGCCCCCGAGTCGTCGTGGCCGATGACCATCAGACCGACCTCGTCCATGTGGGCGGTCACCAGCACGCGCATCCGCTGCTCGCCTCTTCCCTGCTTCTCGGTGTGGAGGTTGCCCAGGGCATCTACCCACATCCGGTCCACGTGCTCCTCCAGGGCGCGGCGCAGAATGGCGCGAACCGCCCTTTCGTCCCCAGAGGGGCCAAAGGCCTCCGACAGCTCTTTCAGGATCATTCCGTGTCGTCCTCCCAGCCGGGGCGGAAATCCGCCTCCAGGCCTATCGCGAATGCGGCCAGCAGCCGTCCCGCCCGCTCCACGTCCTTGACCGATCCCGTCTCCACCGGCTGATGCACGTAGCGCACTGGAACAGAGATCAGGCCGGTGGGAATTCCCTCCCGACTCACCTGAATGGCCCAGGCGTCGGTGCCGCTGCGGCCCGGCGTCGGCTCGATATGGTAGGGAATCTCATGAGCCTCGGCGGTCTCCTTGATCCGCTCCACGACCTGTGGGTGGAAGTTCGGCCCCAGCCCGATGGTTGGTCCCTCTCCCAGCGGGAAGGCCTGGTCGTCGGAGACGCCGGCCTGTTTGGCGAGGGTCACATCCACAGCCACCGCAAGGTCCGGAGCAACGCCATAAGCGCTGGTAGCTGCCCCGTAAAGGCCCATCTCCTCCTGCACCGTCGCCACGGCGACCACGTCCCAAGTGTGCTCGGTCCGGTGGAGGCGCTCCAATGCCAGTGTCAGCGCCGCCACCGAGGCGCGGTTGTCCAGTGCCTTGCCCGATACCATCCCTCCTTTAAGTTCCGTCAGCTCTCGTCGGAAGGAGGCTGGGTCGCCCACACGTACCTTCTCACGGATCTCCTCTTCGGGCAGGCCAAGGTCCACGAAGAGTTTCTCCCAGGGGACGGTTTTCTCCCGTTCCTCCTTCGGTACGACGTGAGGCGGCCGCATACCGACGACGCCCGGCAGATCCTGTCGGCCGTGGACTGTAACTTCGGTCCCAGGCAGCACGCGCCGGTCAGTTCCGCCGACGCGGATGACGCGCAGGAACCCCTTCTCGATCCCGCTGACCCGCAGCCCAATCTCGTCCATGTGAGCGGCCAGCATCAGCTTGGACCGAGGTTCGGGCCCGCTACCGCGCTGCAGCGCGATCAAGCTGCCCAAACCCTCCTCTCGCATCTCGTCCACCAGAGGCGTCCAAAGCTCGCGGATCAGTTCCCGGATCGGCCCTTCGTGACCGGGAAGTCCAGGGGTCTCTGAGAGTCGCTTCAGTAGGGGGATGATCTCCAAGGGTGGCTCCTTATCGGTAGGTATCTACGGAGAGATGCCCACGCTCAAGGTGCTTGTGATCGGGGTCGTAGGCGTGAAGGTGGCCGTGGGCGTGTTTGTGGGGGTGGGGGTGTATGTATCCGTAGGTGTTGGAGAGGCGGTGGGCGTATTGGTCGGTGTGCTTGTGGGCGTGTCTGTCGGCGTTGGAGTGGCGGTGGGCGTGAACGTCGCCGTGAGGGTGGGCGTGGGAGTCGAAGTGGCGGTTAACGTCGGCGTGGGAGTATGGGTGGCCGTAGGAGTCGGCGTCTCGGTGGGCGGCCAGGATTGAGTCGGCGTCGGCCGCAGCGTTGCCGTGGGCGATCCCGTGGGAAACTGGGGAGTGGGGGTGATGGTGGCGACGGTGGGTGGGGGTGTAAGCGTGGGCTGGGGTCGGTTCAAAGAGTTGAGATAGAACAACGACCCGAAACCCAGCAGGTAGCAGGGCAGGGTGAGCAGGATAATGCCGATCAGCACGAGGCGAATGTCGCGGTTGGGATCTTCTGTCATCGAAAGACTCCAGCGCACTTGGCGCGGTGTATGATAGCACTGAGTGGGATACTTGTCAACGACGATTGGACGCAGACTGGCACCGCCAATGAGTTGCTATGGGTATTGCTGGAGCAGGATGGCACGGTCATCGGGAGCCCCCGGGGGGCGACTGGCTGGTTGGTCCGGCGTGGTCACGCCAAGGAAGCCCAGCTCAGCAGTTGGAGTCGCAGACTACTCCTGCGGAACCACTTCGTGGTGGCTCTCTCACGGTCGATGGCTCGGGGGATAGCTGCTCAGGGGGTTAGACCAATGTCTCCTTATCCGCGCGTGCGAAGTGTGCGCGGTAGGCCGCTGTCTCCTCCAGCAGTCCCTGCAGTTCAGCGGCTATCTGGGGCAGGTCGGAGGTGGTCTCCTGATCGCCGGGCGCCAGGTATGTCTCATCCCCCACCTCTTCGAGAAGCGCGACGTGGCCGCGGGCTGCGAGCCAGGCCAATCCTACCTGCACAACCTCCTCCCGCTGGGCCGTCGCGGCTGCCAGGGTGGTGATGCTGACCCGCCCCTGAGCG
>JASFWK010000076.1:0-9785 GCA_050049355.1 Anaerolineae bacterium | reverse complement strand
CACGGATCAGTCGAGCCATTCCCATCCACCCCACGATGCCGATGGCGATGAAGATGTCGAGCATACCTTGAATGGCGCTCTCCGAAGGTAGAACGACCATGATGAGGATGATGAAGAGAAGTGTGGGGAAGCCATACATCACATCCACGAAGCGCATCATGAGGTTATCCGCCCAGCCGCCCAGGTAGCCGGAGATCGCTCCGTAGGTGATGCCTATGATCAGCGCTGTAAGCGACCCCACGATGGCGACGGTGAGGGAGATGCGCGTTCCCCACCAGATGCGGCTGAAGAGATCGCGCCCCATTCTGTCTGTGCCGAAGATGTGATCAGGGCGGGGAGGGACGCGAGTGTTCTCGTAGTCAGCCTTTCGAAAGCTGTAAGGAGGGAGAAGGTCAGCGGTGATGGCGGCGAAGACGAGGATGCCAATGAAGATCATCCCTGCCACTGCCATGCGGTTGCGCACTAGCCGGTGCCAGGCATCTTGCCAGAGGCTCACGCCTCGCTCCGCGAATTTGGCCTCCTCTTCCTTTCTCCGTCGCTCGGAAGCACTAATGGACATATTACATACACTCCTTACCTACTGCATCCTTATCCGCGGATCGATGAGCCCATAGGCGATGTCTACCACCAGATTGAACATAACGAGGGCCGTTGAGTAGATCAACATAGTACCCATGATCAGGGTGTAGTCGCGATCTGTGACCGCGCTCACGAAGAACTTGCCAATCCCGCCAATGGAGAAGATTGACTCCACCAGGAAGGATCCGGTCAGCCAGGCGGCCATCAGCGGCCCTATGACAGTGGTTATCGGGATGAGGGAGTTCTTCAGCGCGTGTCTCAGGATGACGACTCGATTCCTCAGCCCCTTGGCTCGGGCTGTGCGGATGTAGTCGGCGCGGATCACCTCCAGCATGCTGGCCCGGGTCAGCCGAGCGATGAAAGGCCAGCCGCCGGTGCCCAGGGTTATGGCTGGCAGGATCACCTGTGTCCAGCTTTCCCCCCAGCCGAAGGTGGGCAGTAGATCCAGGTACAGGGCGAAGGTCAGGATCAGGAGGATACCCAGGATGAAGTTGGGAATGGAGACTCCCAGCATTGAGATGAACATGGCACCATAGTCGATCCACGTGTTCTGCTTCAGGGCGGAGACGATGCCCAGCGGGATGCCGACCACCAGAGCCAGGGCTACGGATACCAGGCCGACCTGGCCTGAGACCATGACGGGTGCTGTGTATAGGAAACGCCCGATAGCCGTAAGACGGTCCCGCCAGGAGATGTTGATGTACCCTATCACCTCACCGTTGG
Organism: Anaerolineae bacterium; assembly: GCA_050049355.1. Taxonomy (GTDB): domain Bacteria; phylum Chloroflexota; class Anaerolineae; order B4-G1; family DUEL01; genus JASFWK01. The sequence continues at coordinate 8,483 of JASFWK010000076.1, read as the reverse complement.
TCTTGACAACGAGGGCGGAGGAGTCGAAGAGGCTGGGGGGATCGGAAAAGGTCATCGAGTAGGCCTCCGTGCCGAAGGTTGCCCCTAGCCGGTCCCGTAACACGTTGACCAAGTAGTTGCTGCCGAAGAGTATCTGGTTCACCGTCCGGCCGGGTCGCCGAAACGATGGGCCGAAGTCGAAGTGAAGGATCAGATCTCCCATATAGTTCAGATACTGCTGCCAAGGCGGTTTGTCCAAGCCGTACTTGGCCTCCATATTCGCCCGAACCTCCGGCGGGACTGGTCGCCCTCCACCACCTCTCGAGAAGGGCCCGCCCGGCACTAACTGCATCGCCCCGAAGGTGACGATGGAGATCATGATCAGCACCGGGATATTCCACAGAATTCGCCGCAGGATAAATCTCTGCATTTCTACTCTCCTTGCTTCCCCGAGGTTCACTCTCGGAGCATGGTGCGGAAACGGTGAATCGTGATCACTTCTCACCGTCGAGGATGCAGGGAACTCAAAGGTATCTCTGCACCTTGAGGACTTCGGGCTTCAGACTCTCTGCGTCCTCTGCGTCCTCGGCGGTAGCCGAGGGAGGGGCCCCTGGGGCCCCCATACGGGAGCCCCGGGGCATCCTCCTCTAGGCGTCAGAAACTAGTCGTTGCACTGATCGAGGGTCTCTAGGTAGACACCCCACTCCATGTTGACGACGTTGACGTTGACGCCCAGGTTGCTCTCCCACATCTCCTCGACGGCCTCGATGACCTCCTCGTTGCCGCGGTTGAACCACAGCTCGACGTCAATGTCACCTGCCTCTTCGACGCCCATCTCGTCCATGGCCGCCGCCAGGTAGTCCAGCGCTGCGTCTACATTGAAGTCGTAGCCGACCTCGCCACAAGCCTGGTAGCCGAGGATCTCCGGCGGGATCACGCCGCAGGCGTCGATCCTCCAGGGCAGGTCCAGCACTGCGTCCAGGATAGCTCGCCTGTCCACTGAGCTGACCAGCGCCTTGCGGAGGTTCAGGTTGTCGGTCGGTTCAAGGGCGGTGCTTATGCCGACGTAGTAGGTGCCGGGGTACGGCAGCCTCTGGAGATGGTCTGGCATTTCCTCCATGATGCGCGACTGCTCCTCGCTCGGGTAGCCGGATGCATCCAGCTCGCCTCGCTCGTAGGCAGCCAGTGCCGTGGCAGACTCGACGATGATGGGGAACTCAGCCCGCTCGATGGTCACCTGGTCGGCCAGGTGGTAGTTGGGGTTCTTCTCGACGGTGACGTGGTCCTCGTGTGCCCACTCGGTCAGGACGTAGGGGCCGTTGCCCACGAAGTTGCCGGGCTCGGTCCACAGGTCGCCGTACTCCTCGACAACGTCGAGGCGGATGGGCCAGGTGGTGAAGAAGGCCATGATGGCGGGGAAGAAGGCCTGGGGCTCATCCAGGGTAAACTGGAGGGTGTAGTCGTCCACAGCGCTCACGCCCACGGTGGAGGGATCGTCGGTCTCGCCAGTGTTGTACGCTTGGGCGCCGGAGATGTAGTACATAACGTAGGCGTACTCTGCTGCGGTCTCGGGGTTCAGGAGGCGCAGGATCCCGTCCACGTAGTGCTGAGCCAGCACTGGTTCGCCGTCCGACCACGTAGCCTCCTCGGCCAGAGTGACGGTGTAGGTCGTCCCATCCTCAGAGACATCGTAGGATACAGCGCCGGCCGGCTCGATGGAGCCATCCCCTCTGTAGCGGTAGAGGCCTTCCATCAGCTGAGCCAGCACCAGGTGGGAGGTGGTGTCGGTGGCCAAGTTGACGTCCAACGTGGGCGGCTCGGTGCCCAGCGGGTACCGAATGGTGTCGCGCCCTTCCGGCAGTGACCAGTACATGAAGCAGGCCTGGCCAAAGGCGGGGTACTCGAACCCAAGCTCGGGGTTAACCAGGAGGGTGCGGTCGTAGTGGAAGATGGGCAGGACCGCCGCGTAGTCGGTCAGCAGGATGTCCTGAGCCTGCTGCCACAGCGCCACGCGGGCGTCCGTGTCGTCCTCGACCAGCGCTTGGTCCACCAGGCTGCGGAACTCCTCGTCGTCCCAGAAGGTGTATTGGAACGGCGCGTCGGGGTGGAAGACCTCGTTCACGATGTTGTTCGCATCGCCGTAGTCCATCACCCAGCCCATGCGGTAGGCGTTGTAGGTGCAGCGCTCGGGGGGACCTTCCTCTGGCGGTGCGGTGACCGGCACTGTGACCTCGACCTCGATCTCCTCCGGTGGCGCTGTGACCACTACGGTCTGAGGCGCGCCGCCGCATGCAGTGAGCACCAGCATACCGAGCACTGTCACGGCCGCGGCAAGATATAGCTTCTTGCTAAACATGTTTCTCTCCTCCTCCAATTCTATTGGTCTCTAACACCATTTGCAGCGAGATGTGCTCCTCCATTCTTCCTATAGCCACCACCTCCTTTGCAGGATTATGACGACAGATACAGGTTCGCATTCACATCACCGCAGGGTCGCTCGCATATCGCGTCTCCCTCGTCTCTGCGGTCCTTCTCTATTTGAAATGAACTCACTCCACGCGATGACAGGCTGTCCAGTGGCCAGACGTCGTTTCTTTGAACTCCGGCTCTTCTTCGTAGCAGATATCCATCACCACCGGGCAGCGAGTATTGAAGTTGCAGCCAGTGGGTGGTTTGGCCGGGCTGGGAATGTCTCCTTCCAGGATGATCCGCTGCCGCTTCTCCTCGACTACTGGATCTGGAACTGGCACTGCCGACATCAGGGCCTGCGTGTAGGGGTGGAGAGGATTCAGGTAGATCTCATCTCGATCTGTCAACTCGACAATCTTGCCCAGGTACATCACTGCGATGCGGTCGCTGATGTGACGGACCATGCTGAGGTCGTGGGCAATGAACAAATAGGTCAGTCCCAGGCGCTCCTGCAGGTCCTCCAGCAAGTTCACCACCTGTGCCTGAATAGAGACGTCCAGCGACGAGATCGGCTCATCGCAGATAATCAGGTCTGGGTTCAGGGCGAGTGCTCGGGCGATACCGATGCGCTGCCGCTGTCCGCCCGAGAACTCGTGCGGGTAGCGGTTGACGAAGTAGGGGTTGAGTCCCACCACGCGCAGGAGTTCCTGAACTCGCTCTCGCTTCGCCTTACCTCGTACGACTCTGTGGACCTCCAGCGGCTCGCCAATGATGGAGCCCACTGTCATGCGCGGGTTCAGCGAGGCGTAAGGATCCTGAAAGATCATCTGCATTCGGCGCCGCAAGTGACGCATCTCGCTGCCGCCGATCTCCGTCAGTTCCACTCCGTCAAAGACGACGTTTCCCTCGGTCGGCTCATAGAGCTGGAGCATGGTCCGGCCCACCGTGGTCTTGCCGCACCCGGTCTCCCCAACCAATCCCAACGTCTCGCCCTCGTGAACGTCGAAACTCACTCCATCTACCGCTCTCACATCGCCAATGCGGCGCTGGAAGATAGCCCCTCGCGTGATGGGGAAATACTTCTTCAAATTTCGGACTTGGACAAGGGATGCTCTCTCAGCGGCCATTGTTCTCCTTCCCTGCAACGTACTCCCACCGCCAGCAGGCGACCTCGTGATTCTCATCGTCCGTCTCTTCCAGCGGCGGCATCTTCTCCAGACATCGGTCTACAGCATAGTCGCACCGCGCGGTAAAGGGACAGCCAGCCGGTAGGTCGATCAGGTCCGGCGGCAGTCCCGGGATAGATATGAGCTTAGTACCGGGCTCTTCGTCCAATCGAGGAAGCGACCTCAACAGTCCCAAGGTGTAGGGGTGGCGCGGCCGCCCGTAGATATCCTTCACATTTCCACGCTCGACGATGTAGCCGGCGTACATAACGTTGACCTTCTTGGCCAACCCTGCCACAATCCCCAGGTCGTGGGTGATCCACATCACCGCCATTCCCAGTTGCTCCTGGAGTCGCTTCACCAGGTCTATGATCTGGGCCTGGATAGTGACATCCAGGGCGGTGGTCGGCTCATCCGCTATCAGAAGCTTCGGATTGCACGAGAGCGCCATCGCGATCATCGCCCTCTGGCGCATGCCGCCTGAGAACTGGTGGGGATAGTCATCCAGCCGTTGGCGTGCCTCTGGAATACCTACCATCACCAGCAGCTCTCCCGCGCGGTCTCGCGCCTCCGCGTCGGTCATTCCCTGGTGGAGCTTGAGTGCCTCCATGATCTGGAAGCCCACAGTGTAGACCGGGTTGAGCGAGGTCATGGGATCCTGGAAGACCATCGCGATCTCCGCCCCACGCACGTGGTGCATCTCTCTCGAATTCAGTTTCAGCAAGTTACGACCGTCGAACCAGACCTCCCCATCTTCGATCCTGCCCGGGGGACTAGGGATCAGCCGCATGATGGAGAGGGCATGGACGCTCTTACCACAGCCGCTCTCGCCGACGACCCCCAGTGTTCCTCCTTCCTCGAGGGAGTAGGAAATCCCGTTGACGGCGTGCACGACACCATCCTCGGTGTAGAAGCGGGTCGTTAGGTTCTTGATCGTCATCAGGTTTGCCATAGAGCTCCTCGATCTTTGTTAACCTTCTCTTCCTTTCCTTTATGGCCTCGTCGCTAACCTGCCGGCGGCACAAGCGGCAACCTAGAACGGCCGGCGCGCTGACCGTTGCGCGTCGAACGTTACCACGCGAAGCGAAAAATCATCCCGGAGTAGTTAAAGAAACTGGCAGCCAGCAGGTCGTAGCCCCAACACAGGGGAGAATCGCTGGGGCTCACCCCCGCGCGCGCCGAGGCTGTGTCCATTTCGGATACCCGTTCCAGGAACACGTTCCAACTCCAGGCGGATTGGGGTCGGCGCCCGATAGCCCAAGACCTCGCCTGTCGACGGACGCGCTTCCAGACCTGTGGGGATGGCTCTGTGCCCTCCACTTGGTCTTGGAGCGCCTCCACGATCAGCAAATCGACTGGCTGAATGCTGAGAGGCTCATGTGAACTCATACACCATCTCCGGCACCGCCCTCCGCTCGCCCAGCAACTCCTTCAGCGATTCCCGCGCGTAGTGGAGGCGGGACTTGACCGTGCCCTCTGGGATCTCCAGTACCTCCGCTATCTCTTTCAGACTGAGCCCTTCCAGGTAGAACAGTACTACCACCACCTGGTGGGTCACGGGCAAGTTCTTAATCGCCCGCTGGAGAATCTCTCTCATCTCCGCCCGCTCTATCTGCTTTTCTGGCAGTAAGTGGAGCGGAGCTTTCAATCGATCGAATAGGCCGTTCAGTGGCCCTGTATACCGTTGACGCTTCTTAACCAGAGTATAGCTCAGGTTAACTGCTACTCGGTACAGCCATGGCCCCAGCGGGACGTCGGTCTGGATACAGTCGGCGTGGGTGAAAAGACGCAGGAAACTCTCCTGGAGGACATCCTCTGCCGTTGCCTGGTCTCTGGTGATCGCCAGCGCTGCACGAAAGATCGGCGTCTTGTACTTCTCATATAGCTCGCCAAGCGCGTCCACGTCTCCCCTGCGCAAGCGAACGACCAGACGACCGTCAGGATGACTGGCGGCCGTACTAGAAGGCGCTTCCTCTGAGTAGGGTTCCTTCTTCATCCCACCCATTATATAATACTATTTGACAGACCGAAAGGTTCACGTCTTCCCCGTTTTTGCTCGCAGTTGGGCCAGGAACTCTCGATCCTGGGGGGTCAACTGAGCCTCCTCCAACAGGTCGGGTCGCCGCTCCCAGGTTCGCCTCAGGGCCTGCTCACGCCGCCAGCGAGTGACAGCAGCGTGATCCCCCGATCTAAGCACCTCCGGCACCTCCCAGTCACGGAACACTGCTGGCCTGGTGTAATGAGGATACTCCAGTAGCCCTCTGGCGTAGGAGTCCTCGAAGACCGCCCCTGGGTCTCCCAGAGCCCCTGGCAGGAGCCGCGTGATGGACTCCATCACAACCATGGCTGCCAGTTCCCCGCCGCTTAGCACGTAGTCGCCGATAGAGACCTCGTCGGTGGCCAGATGCTCCCGCACCCGTTCGTCCACTCCCTCGTATCGGCCACAGATGAGGATCAGGCGCCGATGGCGCGCCAACTCCCTCGCCACTCCCTGGGTGAAGAGCCGCCCCTGGGGGCTGAGCAGGATTACTGGCGTCTCTTCCTCGGAGTCCACAATCGCCTCGACGGCGGCGAAGAGGGGCTCTGGCTTCATCACCATGCCCCCCCCGCCCCCATACGGCGCGTCGTCCGTCGTGTGATGACGGTCGGTGGCGTATTCTCGTATGTTGTAAAGGTGGACCGAGATGATCCCCCGCTCTCTAGCTCGCCTGAGGATGCTCTCGTCCAATACACAGGGGAAAACCCCTGGAAACAGGGTCAGGATATCAAAGCGCATCGACCGCAACCGTTAATTCTAACACGACACGCATCTGAGGGCAAGTATCCGAATCCCGGGTTTTGGAGGTAGTTCTGAAATTCTCTTGGAAGGCTTCAAAGGCATTCCTCTTGACCGCTGGGCGAATTCCTCCAAGCTGGCCTCAGGAGAGGCGTTGCTAGATGTGTCCCATGGTCCCTCACAATGTCTTGCGCGTCTGATCTGCCTTGAGAACTCTCAGCAAGTTGGAGGCGATCACCTGGATGGAAGAGCGGCTCGAAGCACCCGCAGCCAATTCCCGCCCATCACGGCTGCGACATCTGCGTCGGCGTATCCTCGCTCGGCCAGCGCCTCGGAGACCTTGCGCAGGTCCGCCACTGTCTCCATTCCCTCTGGGGTGGCCTCTGCTCCAAGCCCCCCGTCGAAATCGGAGCCCAGGCCCACGTGAGCTGCATCCCCCGCGGCTTGGCAGATGTGATCTACTGCCATTGCCACGTCCTGTATCGAGACTGCCTGCTTGCTGTCGCTGGATACCAAGTTCGGCCTGAGGAAACGATTCCAGGGGACGATGCCGATCACGCCATCTCGCTCGACGAGAGCGCGAATCATTGAATCGGATAGCTGCCGTGCGCTGGGGACGAAAGCGCGAGGGTTGGAGTGAGTGGCCACAACCGGACCCTCGTATCGGTCCACAGCCTCCCAGAAGGCCTCCTCCGCCAGGTGACTTAGATCCAGAATCATGCTGAACTCGGCCATGGCCTCAAGCAAATCTCGCCCCTCCACGGTCAGCGGGCCTGGCTGCGCGTTCCCGCCAGCGTAGCGGGAGCCGGCCCCCCAAGCCAGCCCTATCAGGCGCACGCCTCGGCGATGCCACAGCTCGAGTTCGTCCGGCCGGCGGATGGGATCTGCTCCCTCCATCAGCGATACGATGCCTACACGAGGCTCTTCGTCCTCCCAGGAGGCGAGTACTTCCTCCAACTCGACTTGGCTTCCTACCAGCTCTATTCGATCGGAGCGTTCGGCCAGCCGATGATAGTAGTCCAACTGGGCGGACGCACGGTCGTGGGCCTCATCTGCATCGGCGTAGATCTGTCGGTCCCATTTCCCCAGTCTCCGGTGTGCTGGGGCGATGAAAAGGGTGCCGAAGATCACGGCAATTCCGCCCTCCAGCCATTCGGGGAGCCCCAGCATGCAGCGGCCCGTGCGGCTGGGAGTCTCCGCTTCCTCCTCCAACCGGCGGGTCTCCCACGCACTCCTCAGCATGTCTCGCCCGAAGTTCAGGGCGTTCCAGGCGATGTCTTCGTGAGCGTCTACAATTCTCATATGACTCTGTGACTAGTCGCTTGCAGCGCGGCAAATGATTAAGGAGACCGCGGCCACTTGAAGGTCTAGGCCCTGGCCACCAGGGGGTTCGAGGAGTTGCCAAGATCTGTTGGACGAGCAAGTTTCTTACCCTGGATGGCAAGTCTACTATACTAGTGCTACAGCGTCAAGTGGGAGTTGTTTGGCGATTACCCAGATCTTACCGTGAAGGATCCCGAGATCGGAGAGAACCTCAGAACAAGGCCTCTCGGCAAGCCTTGTGTGCTCTGCGGCGATGCAGCCCGGTGTCTCCGGAGCGCGCTGGCATTTGCGTGCAGTCACCAGAGAGTTACATGGCTGGATCCAGCTGCTTCGTGGGAGAGCGAGAAGCCTCGGACAACATCTGCCGACGCGCTTGAGTGCGCCTTCTGACGCCGGGAGCGAGGAACGTGGTTACCAGCACCTCGTGACCTCCGTCAGAGAGTGACGGGGCCCCACATATGATGCGACTCGGTAGTCCCTCACCCGCGACTGATTTGTTTGACAAACAGATGGAACTGTGTATACTATCATGAGCGACCGATCCTCCTTGTGGAGCGAGAGGAGGCAGGTAATGATGGATGACTTCCGCCTGGTGATGACGAAGGGACCTGAGCCTGGGCGAACTTTCGTGCTGGATGGAGAGAGGATAGGCCTGGGGCGGGATCCTGCCAATGACGTCGTCATCAACCATCCTCAGGTCTCCCGTCAGCAAGCCCGGCTGACGCGGCAGGGGGGGAGGATGGTGCTAGAGGATCTAGATAGCACGAACGGCACATTTGTCAATGGAGTGCGTCTCACCAGTCCACATGCCCTGGCCAACAAAGATGTCG
>JASFWK010000181.1:0-3620 GCA_050049355.1 Anaerolineae bacterium | reverse complement strand
GCTTTCCTCTGGTTCGCTGCCTCCCTAGTCCCCCTGCTGGTCCTGGAGCGATGGATACACCGCCACCTTCAGGGGACCGCCCTGCTGCTGGTACAAGATCCAGAGTTGGCCGCGTGGTTCTACGCCTTGCCGCTACTGCCCGGCGTAGCCCTTCACGAGCTCAGTCATGCTTTGGCAGCCCGATTGCTGGGGGCAAAGGTGGGTCGGATCTCGCTAATGCCGGCGCGAGCGGAAGGCCGAATCCAGCTGGGGTTTGTGCCGGTGGAGGAGACAAGCCCAGTGCGGACCTCTCTCATCGGCCTGGCTCCCCTGATAGCTGGGTGCCTGGCCTTGCTCCTGATTGGTCGAGTTGGACTGCGCCTCGGCCCGTTAGCAGAAGCCCTGGCGGCTGGCGATCGGTCGGCGGCTCTCCAGAGGCTCAGACAAGCCGCCCAGGCGCCGAATGCGTGGGTCTGGGCCTACCTCGCCTTCGCCATAAGCAACACTATGTTGCCCAGCCGATCAGATCTGCGATCTTGGCCAGTCATCGCCCTCTTTCTGGCGATGGTGGCAGGGCTGGCGGCCCTGCTGGGGCTGGGGCCAACGTTGGCGCCCCCCCTGACCGACGCCCTCCGCTGGCTGGCTGTTGCCTGCGGCCTCACCCTGCTGGTCGACCTACCCTTCAGCCTCTTCATTCTGGTCTTCGAGCGGGCACTGGAGCGGGTACGAGGAGTACGAGTGGAGTATCGCTAAGAGCGATGCCGAGTGAGAATCAGCATCGCCGCCGCAACCATGCCCCCAAGCAACAGCAAGGCGACGAGCTTGTAGAGCCGCGAGGAAATGGTCAGGGCGAGCAAACCGAAGAGGGCGCAGAAAGCCCAGTATGCCAGGACGATGGCTCGCTGGGAGAGCCCTAGATCAAGCAACCGGAAGTGTAGGTGACCTCGGTCTCCGCGAGCCACAGAGCGCCCGCGCCTCAACCGGTCCACGATCTGCCAGGCAACGTCCACGATAGGTATCCCCATCACCAGAAGGACCGTGGCTACGCGCGCTCCAGCGATTATTCCCAGACACCCCAGGGCATACCCCATGAAGAAAGCCCCCGAAGTGCCCATGAAGACCCGCGCCGGATGGAAGTTGTAGGGCAAGAAACCGACTGACGCTCCCAGCAGCGCCAGCGGCAGTATCGCCACGCTCGGCTGGCCCATCCTGTGCATATGAATCGCCAGGATCGCGCACAGAATCGCTCCGACGCCCGCTGCCAGCCCATCCAATCCGTCCAACCAGTTGACGGTGTTGATCATCCCCACAACCCAGAACATGGTCAAGGGGATGACCAAAGCCGGCGGAAAACTCTCCACCCGATTGGTCAGCGGGTTGTTCACTTGCTCGATGAAGATCAGTGTGAGGATGGCGATGGCGCCAGCAGCCATCTGAGCTGCCAGCTGCGCCAACGAAGGAAGGTCCCAGCGGTCGTCCGCCAGGCCGACCAACAACATCCAGGCGCTTCCCAGGACCAGGCCCAGCAGGCGCAACGACTCATTAGGATCAGCAGTGGGTATGCGGAAGCCCAATCCAGCCGCCAAGGCAAGCATGAAGGAGAAGAAGAGGCTGATGCCGCCCAGGCGAGAGACCTCACCTCGATGGGTCCGCCTGCCGCCGGGACGGTCCACTATCCCCAGTCGCCGACCCAGTCGTGCGGTGAGAGGCACCAAAGCTGCCGCAGACACCGCTGCGACGGCAAAGACTGTCAGATAGGGTACAAGAACCTCCAAGACTCGCTCCTCTGTGAGTGAGAACTGGGCCGTCGTCCCCTGGAACTTCTGAGAAACCTGGACTCTTCAGCTGAGTCAGGGTTCGTGGTCGAAAGATCTCACCTTAGGTCTGCTATCCCGTCCCAAACATCCGGTCGCCGGCGTCGCCCAGACCCGGCACGATGAAACCGGCCTCGTTGAGCTTCTCATCCACCGCCGCCAAGTAGACGGGAACGTCTGGGTGGGCAGCCGCAAACCGCTCTAAACCCTGTCGGGAAGCAATCACGCCCACGAACTTGATCCGCCGAGCTCCCCAACGTTTGAGAATGTCTACCGCCGCCACGGCTGAACCGCCTGTCGCCAGCATCGGGTCCAACACCAGGGTCACATCCACCGTGGGGCTGACGGGAAGGCGGGAGTAGTACTCCACTGGCTCCAGGCTTTGCTCATCCCGCGAGAGACCGATGTGCCATACTTCTGCCCCTGGCAGCATTTGCCAGGCTCCTTCCACCATGGTAAGCCCGGCCCGCAGAATCGGCACCAGGCCGCTCTTTTCCGCCAGTCGATGCTGGTTTGACTGTCCCATGGGAGTTTGTACCGTCACCGGTTCCACCGCCAGGTCCGCCGTGGCCTCATAGACCAGCAGGATGGTTATCTCGCGCACCAGCTCGCGGAACTTCCTGGGATCGGTTCGTTCGTCTCGAAGCAGCGCAAGTTTGTGCTGCACAAGCGGATGAGTGGAGACATAGCTCTGGGACATGAATACTCCTTTGCTGCTGAAAGAGGAACTGGATCGTAACTCCGTTTTCGGCAATCAGGCACTCACTGGAGCCGCTCGCTGCAGTAGATGCGCCACCCACTCTCGCGCCGGGTGATCTACCCGCTCCAATTCGGCGATCACCTCCTCCACGTCGTACTTGACACGTCGAATCGTGACGTCGCATCGGTCGTCCTTGAAGTTGAGCAGGCCGTAGGCAGGACGTGGTCTTCCATCCAAAGGTAGGCCCACGCTTCCGTTGTTGACTAGCCGGATGCCGGCCACAGATCGATCCACAGGACGGTGAGTGTGGCCATAGAGCAGCAGACGGGCATCCAAGTCAGTCAGGTGGGGACGTATCATCTCTTCGGGCGTGGCAGGGAAGAAGTTGGTCTCGTCATCGCTGGGGTTTGCGTGGACGCCCACGACCTTGCCATAGTTGGGGACCTCCCATTCCAGCCAGGTCGGCAGATCGCGCAAGAACTCGTACTCGGCGTAGGAGAGCCGCTCCACGGTCCAACGGAAGTTGGCGTCGCGCATGGCCAGCAAGTCCGGCAGCCGGGACCAGCTGTCAGATGAGTCAACGGAAACGGGAGGACGCCGACCGGTGACAACGTAGCGGTCTGTGTTCCCTTGCAGAAGAACGACGTTCGGCAGCCCACGCAGCCGGTCCAACGTCTCAGCCGGCCAGGGGCAGAAGGCGACCAGATCCCCCAGAACCCAGATTCCATCGGGGGAGCCCTGGCGATCCATATCGGCCAGCACGGCTTCCAGGGCTGGTAGATTGCCGTGAATGTCCGAAAGAACAGCAAGTCGAGTCATCTGCAGCTCCTCAGAAGTAACCTGGTGGTGCTAATGCACATCGCGCTCCGTCCTAACGAACACTCCGCGTATGCGCGGCCGACTCAGCAGCCCCCAAACGAGCGCCAGAAACAGAAGTGTCAGGACCAGGTCCCAGGGACGAGCCTGCCGCGCTTGGTCGGAGACCTCAAACAGGATGCGGTTGACCCAGACGTGGGCCTCGTACAGCGTCGAGACTGCAAGGGTGGTCCATCGACCCCAGACACGCAGGAAGGCCAAACCCACGGCGGACACGATCAGCGCCACACCCCAGAAGCCTCCCACCGCCG
>JASFWK010000020.1:0-25048 GCA_050049355.1 Anaerolineae bacterium | reverse complement strand
CAACCCTTCCTCAGCCAAAATCACTTCCACTTGCTCCTCGACGATCGCCTCGGCCACGGGCTGACGAGCCGCCATCTGCGTTCGCAGCCCTGCCAGTTCCGCCCGCATATGGGCCGTAGCAGCGAGTGGGTCTGCCACCTGCGGGTCGGCATAGACCAGCCGCATCTGTCGCTCCACAGCCTGGGCGCTGTCCACAAGTGCCGCGTAATCGCGCACAAACGCGCACCGGTCTGGCTCACGCATATACCGCTGGGGCTGAAGAACCCAGTAGGTGAACTTGGACCAGAGTGCGCCAGCCTCCCACCCCCAGAAGTCGAAGTGCACGTCAGCGATAGCCTGCCGCACACCGGCCTCCAACGTCCCCTGCAAGAGAGCTTCCCCTCTCAGAATCGGCACAAGCAGGAGCAGCAGCAGGAACAACCAGACCTTCCGCCGGACCCATCCGGCGGCCTCTTTCATCCACTCTAGCGTCTGCACACCCTCACTCCGACGGGACTCACTCTCGAAACCGGCACCAGCACCTGGCAGATCCCCTCCAGAGTCGCCGACCCCTGGTCACCTTACCCCCGCAGTTCTGCCCCCATCTCTCTCTCCAAGCGACGGATGATCTTGGCTCGCAGCCTGGCAACCTCCTCGTCGGTCAGCGTGCGGTCCTCCGCCTGGTAAGTGAGGCGATAGGCCAGGCTCTTCTTCCCGCTCCCCACCTGCTCTCCTCGATAGACATCGAACAGGACGACCGAGCGCACAAGCGGAGCACCGGTCTGAGCAATGAGATCGCACATTTCCACTGCAAGCACGCCTTCGTCCACCACCAACGCCAGATCCTCGTATACCGGCGGATGGACAGAGATGGGGACCATCCTGGTAGGCGCCCCCCACGCTGCGAGCAGCCTGTCCAGATCGAACTCAAGCGCGCACACCGGCTGCGCCGGCAGCCCAAAGGCATCCCGTACCAGAGGATGGAGCTCTCCCATCATGCCCACCACATCATCCTCGACCCTCACCTGCGCGCATCGACCTGGGTGGAGGGCCGTGTGTTCGCCTGGCTCAAACGCCCCCGCCAGTCCCAGACCCTCCAGCAGAGCCTCCACCACCCCCTTCAGGTCGTAGAAGTCTATCGGCGTGCGATCCTGTCCCTCCAGCCACGAGCGGGCCTCTCGCGGACCCGTCATCACGATGCACAACCGGCGTGGCTCGTCAGGCAGCGTCTCCCCCTCTACCGGCAGGTAGACCGCACCGATCTCGAAGATGGGCACGCGGTCGACGAAGCGGAGGTTCTCGCGCGCAGCGTCGAGCAGGGAGGGAAGCACCATCCGCCGCAGATATGCTCGCTCTACCGAGAGCGGGTTGCGTATGCGCAGGTAGTCGTTCGCATCGGGTGGGCGTCCCTGGGGCCACAGCTTCCCCTCGTCCTCGATGTCAACCAAGGAGTAGGTAATCACCTCCTCAAGCCCACATCCGACCAGGAGGTCACGTACGCGCTCGGCTCCTTCCAGGCGAGGATTGGCACGCTGCGGGGGCAATTCGTCCCCCATCAGAGTCGCTGGGAAATGGTCATAGCCCCAGATGCGGCCCACTTCCTCCACCAGGTCCACGGGCCGCGTGACATCCTGGCGATGGGAGGGCACGGTGACCGAGAGGGTTCCAGGGTGAGGGCTCGCGGCTTCCGTTTCGTCCGTTGAGCTTGAGATCTGAAATTCAAGCGATGTAAGGATGCGCGTGATTTCGTCAGTGGGTATATCGACTCCCAGGACCCGCGTGGCATAGGCGGGATCGAACTCGATCACCCGCTGCGGCGCACGCCCGGGGTACACGTCACCGATGACCTCGACCACGGTGCCGCCCCCTAGTTCCGCCATCAGATGTGCCGCCCGGGCCGCCGCCTTGACTGTCAGCTCCGGATCCACGCGCCGCCCGAACCGCTGGCTCGATTCGCTGGCCAACCCCAGCAGCCGGGAGGTGCGGCGCACGTTGAGGAAGTCGAAGTTAGCCGACTCCAGGAGGATGTCAGTCGTCGCCTCGCTGACCTCGCTCTCCAGCCCTCCCATCACGCCGGCCACGGCTACGGGACCGCCCCCATCGGTGATTAGAAGCATCTCCTCGTCATAGGTGCGCAGCTCGCCGTCGAGCGTCCTCATCTGCTCGCCGGGCTGGGCGCGGCGCACGATGATCGCCGGACGGTCCTCCCCTGCCCTGGGGCGCAGATTGTGGTAGTCGAACGCATGCAGCGGCTGCCCCAACTCCAACATCACGTAGTTGGTGACGTCCACGATGTTGTTGATAGGCCGCACTCCGGCGCGCCGCAGCCGCATCTGCATCCAGAAGGGCGAAGGTCCCACGTCCACCCCCTTGATCAGGCTTGCCGAGTAACGCGGACAGAGGTCGGGGTCGGCGATCTCCAGCTCTATGAAATCCGGCGCAGGAGTCAACTCCGCCTGATGCTGCTCCAGTACCACCAGCACATCCCGCTGGAGCGGCACGTCGAACAACGCCGCCACCTCGCGAGCGATGCCAATGATCGAGTAGAGGTGAGCGAAGGGTCCCTTGATATCCAAATCCAGCACCGCGTCGCCCATGTATTCAACCAATGGAAGGCCCACCGGCGCGTCGTCGGGCAGGTATAAGATGTCCTCGCGCTCATCCGAGAGGCCCAGCTCCTTCTCCGAGCAGACCATGGCCCGCGAGGAGACGCCGCGGATCTCGACCTTCTTCAGCTCGAAGACCTGCCACCCCTCGGCGTGGCCGTCGTAGAGACGAGTACCCTCCATCGCGAAGGCCACCTTGAGATGCAAATCGCTCTGGCCCTCGCGCTCCAGCAGACTAGGGGCACCAGTGACGACGACCTCCGGCTGCGGGCCGCCATATGCCACTTCAGCCAGAACCAGCCGGTCGGCGTTGGGGTGTGAGCGGACGGCGCGCAGTTCCCCCACGACGACTCTATCTGGATCCCAGGGCAGCTCAGCGCCGGGTAGCCCGATGCGCTCAACAGCCTCCACGTCCAGTCCAGCCAGCGTCAGACGCTCGGCCACCTCGCGGGTAGGGACCCCCGCATCCGCGTAATCCTTAAGCCAGGATAGAGGTACCTTCATTGCTCATCTCCTTGTTGTCTTGCCGCCCTGCTACCTCAGAACTGTCGCAGGAAGCGCAGATCGTTGCCGTGGAAGAGACGGATGTCGTCAATGCCGTACTTGACCAACGCCGGGCGCTCGACGCCGAAGCCAAACGCAAACCCGCTCCATTCATCGGGGTCGTAGCCACCGTTCCGAAGCACTACCGGATGGACCATCCCTGCTCCGCAAATCTCTAGCCAGCCACTGTACTTACACACTCGGCAGCCCTCCCCATCGCACAGGATGCAGTCCATGTCGGCCTCGATGCTGGGCTCAGTGAAAGGGAAGTAGGAGCCCCGAATCCGGATACGGCGGTCCGGTTCGTAGAAGCGCCGAGCGAACTCCGTCAGCGTCCCGATCAGGTCGGTCATTGTGATACTGTGCCCTACCACCAACCCCTCCACCTGGTAGAACTGATGCTCGGAGCGGGCGGTGATCTGCTCGTAGCGGTAACACTTGCCGGGCAGGATGACGCGGATGGGCTCAGGGTAACGCTCGCGCATTACGCGGATCTGGCCAGGCGAAGTATGTGTGCGCAGCAGGAGTTCGTCGTCGATCCAGAAGGTATCCCACATATCACGTGCCGGGTGATGAGGCGGCATGTTCAGCAGCCCGAAGTTCATCTCATCGGTCTCGACTTCGGGGGCCTGGTAGACCTGGAAGCCCATTTCGGAGAAGATACGGTAGATCTGGCGCAGGGTCTGGACGGTGATATGCAGATGGCCTGGCCCGGTGGGCCGGCCCGGCAGGGTGACGTCGATCCCTCCCTCCTCCAGGGAGCGGGTCAGCGCCATCCTCTGGATCGCCTCCTGTCGGGCATCATAGGCCGCCTGGAGGGTCTGTTTCAGTTCGTTAGCACGTCGACCGGCCGCAGGGCGCTCTTCGCTGGGGAGATCCCCCACGGAACGCAAGAGGTCTGTCAGCGCGCCCTTGCGGCCCAGGTAAGAGCGGTACCACTGCTCTAGCGCCTCCTCATCCTCTGCGGCGTCCAGCGCCTTCAGCGCCTCCGACTCCATGCGATCTAGTTCGACTAACATGATTCCCTCCGTCCACTGTGGGAGAAGCAGCGCCCGGCTCCCACAGATCTGCAAGAAGCGTCTGACAGTTGCCAAACCATATAAAGAAACGCCCTCGTCCCTGGGGACGAGAGCGCTTTTCTCCCGTGGTACCACCCCACTTGGCCCCTAACGAGACCCACTCATTTCACCGACGGCGCCTCTGGGCGCGATCGGCCACCCCGTTAACGCTGGGTCTGCGGAGCAGGCTACTATCCAGTCGGCTTCACCTGTCGGCTCAGAAGTGAACTTCGGTGGGCTTCTTCCTGGCGGGGCTCTCAGTCTACGGCCCTTCCTCCCTGGAGACCTCCCCCCACCTACTTTTCTCCGTCACAGCCTTTGGTTATTTTGGAGTGTTGATATTATGCCGCAGAAAGTCGAGTTTGTCAAGCAGTGGCATTTTGGGCAGAGCGTTCGCGTTCTCTCCCCCCTCGCCCTCAAGGGAAGATAACAATCAAGAACCTGCACCTACCCTGCGGAGCGCTGCCTCCGCAGTGGCGAGCCCTGGCAGCTCGGCCCTATCCCAGGCCCCTGCGCTGCCGCACCACCTCGAAGAGGACCACCGCTGTCGCCACCGCCGCATTCAGCGATTCGACCTCGCCGGTCATTGGAATGAATACGCTCTCCAGGGCCAGTGCCCGCGCGCGACGACCCGCCCCGGCGGCCTCCCCGCCGACGATGACCGCCACCGATTCGCTCCAATCCACCTCGGTGTAGATGCGGTCTCCCTCCGTCTGCGCCAGGTAGACCCGACATCCAGCCACTGCCTCAGCAATGGCCTCCCACTCCAGTGCCGCCACCGGAAGGCGGAAATGTGCACCGGCGCCCGCTCGCACCACCTTAGGGTTGGTCGCATCGACCGTGCCGGGAGCCAGCAAGACCTCTTCCACCCCCGCCGCCAGCGCCGTGCGCAGTATCGTGCCCAAGTTACCGGGGTCGCGCAGTTGGTCGAGGATGAGGGTCAGCGTGGGGTGCGAGGAGCGGGGTAGAGAAGAGATCGGCACCACAGCCAGCAGCCCCTGAGGGGTCTCGACATCGGAGCAGATTTCCATCACCGACTCGCTCACCTCGTAGCAGGGAGCGCCCATCCCGCCCAGAGCCGAAAGGAGACTCTTCATTCGCCCATCCACCTCTGCCGACTGCGTGTAGAAGACAAAGCGCGGCACGACCCCCGCTCGGGCGGCCTCCTCGCCCAGGCGAACACCCTCGATCACGAAGAGTCGCTCCTCTTCGCGCACCTTCCGCCGCGCCTGCAGCGTTCGCACCAGACGGACCTTGTCGTTTCTGTGGCTGGTGATCTCCATAGGCAAATAGAGAAAAAGGGCCAGCGCCAAAGCGCCGGCCCTTCTAGCGATCATGTTCAGCGTGAACTACGGCAGCGTGGGGATGCGAATTACCTGACCTACCTGGATCATGTGCGGATTCGAGATGCCGTTGTAGGAAGCCAGGTAGAGATAGCTCATATTGTAGCGCAGCGCGATGCGGAAGAGGTTATCCCCTGTCTGAACCGTGTAGCGTGTCTCACCTCCAGACGGAGTTGTGGTAACCTGTCCGCCGGGGATGCGGACCACCTGACCGACCCGGATCCGATGGGGATTGACGATGCCATTGTAGGCCGCCAAATCCTCAAAGTGCATCCCATACCGCCGAGCGATTCTAAACAGGTTGTCCCCCGACTGGACAACGTAGGTCTGCTCCCCCGACACCTGCGTAGGTTGCGCCGTTGGCGTCACCGCCGCCACTGTCGTAGGCTCCACTGTCGCCGTCACGGGAGCAGTCGGTGGAGTAGTGGGTGTGGGGCTGAGTTCCACCGACGTTGGGGACGCCGCAGCCGTCTCTGTGGCACCCGCCCACGTCTCGGTCGCCTCCATAGCCATCCCCTCCTCCATGGATGGAGTAGGTGTCACATCAGGCGCAGCCGGCAGGGTACACCCCGTCAACAAAACCAGGACCGCCAGCAGGCCAAACGTTGCCGAGAGCATCCGAGTCTCTGTCATGTCTAGTCTCCTCGCCGAAATAGCTGAGACCACGCGGACGCTTGCATAATACCACAACACCAGGACAGCGTCAAGTAACTTGAACCGATCTTCGCCATCGATTCAGGACCCGTGCTGCAAGCCCAATGGATCATCTGCCCAATGGCGCGTCAATTATTGTGGCGAACTCTGGAAATCTGGTAGTCTCCCTCAACCGGGTGGGCCTAGCCCCGGACACAGCTTCTCACAGCAAAGACGCGGAGGGCGCCGCCAACGCGGGGAATCTCGCTTCCTGCAACGAACGACGCCCGGCAGCTATTTCGCTTTTCCCTTCCACCGCTTCACTCTGGCTTGTGGCCCTTAACCCTGATACTGACGATGGTGCGGTCGACGTCGTCAAGTGAGAAGCCTGCCTCGACCAGCGCCGTTCGTACTGATTCCCATCCCGGTGCCTCGCCGATCCTGACATAGTCGCGGGACAAGACCTCCACCCCCCCAAACCCCGCCGCGTGGATCCTGCCCAGGTAGTCCGACTCTTCGAGGGCACCAGCCACGCAGCCAGCCCAGGCCGCCAAGCTCCCGCGGATGGACTCGGGGAGGTTGCCTTCAGTCACGATGTCGGAGATGATCATCCGCCCGCCAGGCCGCAGCACCCGGTAGACCTCTCGAAAGACACCGTCCTTGTCTGGTGAGAGATTGATCACGCAGTTGGAGAGAACGACGTCAATCGAATCGTCGGGCAGGGGGATCTCCTCGATCTCGCCATACCGAAACTCGACGTTCGTTGCCCCGATCCTCTTGGCATTGCGGCGAGCCAGTTTGATCATCCCAGGCGTCATGTCCAACCCGATGACCCGACCTTCCGGGCCAACCTTCCTGGCGGCCAAGAAGCAGTCAATGCCCCCGCCCGAGCCCAGATCAAGCACCGCCTCGCCCGGTCGCAGCGCAGCAATGGCTACCGGGTTGCCGCAGCCCATTTGGGCATCGATCACGCTCTCCGGTAGGTCAGATAGCTCCTCGGCCGAGTAGATGCCGGTGACGGCCGCCGAGGCGTCGATGCTCGCATCCAGGGGCCCACAGCAACCACCCTCAGTCTGGCTGGTGCTGCAACAGCTCGCCCGGGAACGCCCCTCGCCCAGGCGCCGTGCCGCGGCCCCGTAGGCCCGGCTTACAGCCTCTTTGATCCTCTCTTCCTCACTCTTGAAGCCGTTCACTCTCGTTTCCTCCCCTCGCAGATATGTTGGAACATGCCTGATTATCCGACAAGAGAGAAGATCTCATACCTTGCAGATCTCCTCCGGACTGAACTTGGCAACCAACCGACCACAACATTCGATCACTTCGTCGTGGTTGATCGAGTAGTACACCTCCCGACCCCGCTTGCGGCTGCTCACTAGCCTCGCTTGCTTGAGAATCTTCAGGTGATGGGAGATAGTCGGCTGGGAAACATCAAGGGCCGCCACGATATGATGGACACACATCTCCTCACGCTCCGCCAGCATCTCAAGGATCTGCTGACGCGTCCCATCGGCAAGAGCTTTGCAGAATGCTGCGCAGTCCATCGTCATCAGTCCTCCAAACCCATAGATATCCTTCGATATATCTCCAGGATATCACAGCTTCGAGGATCTGTCAAGACCCAGGCGAGCAAGGGGTGCGTTGACGGATTGTCAGGAACGCAAGGGGGAAGTCGATCTGAGGATGAGCTGGCGTGGTCGGCGCGCGGGATTCTTGGGGGCATCCTGGAGAAGATCAGACGGGGCACAAGACACCCTCAGGGCATAGGCAGTCCACACGGCACTCGAAAGTTGCGATGTGTTGCGCGATGTACATCCCAAACCAAGGGGCTTGACGCGCTTCGAACGCCTCGCATCGCCCAGACTTGTCCCCCTAGCCTGCATGGGCTACAATGATGGCAGTACAGTGGAAGGGCGCACGGCGAAGGTTGAAAAGTGACAGAAGAGGTAGTCCTCATCGTCGACGGGGCGATGGTCCTGAAGGCGATCGGCCAGCCTCGGAATCGAGACCGTCATCGAGGTGGGCTCCAAACTTGTGGTGGTCGAGCAGTGACCGGCGGGGCCTTCGACCGGTGACGAGGAGCGTGAGCAACCCCATGAACTGTCTGCCGAGGACCGAGAGAGCGGGGCGTCCGCTGGCTATCGCCGAAGGGCTCTTGGTCACCATCATCTGGGGGTCATCGTTCGTCTTCGTCAAGGTGGGGCTGCGTTGCATGGGACCGTTGACGATCGCAGGGCTGCGCTACTTCATAGCCTTCCTGGTACTGCTCCCCCTGGTGGCCGTCCGCAGGAGAAGTAGCACCAGCGTCCCCCTCCCATCCCGGGTGTGGCTGCGGTTGCTCCTGATTGGATTGAGCGCGTACGTCGTCGGAAACGGAGCTCTGTTCTGGGGCCTGAAGTACCTTTCGGCGACAGCCGGTTCCTTCCTAATGAGTTTGATACCACTGCCTGTCCTCCTCCTGAGCAGCTCCTGGCTGCGGGAGGTGCCCACTCCCCGGCAGACCGTCGGGGGACTGATAGCTCTGGCGGGCAGTTGTGTCTTCTTCTCCCCGGGTTTGAGCTCGGGAGAACCTTTGGGCATAGGGATCACCGCTGTAGCGTTGATCGGCTTTGCCTCCTTCGCCATCCTGGGTAGAGAGATCGCCCGCGACCGGCAAGTCAAGACACTCACCTTGACCGCTATCCCCTTGGGCTTTGGCGGTGGGCTTCTCCTTCTAATTGCCCTTCTCGTGGAGGGAGTGCCCGGACTCCCAGCAGCTGGATGGGGCCTCGTCGTCTGGCTGGCAATCGTCAACACCGCGCTCGGCTATCTGCTGTATAACCATTCCCTCCAGGTGCTGAATGCATTGGAGATGAACGTCCTGCTCAACCTAACGCCGCTGGCCACGGCGCTCCTGGCATGGGTGTTCCTGGGTGAGAAGCTGGCCATTGCAGAGATCGTTGGGATGGTCGTCGTCATTGCGGGTGTACTCGCTGTACAATGGAGAGACAGAGGGCCACTGCGCCCCGGCGGATGCGAGGTAGAGACTACTGGAGGCTGACGGCTCGCCCCTGCCTGCAGCCTGCCGTCTCAGATTTGCGATCCACATGCTGACTATGTGTCGCTGCCTCTGCCCTGCCTACGGATAGCAGATGTGCTTTCTTCACAGGAGCCAATGCTCCACTGAAGAAACACCTACACCGTGGAAAGTGGAGAGTCCGCCGGGCCGGACCGGAGAAAGTAAACGTGCAAGAAAGAGAACAGAAGAAAGAACGCAGGATCGGTCGATACGTCGTTCAGGAACACACCGCCCGACGGCTGGTGGCGGAGGCGCGAGGGCGACCGCTGGTCACCGTGGGCGTGATGTGGGGGATCTTCCTCCTTCTCGCCGCCCTCATCGCCCCCTGGCGGGGTGGGTCACGACTCTTCATTGCCTTAGCGACGGCCCTGGTGCTGGCGATTGTCAGCCTGCTGCTCCTCCACTTCACCCCCCTCTCGCGGCGGCTCACTGTGGACGTCGAGGCAGCCGAGTGCCGAGTCGAACGGGTCCATTCTCTCTCGCGGCGGGCGCACACAGTGCGGATAGCTCTGCCGGACGTGCGGGGAGTGCGCCTCCGCCGACGAGTCTGGCGCGACCCCGGTGACGTCACCAAGGTGGAGTGGGTCATTGAAATGCCAGACGACGAAGGCAAGACTTGGCTGCTGGCAGAAGGGGACCAGAGGGAGCCCATGGCGGAGCTGGCCCGGCTGACAGCCGAGGTCGCCGGATGCCCCTTGGAGGAGCAGTGATCAACCGCCGGAAGAACTACTCAAGAGCAACTCCCGCTGCCGTCGCAATCGCGCTGGTCCTGCTGCTTGCGGCCGCCTGTACCCCTGTTGCCCCTGTGACCATCACCCTCGTCGCCGACGGGGAGACCCGCCCGCTGACCACGGACGCCGAGGCCGTCCGCGACTTGCTCGCCCAGGCGGGGGTGACTCTCGACGAAGACGACCGCGTCGTTCCGCCTGAGAATACGTTCCTGCGCGACGGTCTAACGGTCCGCGTGATCCGCGTCGAGGTGCGGAATGAGACAGAGCAGCAGCTCATCACCTACGAGCGAGAGACGGTGCGCGACGCTACGGTCGCCGCCGGAGAGACCCGTCTCTTGCGCGCCGGGGTCAATGGCATCGAGGAGATCACCTACACCATCACTCTGGAGGACGGCGTCGAGGTGGAACGGAGAATCGTCGAGCGGGAGGTCATCCGAGAACCTCAGAATGAGGTGGTGCTCATCGGGGCCCGCGAAGAAGTGGCCGCCGTTCCCATCTCCGGCACCATCGCTTACCTCTCTACCCACAACGCCTGGGTGACACGAGGCACCACCAGCAACGGCCGTCGGTTGACCACCTCCGGGGACCTGGATGGGCGCGTGTTCGAGCTCTCCCCCGACGGCTCCTGGCTCCTCTTCACCCGCGTGGCTACGGAGACCCAAGCTCTGAACACGCTGTGCATGGCGGACACGGCCGCCGCCGACGTCGATCCGGTCCGCCTGCGGGCTGAGGATGTCCTATGGGCCGCCTGGGCCCCCGACGGGGAACACATTGCCTACTCCACCGGCGCGATCCGCGAGACGCCGCCCGGCTGGGAGGCGGCCAACGATCTCTACCTGGCCATACCCCGGGCCCGAGATGGGCTGCTGTTGGGTCGTCGGCGCGTGCTGGCCCCCTCCGCCGGCGGTACCTACGGCTGGTGGGGCACCACCTTAACCTGGGCGCCTGACGGGGAGCGACTGGCCTACGCCCGCGCCGACGAAGTGGGGATCCTCCGCCTCTACGATGGGCGGATGACTCCCTTGCTCCAATTCCCGCCCTACCGCACGCGCGGCTCCTGGGTCTGGACTCCCACCACCGCCTGGACACCCGACGGCGAGTTCATCGCCACCGTCGCCCACGGGCCATCCCCCACTGGTGAGATGCCGGAGGATTCTCCCGTCTTCGACGTCTTTGTCCTGGGAACCACTGAGCCTCTGACAGTGGAGCTTGCTTCCGAAACTGGGATGTGGGCCGCCCCCTCATTCTCACCTGACGGTGAGGTGATCGCCTTCGGCCGCGCACGTATCCCGTACACCTCCGAGACCAGTTCATACGACCTATATCTGATGGATCGAGATGGATCTGACCGGCGATTGCTCTTCCCTCAGGAGTCGGGTGAGCCGGGGTTGGACTACCCACAGGTGGCGTGGGATCCGTGGGGTGGGCAGCTTCTCTCCGTATACAAGGGAGACCTGTACCTGTTGACAATCGACGGGGATGCCCGCCGAGTCACCGACGATGGCGCCGTCACCTCCGTCCGCTGGGCTGGCCTGGGAACGGAGCAGGGGGAAGAAGAATGAGAGAGAGGAGCATCCAATCTGGCCAACCTTCCCCACCAGCCAGACTGGCGAAGTTCCTCCCTCGCATAGGATTCCTCCTCTCCCTGACCGCTCTAGTCGTCACCTTCCTGGCCGCAGCGGCGCTGGTCGCTAACCGAAGAGCCCTCACCCGAGGTATCCCCGAGGGTCCGCCCCAGCCAATCGCCGAAGCCGATGGTCCCTCCTTCTGCGTCAACGCGCCGCTGGCCCGGTACGAGAGCGAGGATTTGGATTGGGCGCTGGATCTCATCGTCGATGGTGGCTTCGTCTGGGTGCGGCAGACCTTTCCCTGGGCGCAGATCGAGCTGGCGCCTGGGGAATACGAGTGGGCGACGTGGGACAGAATCGTGGATGCAACGACCGCCCGGGGTCTGCGGCTCATCGCTGTACTCGATCGCGCACCGGCATGGGCCGGCACCCCGCCTCCACCCGCGGAATTCGCACGCTTCGCCGAGGCCTTCGCCGCCCGCTACGGTGACCGGATAGATTACTACCAAATCTGGAACAATCCCAACTTGACAGACGGGTGGGGGGCTGAGCCCGATCCGGTCGCCTACGCCGAACTCCTACGACAGACCGCCGAGGCGATTCGCGCCGCCGACCGCTCGGCTGCAACCCCCATCGTCGGGCCGCAGGGTCAGGAGTTCAGGAGAAACATTGATGCCCGCATTCTCTTGGGGAGCCTGGCCCCCACCACCGAATCAGGACCGGAGAATCTCTCTGAGGTTCGCTTTCTGCGCACCCTCTACGCCGCCGGAGCTGCGCCCTATTTCGATATTCTCTCCGCCCAGCCCTACGGCTTCGACACCGACCCCTACGACCGGCGGGTAGACGAGAGCGTGCTGAACTTCTCTCGCGCGGTGCTGGTGAGAGAGGAGATGGTCGCCCACGGGGATGCGGACAAACCGATCTGGGCCTCCCATTTCGGCTGGAACAGCCTCCCAACGGAATGGGAGGACGTGCCTTCCATCTGGGGCTCGGTTGACGAAGCGACACAGGCCGCTTACGCCGGCGCCGCCGTGGAGCGAGCCCGCAGAGAGTGGCCGTGGATGGGGCCGCTGTGCCTGGCCCATTTTCAGCCAGACCCGGAGGCACCGCTGCTCGCCTCCGGCACCCCAGACGCCAACCGGCATTGGGGCTTCGCCGCCGTGGGGCCAGATGGAACCCCCAGGCCGATCTTTCACGCCCTCTCTGAGCTGGGCCACTCCCCACCCACCAACTACACGGGCGCCTACACTCCCCTCTCCGGTGTGGCCGAATGGGAAGGTGACTGGGAGTTCTCCGACCTCGGCGCCGACGTGAGCGAGGAGGGCGGCGATCGAGTTACCATCCCCTTCTCAGGGACCAGTTTCGCCCTGCGCGTGCGGAGAGGGGATTACCGGGGCTACTTCTACGTGGCGATCGATGGCCAGCCAGCCAATGAGCTGCCCCAAGACGAAGCAGGGCGCGCCTATCTTCCCCTAACCTCCCCGGATTACGGGCCCCAGCTTCTCACCCTTCCCGTCGCCAGCGACCTCGCGCCCGGCCGCCATACCGCCCGCCTGGTCGCTGAACGGGGATGGGACCAGTGGTCACTTGCCGGCTGGAGCGTCGGCTACTACCCTGATGACACAATCTACGCCTGGTCGCTGAGGGGGCTGGCGGTGATATCGCTCGTCTCGGTGGCTGGGCTGATCACGGCGGGCCGCCGCGTGCAGTGGGGGGCGCTCGGCCGCACCGTCACGGCCGCCTGGGGACGCCTCTCTGAGATCCTGCAGCTCCTGCTAACAGCCGGCGCCACCGGGCTCTTGTGGATCTCCGCCTGGATGACCTGGGGAGCTGAGGCCAGCGGCGCCTTCCGCCGTCTAGGGGACGGTGTGGGGATCGCAGCCACGCTGGCCGCGGCGGGTCTCTTCTATTACTCCCCCTGGTTCCTACTGACGGTTCTCTCCGGTCTGGCCCTTCTGGTCCTCATTCTCCTGCGCCTCGACCTAGGACTGGCACTGATCGTTGCCCTCGCCCCCTTCTACGCCTTCCCCTGGACGCTCTTCGACAAGGCCTTCTCCATGGCGGAAGTGGTGACACTGATGTCACTGGTCTCTTGGGGAGCGCACACGTTGAAGCGCAGTTCCGGGACAGTAGATTCGAACCTTGAGCGCTCGAATCTGCAAGCACGAATAGTGAATCTGCGGTTTCGAATCTCGAATCTGGATCTCGCTGTCCTCGCGCTGGTGCTGGTCGCTTCCGTCTCACCCTTCTTCGCCAAGTTCGAGCGGGTTGCGTGGCGGGAGTTGCGGCTGGTGGTGCTGGAACCGGCTGCCCTCTACCTGATGGTACGCACTGGGCGGCTGGGCCGCAAGGCCCTCTGGCGCACGGCCGACTTTTTCGTCGCAGGCGGGGCGACGGTAGCCATCATCGGCCTGGCGCAGTACGGGCTGGGAGTGAACCTGATCACCGCTGAGGGAGGATTGCCGCGGCTGCGCTCGGTCTACGGCTCTCCAAACAACGTGGGCCTCTATCTGGGTCGGGTCCTTCCACTACTTGTGGCAATCGCGCTCTTCGCTCGACATCGCCGCCGAAGGGTAGCTTACGGGTTGGCGGCTCTCCCGGTCGGCGCGGCACTGCTGCTGAGCTTCTCCAAGGGTGCGCTCCTCCTGGGGGTGCCAACCTCCCTCCTCGTGATGGGTCTCCTGGCCGGCGGGCGTTGGCTGTGGGTCACCCTGGCCGCTGTGGTCGCCGGAGGGTTGGCCGCCTTGCCGCTCCTGCGCCTCCCCCGCTTCGCCTCTCTGCTCGATACGCAGAGCGGCACCACCTTCTTCCGCCTCAAACTGTGGCGCGCCACCCTGGCGATGATCCGTGACCACCCCTGCCTGGGCGTCGGGCTGGACAACTTCCTATATTACTACCGAGGGCGCTACATCCTCCCAGACGCATGGCAGGAGCCGGACCTCTCCCACCCTCACAACTTCCTCCTGGATCACTGGGTGCGGCTGGGGATCTTGGGAGCGGCGGCGGGGATCTGGCTGCAGGCAGCCTTCTGGCGAATCGCGCTCCCGCTGCGGCGGCTGTGTGATCCTGACCGGCGCGCGCTGGCACTTGGCTTGATGGGCGCAGTGGCCGACATGCTGGCCCACGGCCTTGTGGATCACTCCTTCTTCCTGATCGACCTGGCCTTCGCTTTCTTCTTGGTCTTGGCTCTAGCCCAGGCTCTGTCCTCCGGCCAGATGGCGCAAAGCGAGAACTAGGACACACCTTATGTTTCGCCCGGCACGCTTCGCGGACGAAGTTCTGGCCTGTCCCAGCATCCGCTCAACTGAGAGGTAAGAGATTTCAACCATGTCTCCCACCTGGAAACGCAGCCTGTGGGCCACCTGGTTCGCCGAGTTCACTTCCATCGTTGGCTTCGCCATCGTGATCCCCATCCTCCCTCTCTACATCCCCGAACTGGGAGTGACCGACCCCAAAGCAGTGACCTTCTGGTCTGGCCTCATCTTCTCCGCCCAAGCCATAACAATGGCGCTGATGGCCCCCATTTGGGGGACAGTGGCAGATCGATACGGCCGGAAGCTGATGGTGGAGAGGGCGATGTTTGGCGGCGCATTGGTCATCGGTCTGATGGGATTTGCTCGCTCTGTGCAGCAGCTGGTCTTGCTGCGGGCGCTCCAGGGAATATTGACAGGTACCGTCACCGCTGCCACCGCTCTGGTCGCCGGCACCGCCCCTCGTGAACGGTCCGGCTATGCATTGGGCATACTCCAGATGGGCATCTACCTCGGCGTGTCGGTGGGACCGCTGCTGGGAGGGCTCATCGCCGACATGGTGAGCTTCCGCGCTGCCTTCTGGACCACAAGTGCGCTGTTGGTCTCGGGCGGGATACTGATCGCGCTCCTGGTGCGGGAGGACTTCGAGCCACCACCCACTCCGACCGACACCGGGTGGCGTGCCCTCCGCAGCGGCATCAGAGCCGTCCTCGCCTCCCGACCACTCCTCAGCGCGCTGGGCATTCGACTGATGATGCGGATGGGAAGCCGGTTGCTCGGGCCCATCCTTCCCCTCTTCGTCCAAGATCTACCGCTGATCGCTGGAGCCGGCTTTCTCTCCTTCTTCATACAAGGAGGTGGCAGCCGTGCTGGTCTGGTACAGTCCTCCAGCGCTGCCGCCGGCGCACTGGGGGCGATCCTCGTGGGCCGAGCCAGCGATCGGATCGGCCAGCGTCAAGTGCTGATCGTCTGCGCCCTTGCCTCCGCCCTCCTGTATGCCCCCCAGTTCTTCGTCACCGAGATGGCACAGTTGCTGCTGCTGCAGATCGGCGCAGGATTCGCAATGGGCGGCGTCTTGGCGGCCCTGAGCGCTACCCTGGCCACGTTCGCCCCGGAGGGACGCCAGGGCGCAGTCTACGGCTTGGATGCCAGCGCGGTCTCAGGTGCCAACGCTGTAGCCCCTATGGTTGGGACAGCACTGGCAGTGGCCAAGGGGACGCGGGCACCATTCCTGGGCGCCGCAGCTCTCTTCGCCTTGGGTGGCCTGGTCACCGCCCGTCTCCTTCCCCATGACCGCGAGAGGCCCCCTTCGGAAATGGAGGTCCGTTCGCCAGGAGGGCGAGAGGAACCTGCCTGAGGATCATCTTCCCCCCGATCAGACCGGGATCTGGACACACCCTTCCGCCTGTGCTACAATAGCAGCTGATGTCGGCGCTGAGAGGAACAGAAGATGGGATTACTCTCACGGTTGAAGTCAGTTCTCTTGATCTTGGTCGTGCTGGGCCTGGTGGTCCTTGCACTGTGGTGGAGCGTGCGGCTGCGAAACCAGCGGCAGGAGCCAGGAAGGAGCATCGCGGAGCAACTGGAGGCCCGCAGAGACCTAACCCCAACCATCCTCCCCAATCCAGCCACTGTCATCCGCCACGTGCAGAGCCTGAGCCGACTGGAAACTGCTTTCTACAGCATTGAGAAGGTCATCACCGCTGAGACCGGGCAGGATGCGCTGGCCTTCCTATTCGGAGACCGGCTTCTCTTCATCGCCCATGGGCAGGTCATCGCCGGTGTGGACCTTGGGCAGGTGGAAGAGAGAGACATCACCATCACGCAGGATAATGAGGTAGTGATGATCCTGCCGCCAGCAGAGATCTTCGTCGCCACCCTGGATAACGATAAGTCTTTCGTCTACGACCGAGAGACGGGCTTGCTGGGTCTTAACCAGGATTTGGAGACAGACGCGCGGCGGGCGGCGGAGGAGGAGATTCTGAACGCCGCCCTGGAGGACGGGATCCTGGAGATGGCCGAGGCCAACGCCCGCCTCTACCTGGATCAACTGATCACCTCCCTGGGCTTCGAAGAGGTCGTCTTCATAGGAGCTACCGCAACCCCCGCTCCACCCACCCTTCCGGCGACCGTCGTCCTCGCCACCCCCACTCCGTAGCTACTCGGACACAGATAGAGATCAGAAAGACCATCGTCACCCTTCGACGATGACCTAACTGCGCGTGGCGACTCAGGATCAGGCATTGCAGGGAGATGCTGATGAAGCGGGTGATCAACAGCACGACCCTCGAACTGGTCGAGGGGGATATCACGAAACTGGATACCGACGCCATCGTCAACGCCGCCAACGAGCATCTTGCCCACGGGGGCGGCGTGGCGGGCGTCATCTCCGGCGTGGGCGGTCCCGTGATCCAGCGCGAGAGCAGCGAGTGGGTCCGCCGCCACGGACCGGTGCCGACCGGCTCGGCAGCAATCACCTCAGGTGGCGACCTCAAGGCCCGCGCCGTCATCCACGCCGTCGGTCCCATCTACGACAGCACCCCTCGCTCGGCGGACCTCCTGGCCTCGGCCGTTCGCTCCGCCCTGCAGATGGCCGACGAGCACGACCTAGAGTCCGTCGCCCTGCCGGCCATCAGCACAGGCATCTTCGGCTATCCAATGGAGGAGGCCTCACAAGTGATGCTCCAAGCGGCGATCGAGTATCTAGAGGGCGAGACGAATCTGAGGCGGGTAGTCTTCTGCCTCTACGGCAGCTCAGCGTACGGGATCTTCGAAAGGGCCCTGCGTGAGCTGAGACCCGATGTTGGGTGAGGTGAGATGAGGACGTTCGATCACGAGAGCTACCTCTCGCCGTTCACGTGGCGCTACGGCTCCGACAAGATGCGCCACACTTGGAGCGAGGTCCATCGCCGCAGGCTCCTGCACCGCGTCTGGGTCGCCCTGGCGCGCGCTCAACACGAGGCCGGCCTCGTCAGCGCCGAGCAGGTGGCCGACCTGGAAGCCCGCCAGGATCAGGTGGACATCGAGCGGGCCCGCGAATTAGAGGCCGAGATCGGTCACGAGTTGATGGCCGAACTGCGCGCTTTCGCCGAGCGGTGTCCCGTCGGCGGTCCGATCCTCCACCTGGGGGCCACCAGCCAGGATATCCTGGACAACGCCGACGTCCTGCGCATCCGCGAGGCACTGGCCCTGATTCGCGAGCGGATCGCCGATCTCCTCATCTCCCTGACCGACCGCATCGAGGAGACAGCCGATCTGGCCTGCATGGGGTACACCCACCTGCAGCCAGCCGAGCCTACCACTGCAGGGTTCCGGCTGGCCCAGTATGCCCAGGATCTGTTGACCGACCTGGAGGAGGTAGAACGCCTCCACACGACGCTACGCGGCAAGGGCTTCAGCGGAGCGGTGGGCACCGCCGCCTCCTATGCTCAACTCTTGGAGGATACTGACTGGACCCCGGGCGAGATGGAGGAGCGGGCGATGGACCTGTTGGATCTGAGAGCCTACCCCGTCACAACGCAGGTCTGCCCGCGCAAGCAGGATTGGCAGGTCATTGCCACGCTGGCGGGTATCGCCCAGAGCCTCCACCGCTTCGCCTTCGATCTGCGTTTACTCCAATCCCCAGCCGTCGGTGAATGGAGCGAGCCCTTCGGCGAGAAGCAGGTCGGCTCCAGCGCCATGCCCTTTAAGCGCAACCCTGTCAACGCGGAGAGTATCTGCTCACTCGCCCGATACGTGGCCGCGCTGCCGAAGGTAGCGTGGGGGAACGCAGCGGAGTCGCTCCTGGAGCGCACATTGGACGATTCCGCCAATCGCCGAATCATGCTGCCTGACGCGTTCTTGGCCGTCGACGAGATTCTGCGCCGGGCGACCCGCCTGGTGCGCGGGCTCAATGTGGATCGGACGGCAGTCGCTCGCAATCTGGATAGATATGGCATCTTCGCCGCCACCGAACCCCTATTGATGGAGCTGACCAAGGCCAGGGCGGATCGGCAGGAGATGCACGAGGTCATTCGCGAGCTCAGCCTGGCCGCTTGGGAGGCGGTGCGGGAGGGCCAGCCCAACCCCCTGCCCGACCTCCTGGCAGAAGATTCCCGCCTCACGGCACATCTTCCCCCGGCACGCATCCGCACTGTGCTCGATGTCACAGGGTATGTGGGGGACGCCCCTCAGCGGGCGCGTGCGCTGGCGCAGGAGATTCGGCGTCGATTGAAAGCCTAGGCTGGCGACGCCCTGCGCTGCCTCTTTCTCCAAGGGTAGCCGGAGGAGGAAGGGACAAAGGCCCATCTTGCCCACAGCAACTGTGGCATAACCTGAGAGCACAATCATGCACAGTCCCCTCTCCGTCCACATTCGTCCCGCCACCCCCACCGACGCCCCAGCCCTGGGCCGCTTGTGGTGGCTGGCCTTCCCCGACAAGTTTGGTCCCGCCCTGGGCGACAACCCACAGCGCAATGCACACCTGCTGGCCGACGTCCATCGAGTCGGCCAGGGACGGATACTTCACGCTACTCTGGTGGCGGAGACCAACGAGCAGGCAATAGGGTTCCTGCTGCTCCATCCAGGCCGCGAAGGGTTCGGAGACTTCCCCTTGCGTGAGGGGTGGCAGATTCTGCAGCACCACCTGGGAACCTTCCGCGCCCTCAGGGCCGCCCTGGTGCTGGCAATGCTTGAGATCGGCCATCCCAGCCCGCCACGCGACCACACGATCGTCGAGATGGTGGGAGTGGATCCACGGTGGCGAGGGCGGGGAGTGGGCCGCGCGCTGATGAAAGAGGCCATCGCCCAGGCGCGGGCACGTGGGGCGAGGGCAGTTTCGCTGGAGGTTGTCTGGGGCAACGACCCCGCACGAAGGCTCTACGAAAGTCTGGGCTTTGCGGTCGTCTTCAAGAGAAGAAGCCAGCTGGCCGGGTGGCTCTTCGACCACCAGGGCTGGACGCGCATGACGCTGCCGCTGAAGGAGGAATCCCGGATGTACACAGGTACACCACGATGAACAAGCAACAGTTGCTGTCGTTCCTATCCTTGCTGATCTTGGTCGTTGGAGCTGGCGCGTGCGCCCCCTGGTCCACGCCTCCATCCGTGACGGAAACGGCTGTCGCCTCCGTCTCACCTCCTGCTTCAACCCCACATCCCACCCTAACTCCGCCTCCCGCCAGAACCGCTCCTCCCACATCGACAACCCCAACTATCGAAGCAACCGACCCGTCGCCAACCACTCAACCGACGTACACGCCGACTGTCCGGCCAACTCCTCCGCCCCCACCAGTGAGGATCTGGGAAGGGACGGTGACGCTGAATACCTACGGCTGGGAGGAGGCGCTCGTTCCCGCTGCACCCGACGATCCGATCTATCCCTATCCCCACCTGGACTTCGACGCCGTGGCGAGCCCGTCCCCACGGACCTATCAGGCCATCTTCCTCCAGAACGAGCACGTCCAGTTGGTTCTCCTACCCGAATTAGGTGGGCGCATCCTCCGCTGGACCGACCGCATCACCGGCCGCCAACTCCTCTACGCCAACCCCGTCGTCAAGCCGACCCGCTGGGGCTACCGCGGCTGGTGGCTGGCGACAGGCGGGATTGAGTGGACTTTCCCTACCGAGGAGCACGGGCTCAACGAGTATCGTCCTTGGGAGTACCAACTTCTGTGGAACGGCGTGCGCGTCTGGGATACCGAGGATCGTACCGGTCTAGTCGTCGAGGTGACCGTGCAGTTGGAGAGCGACAGCAGCCGCGTGGTTATCACACCCAACATCCGTAACCCCACCGGCCAGCCTCAACGCTTTCAGTTCTGGGCCAACGCCATGCTTACCCTATCCGATTCCAACGTCCCTTCTCCCGAACTGACCTTCGTCCTGCCCACCAGCGAGGCCATCGTCCATTCCACCGACGATGGCTCCCTCCCCGCCCCCGGAGGCCGGGTCTCCTGGCCGGTCTATGACGGGCGGGATTTCAGCCGTTACGCGGCGTGGAGCTCTTCCCTCGGGATCTTCGCCCCTAAGGCATCCACCGCGGGATTCGCTGGCGCCTACGACCTGGGGACCGACCAGGGAATCGTACGTGTCGCCCCGACGTGGGTGCGGGGAGTGAAGCTCTTCTGCCTCGGCGATCTGGGTCCCGAGCGCTGGACCGACGACGCGAGCCGATACTTTGAGATGTGGGGAGGCCTTACGCCGACCTTCTGGCACGACACCACGCTGGGGTCGGGCGAAAGCGTGGGCTGGACGGAGTACTGGTACGCAATCAGTGGGATCGGGGGATACACCTTCGCAAATCGGGAAGGAGCGGCACGGCTGACACCCACGACGGAAGGTATGGAGGTAGCGGCAGCAACCACCCGCCCCATTCAGGCGACGGTGGTGCTGGAGCAGGGGAGCACAGAGGTAGCACGTTGGCAGGCCGACATCGGGCCCGGGCAGCCCTTCCGGACAACAGCCGACACCGCATCGGGCGGAGGTTGGGGACTGCGGGTGCTGGACTCTGAGGGGAGAACTCTGATCGAAGTCAGCCCCTAGTACTTGATCATATGGATCTTGATATGCGAACTACTCACAGGCAGGCGTAAAGAGCAGCTTTCAACAAATCAGAATCTCAGTGATCAAGTGTTAGTGCTGCAACCTCACTTCCGACGACAGGGAGGCCTCAAGGATCCATTCACCCGCGGAAGTGCCATCGTGATCTTATCGGAGACTACAAGCCCCTCCACCTACTCCTCCGCCCAATCACTTGCGGCGAACACCGCCTCCAGCAGAGCTCTGCGCTCCTCACCCGTCATCGGTCGAGGGCGGGCGTATTCCTCGAGCATCGCCGTCAGCAGTTCGACGCTGATGTGTCGCCCGTCATAGAAGACGTGCCGATCCAAGAACTCCTGCCGCGTGCCTAGTGACTGCATCTGGTCAAAGAAGAGATTCCCCAGTCCGTAGTGGATAAAGCCCCCCCCGTGGAAACCAAACCCCTGGGGCTGGTGGGCCTGACTTCCCTGCACCACCACCGCCCCGGCCTCCGCCAGCGCCTGAAAATCCATCGCCTGCTGCGGGGTGGGGAAGTACTCGTAGGTCTCGTAGCCCTGCACGGTCGCGATCGGCAGCCATCCGCTTGCCCGCAGATTGGTCACCTGCGCTCGCAGCGCCCCCCAATCACAAGGGGCGGCCCCGGGAGAGTCCTCCATCGCCCAGGCATTCTCCGGGCCAAAGGAGTTACAGCCCACAAAAGCCAGCCGGTTCGACTCCAGCGTCACCGTCAGCGGACGGGTGGCCTCGGCCAGGTCCGTCCCTCCGCCGAACCACCGCCAGCCGCGCTCCTGGAACATTTGGAGCGAATGGATTAGCGGCTCGGTCCCATAGTCGCTGAGGTGATTGCCGGTCAGCTCCACGATCTCCACGTCAACCGCCTCCAGCAGCTCGATGTAGCGGTCGTGAGAGCAGAAGACCATTCCGCCCTGTACGGGCGGTACCGGGCAATTCGGTGTGAAGGAGACCTCGTTGCTGACGTGCGTCAGATCGGCCCCCCGCAGCCAGTCGCCGATATCCTGCGCCGGGTAAATGACCCCCTGCTCCTCCATGGTGCGCGCCGTCCCTCGCGTCAGGGCGGTCACGCCTGTCATCACCAGGACGGTCATCCGTCCCTCGTCCCGGTTGGTCAACTCGTCACCGAGGAACTCTCGAAGCGCCAGCACGCCACGATCCAATCCGGCCGCCGCGATGGGCACCCGCAGAGGATAGACATCAGCCTGCATCCCTCGCGTCAAAACCGACTGACCATCCACGCGCAGCACCTTCCAGCGCGGCTCCAACCGGTGAAAAGGAACGATGGCCCAGGAAGGCCGATCAGCCCAGGCGGCGTCTATCAGTTGGTCGGCCGGGAGGATAGAGAGGGCATCATCACCAGGGGGACCCAAGAAGGCCGTCAGTGCCACTTGAGTCTCTGCATCCATCAGGGGCGCGCGCGCGGCGAACGCGAAGCCCTCGCCTGCCGGTTCGCCCCGCCAAGCGGCGACTACGTCCGCCCACGCAACCCCGTCATCCAGGGCTGGAAACGGGGCAGCCAGCGCATAGAACCACTCGCCCACAACCTCCCCATCGGAGGTCCCCAACTCAACCCGCACGTCCGCCAGGGTGGGATCGGTGGTCAGCGCGAAGCGATCAGTGTGTTGAGCGACCACCTCGTCCAGGACGATCCGGGCGTCCGCGGGGAGCTCGGGAGCAAGATAGAGGACGACTGGCCAGACCGGCGTGGGGGTCGGACTGGGCATGGGAGTGGCCGTGGGCCGCGGCGTGCGGGTGGGGGTGGGTGTGACGTCGGGTCGGTAGAGCCCGCCGCAAGCCCCCAGCCCTGCAAGCCCCAAACCGACAGCGGTCAGCGCCAGAAGCAAGGGGACGGGGCGGGGAAGGCGGTCAGCAATGTCCATTGTGCCGCTGTCACCGGTTGAAGGGAGACGTATTGTGCACCCAGACCCAGGTGCCTGTGCTGTAGATTCCTCTAGAGCCCGGCGTGACGTACGGGCTGGTCCAGCCGAAGAGCCACTCGGCATCCCGAGGGGCCAGATTTACGCAGCCGTGACTGCGGGTAAAGCCAAAGGCATCGTGCCAGTAGGCGGCGTGGAGCGCGGTTGCACCATTGAAGTACATCGTCCACGGCACATCCTCCAGGTGGTACCAATCGGACCTACCGTCCTCCGAGTCTGGTGTACTCATCTTGGTGGCAGGCAGCTTGGCCCAGATTTGGAAGAGACCGGACTCGGTCCAGGTGGAGCCAGGCCGCCCGCTAGAGATGAGGGTGGCGTAAACCAGCCGCTCCCCCTCGTAGGCCGCCAGCGTCTGCTCAAACAGATCGATCTCGACCCACCGCTCTCCTGATCCCACCCTCGCGGGCGGCGGATCGACCGTCACTTTGGAGACATTGCTCTGCTCCACCCACTGGTCGGGTCCGATCAGATACCATATCTCCTCTGTCCCCCAATACTCCTGGGCGTAGATAGAGACAGTCTGGTACCGTCGGTAGAGGGGAGCATCGGGATCAGGCGGGCCGTGGGGGGAGCGTGAGGGACGAACCGACCGGTTGATCCAAGCGAAGGGGTACGGAGGCTGCTCAGCGAGATAGATCCCCTGGAAGCGGGAGGGGCGTGCCAGGGCTAGGGCCTCGGCGCGGACGAACTCCCCCTTATTGATTTGAATCCACCGCTCGCCTTCGAACTCAACCGCGGCTTCTACGCTCACCCACTGATCGCCCGAGTAGAGAATGCGCACTGGCGGCAGGCCTAAGGTTGCTTCCATCGGATGTGCGTAGATAGACAAAGGAAGGGTATGGACGTAGGCATATGTATAAGGAACGACATCCTCATCGGGATCGACCGTCAACTCCACCAGCGACAGCTCCGGCAGGGGATCGGGCAGGCTTATGTGCGCAATACGGTAAGCGGTGGTCCCAGGTCCGTGATCAAGGCAGGATTCCCATCGGCGCCATATCCGCCCCGGTGTGCAGATGAAACCAGGGCGGGGGGGAGACACAGAAGGAGAGAGAGCCCGAACTGTCATCGTAGCAGAAGCACTTGGAGCCTGGGCACGCTCAGCAGGCCGCCAGGCCTGGGCGGCGGGGGTGGCAGTGGGGCCAGAGGCGACAGCAAATGGCGTCGCTGGTTGGGGAGCCTTCTCCGCTCTGACCGGAAGTCCAGTCTGCAGCGCCAACGTCACCACCAGCAAGATGCCCCAGGAAGCCATCCTCCAGAGCGAGCGGACGCACTGTCTGAACATATCCGACCTCGACTTGCTCCGTCGGCAAACACTCCCGAAGACCAATGGCCTTCGGGAGATCTCCTCTGCCAAGTTGGCAACGTCTCTTGCCCGCCAGCTTCTTGTGATGCGGCGAGGTGGTCGCGTTACCTCCCAAGTGCCGGCTCGCCCAGCTGGTCGAGGATCCCAAGAGCCTGAATTCGGCAGGTCCAGCCAGGCTGCCCGCCCAGCGACACAGTCAGTACCCCAGCAACTGCGATAACGGCCGCAGAAGCTCGTAGAACTCGGCCGGGAGCAGCCCGAATGCATCCAGGGCAACCACGCCTGCCACGGCTACGACCAGCAGGGCCAGGCCCGCTAGACCGATCCACAACAGCCATAGAAACCGCTTGCCCGCGCGAGCTCGATCCGACGCAGAGGCAGAGGAGGCAGAGGGTGGAGATGGATAGGTCGGCTGCCGAGCCCGAGGTCTCGCCCTGGGTGGCGCGGTGTCTGCGCCTACCACCGTATCCTCCATGCCCACCGCCTGTCCATAGAAGGTGAAAGTCACTG
>JASFWK010000075.1:0-9828 GCA_050049355.1 Anaerolineae bacterium | reverse complement strand
AAGGTCGGACCTCGCGGGCATTTCCTTCGCCACCCACACACCCGTGAGCACATGCGTCAGCGGCTATTCTCCGAGCTGACCGCCCAAATTGGCGAGGGAGGCGGCTACCGCGATCCCATAGAGGTGGCCCGAGAGAAGACTGAGTGGATACTGGAGAACCACCGTCCAGTGCCCCTGGGGGAGGACCAGCGGACAGAGCTAACAGAGATCCTCCAGGCGGCGGAGCGCGAGTTGGCGTGAGGAAAATCACGTTTCGCGAATAAGGAGCAAACGTCTTGGACCGATGTGAATCCTGGTCAGTCCCACTCCCGCAAGAACATGCCTTCTGGGACTGTCTGGACTCAGACTACATCTTTGACTTTGCAGATCGTCTGAGCAGCATCGGAACGTACGAGCTGGGCTTCCGACCAGCTGGCTCCAGAGCTGCGTATCGTGCCGCCGAGCTTGTGCTGGGGGAGATGCGCTCGCTGGGGCTTCAGGACGTACACAAGGAGTCTTTCCCGGTCTACGTGTGGGACTTTGCGGGGGCTAGCGTGGAGGTAGAGGGCTGGGATCCTATGCCGGCTTCTTCTTACCCACCGACGCCTGCCACTCCCCCCAATGGACTGTCCGCAGTGCTGGTGGACGCCGGGAACGGGACTTTGGGCGACTACCTGGGACTCGACGCACGGGGCAAGGTTGCCTTTGTGCGCTTCGACACCGATGTTCTTCCGTGGCTAGACACGCTGGCTTATGAAGCCGAGTTGCAGGGCGCCTGCGCGCTGGTCTTCTACTACGTCAATGGCTACGCTCAACACGAATCGGGAAGGGCGCTCAATACTCACGACGGCATGGCACGTACGACGATCCCCGTTCTCCAGATCTGCAGGCGTGATGGGGGTCATCTGGCGGAGCGGCTGACCGCGGGGGGGTCAGTACGGGTGACCCTGCGCAGTCAGGTTGAGGCAGACCCGAAAGGGACGGGGCACAACATCGTCGGTGAGCTCCCTGGTCGGTTGAGGGATCGCTATCTGATCATCGGTGCGCATTACGATGCCTGGTTCCATGGCTATTGGGATAACGCAGTGGGGGTAGCGGGGATGCTGGCGATGGCTAAGGCCCTGCTGAAGAGTGGCTACCAACCTGAGCACACTCTTCTCTTCGTCGCTACCGACGCAGAGGAGTTCGGAGTGCCCGATACTCATTTCGATTGGCTGATTGGCTGCCATCGTATGCTCGAAGATCACCCACAGTGGCACGAAGGCGTGAGCGCTGCCTTCAACATCGACACGCTGGGCTTTCTCGATCAAGAGCAGCTGGGGTTCATCTCCTCACCGGAATTGCTGCCCTTTGTCCGGTGCGCGACCAGTGACTACAGTGCCGAGGCTTTTCCCACGACCGAGGTTCGGGTCAAGGAGCAGATTACCGCCTGGACGGAGGTGTTGAGCTACGCCTACTTCGGCATCCCTCCGCTACAGCCCAGGTTTGGGCTGAAGGAGGCCAAGCGTACCGTCTACCACACTCAGTTTGACGATGCCGGCATTGTGCACGTTGAGCGCGCGTTCGAAACCATCCGTCTCTACGGCGCGCTGTTGGTCCGATTCGATTGTCAGACCATCCTGCCTTATGAGTTCACTGAGCGAGTGCAGACTCTGCGGAGGACGATCGAGAATCCGCCGCCGGGTGTGGCAGACGGGGAGTTGGCAGGTTTCAGACGAGCATTGGATACGCTGGAGCAGCGCTCGCAGCGCCTGAATCGCCTGCTGAGCCGAATGGATGAGGTTGAGTTGGACCGAAGGCGTAAAGAGATCAACAACAGTCTCTCTCTGGCGGCCGGGCATATGATCAAGAACACCAATTACCTCAGTGCCGAGGATCCTGAAGACGCCCTGCCTTTGCACATCTATTACGATCGGGATCTGCGGGCTCTGGATGCGGCGCTCGTTCATCTGGAGACAGGAGAGGCGCAGAAGGCCATCGCGGTCCTGGCTGACGACGACACCGGGTTGCATGGCGCTTGGTATGCGGCCGAGATGAGCTACCCGGTCTACTACCGTCAGACCATTGGCGCCCGAGACCCGGCTCGGCAGGATCTCTTCTGGGGGAAGGATCGCACAGCGGCGATAACTGACGTGTGGATGGAGCTGCACACCCTGCGGGACAAGCTTGAGCGGGGCGTGAGCGACTTCAGGACCGAGGAGCGCACGCTGCGAGAGAAGCGGCAGGCCGTGGCTGCGAGATACCGGGAAGCGATAGCGAGTTTGACAACCATTGTCGAAGAGGTGGCCGAGCTGCTGCCGCCGGAGGGATTGCAGGGAATAGACGCTGGGCAGTAGGCGCCTTATTCCTGGTGGGAGATATCGCGATGAAGACATTGCTGCAGGTGCTTTCAGGTGATGAACAGGCCAAGATACACGAACGCACGCTCGGGATCCTGAGCGAGACCGGTGTGCGAGTCGATACGGCCCGGGGGCGTCAGATTCTCCAAAAGGCAGGAGCGGATGTGGATGAGAACACCAACATCGTCTGCTTCCCGCGTGAGCTGGTAGAGGAGGCACTCCGCCTGGCGCCAAGGGAGTTCACACTTGGGGCGCGGAGGCCGGACTGGAATCTCCAGATGAATGCGGGGGAGTGCACGCTTCTTATAGATGGAGAGGCGATCTCCGTGCTCGATCGGGAGACCGGCGAGCGCCGCCGCAGCACCGTGGAAGATTGGCTGGAGGCAACCCGTCTGATCGATGGGTTGGATGAGGTGGGACTCTATTGGAGTATGGTCGAGGCCCACGACCGCGGCGACACCATGGCTGACTACGTCGCCTATCTCAGCACTCTCTTCCGGAACTTCTCCAAGCACGTGCAAGATGCCACCATGACCCCAGAGCATGCCCCATGGCTGCTGGAGGTCCTCCAGGTGATCTTCGGCGATAAGGAAACCATTCGCCGCGAACACCCGCTCTCATTCCTGCTGTGTCCGCTTTCGCCGTTGGCTATTGAGGGGCCCTATACCGACGCGTACCTGGCACTCCTGGGCTGGGACATCCCGGTGGCGGTCATGCCCATGCCGCTGATGGGGTCCACAGCTCCGGGAAGTTTGATCTCCAGCATCGTGCTCGGTAACTGCGAGGTCCTGGCAATGCTGTGTCTGGTGCAGGCGGGCTCACCAGGTACGCCGTTCATCTACGCTCCTGCCCTGGCGACTATGGATCCGCGCTCTGGAAGCTACAGCCCCGGCGTGATCGAGAATGGACTGCTGGGCGCCGCCGTCACTGAGATGGCTCGCTATTACGGCCTGCCGGCGGAGGCTTCCGGGATCGGGACGGGGCGCTACGCTCCCGGCATCCAGGCGGCATACGAACGAGCCTTGAACGGGCTCTTGCCCGCGCTCTCCTGGCCGGACATTCTAGTGGGACCTGGCTTGCTGGGCGGATCGATGATTCTCAGTCTTGAGCAGCTTTTGATCGATACTGAGGTGTTCAGGATGTACAAGCGGGCGCGGCGAGGCATAGACAGTGGCGAGGAGAGATGGCTGGAGGATGTGATCAGCCGCGTCGGGCCGGGTGGACACTTTCTGGACGAGCGCTCCACGGTGGACGGCATTCGGGGCGGCGAGTGGTACGTCAGTAAGGTGGGGCTGCACGGCACATTCGAGGAGTGGGAGGAGGCGGGCAGGCCAACGCTGCTGGAAGAGGCTCGCGTGAGGGTCGAGCAGATCCTGGCCGATCACGAGTCGTTGCCTCTGGCCGAGGATGTCGAGCGCGAACTGGATCGGATTCAGAAACGGGCACAGGAAGGGGGGTGACGTGACCGATCGCGTTCACGACTGCATCGTCGTCGGTGCGGGCCCGGCGGGCTCGGCCGCGGCGCTGCAGATGGCTCGCGACGGGCTTGACGTGGTTCTCCTGGAACGGGGAAGCAGGCCCGGCGAGAAGAATGTGATGAGCGGCGTGCTCCTCGCTGGCAAGCTGCAGGCTCTCGTGCCTGACTTCCGCGAGCGAGCTCCGCTGCAGCGACGCATTACTGGCGCGTATGAGATGTACATCCTCGGTGAAGACGAGGTGCTGCGGCTGCCCGCCCTGCGCAGCTATGGTCGGAATGGCCACCCTTATCCGCTTTTTACCGTCTTTCGGTCCGAATTCGATGCCTGGTTCGCTCACGAGGCAGTGGATGCCGGCGCGGAGTTGTTCACGGCGACGCTGGTGGAGGACTTGTCGTGGGAGAACGGGTGCGTGGTTGGTGTCCGTACCCGGCGAGGGGACATGCGCGCCCGAGTTGTGATTGGTGCAGATGGTGTCAATTCGACGGTGGCCGAGAAGGCAGGGCTGCGTGCAAAGCCCTCGCCTGCTGAGGTGTCGCTGATCACCCGGGAGATCCTGGATCTGCCCGCTGAGCGCATTGAGGAGCGTTTCGGGTTACAGCCGGGTGAGGGTGTGATCTCACTATTCACTGGGGTCGTCACGGGACCTCAGGGGAAGAGAGGGGCCTACTACACGGAGCTGTATACCAACCTGGACTCGCTGTCCCTGACTGCCGAGGTGCCGCTCGATGTCCTGCAAGCGTGCGGTGTGCCGGCATATGAGGTGTTGGCGGCGCGAGAGAGTCACCCCTACATCGCTCGTCTGATCGAGGGCGCGACGCTGCGCGAATATCAGGCACATCTCATCCCCTGGGGGGGCGTATCCGACCTGAGCTGCCTCTACCGGGATGGAGTTCTGCTGGCAGGAGATGCTGGCAAGTTCACAACTAGCGAAGGAGTGGGGTCGTGGCCGGCCATGGCCAGCGGGAGGGCTGCAGCCAGGACGGTAAGGCATGCTTGTGAGAAGGGCGACTACTCCAGGGCCACGCTGGCAGTCTACCGGGATCTTCTGAAGGAGGAAGGGCTGATCGAGGTGCAGCGGAAGGCTCGCGAGTCCTGGGAATACGGTCGGAAACATCGCGATATTCAGCTTCGGCGACCGGACCATCTCCTCCGCATCGCCCGGCGGTACTTCTATGATTGGGGGAGGGAGTTTGGCCTCTCCGGATTGGAGCAAGAGGGGAATTCCCATTCGGTATGGGGAGAAATCTATCACAGTCTGGTAAAGCTGCGGGTGCCCTGGTATGTCCGCTGGCCGCTGGGAGTGGCTGCCTGGACGGACGCCCTTCGCTGGCGCAGGCAGCAGAGGCATTGAGGAGGGTTCGAGTAGAGGATGGACGTTCGGCTGGACCTCAAACTGGACACGTTGGCC
This sequence comes from Anaerolineae bacterium, assembly GCA_050049355.1. Taxonomy (GTDB): domain Bacteria; phylum Chloroflexota; class Anaerolineae; order B4-G1; family DUEL01; genus JASFWK01. Next base: position 4,624 of record JASFWK010000075.1, on the reverse strand, counting down.
TTCAAGCCCGATCCAGAACCTCACATCCAGATCAAGAAGGAGTTGTGCCTGGCATGCGAGGGACGACCTTGTACGGCCGTCTGCCCGGGCGGGCTCTACGTGTGGGATGGCAATCAGCTCACGCACAACTGCGATGGCTGCCTGGAATGCGGGTCATGTCGGGCGGTCTGCAGGCGTGGAGCAATCACGTGGCGCTATCCCCGAGGAGGATACGGTGTCTGCTATCGTTGGGGATAGCCCACGTGGCTCGACAGGTCTTGGGACGCCAACGTACGATCACAACTGCGCAGAGGAGTGAACCATGAGAATCCTATCGTTGGGCGGCGCTGGCGCCGTCTGTCAACACGCGACACGCGATCTGGCTGAGTTCTCTGACTTTGAGCAAATCGTCATTGGTGACTACGATGTCGCCGCGGCCGAGGAGCTGGCTGATGAGATCAGGGATCCACGTGTAGAGGTCCTCAAGGTGGACGCCAATGAGTACGATGGGTTGGTGGAAATCTTCAAAGGTTTCGACGTGATCCTGAACGGTCTGCCCTGGAAGTACGACCTGGCGGTCACCCGAGCCTGTGTCGAAGCTGGCGTCAGCGGACTGGACGTCTCCACCGAGGAGGACCAATGGGATTGCGACGCAGCTGCTGAGGAGAAGGGCATCGTCTTCGTTCCCGGCGTCGGCGCCACCCCCGGCATCACCAACGCCATGGCCCGGCGTGGCGCGGATCAGCTCGACGAGGTGGAGGAGATCCAGATAAACTTCGCTGCCTTCCGCTGCCCGGCTCCTTCTCCGGGCCTGCTGACCACCTTCCTCTGGGAGTTTCATCCGAAGACAGAGAGCCGGCTCTACTACAGAGATGGAGAGTTCCATTGGGTCGGTCCTTTCGAGGGGGTCCAAACGGTAGACTTCCCGGGCCCCATCGGCGAGCAAGAGGTCTGCTACATCCCGCACCCGGAGACGCGGACGATGCCCGAGAGCCTGGGTGCCAAGGCTGTCTCGGTTCGCGGCTGTTTCCCACCCCACGCCATGCGACTAGCGAAGGCGATGCTCGATTCGGGTCTCTACAGTGAGGAGACCGTCACGGTTGGAGACGCCGAGGCCAAGCCGCTGGAGTTGATGCATGAGATCCTGATCCAACTGCCGGAGAGCAAGCAGACTCCGCTGTGGGCGTATGGTCTGGTGGTGGACGTGTTCGGCAAGCGCGATGGGCGCGACGTGAAGGTGAGACTATGGAACCGGCATCCACCGCAGGAGGAATGGGGTGGAAAAGCGGCCTACTACAAGAACATTGCCATTCCGTTGAGCGTCGGCGCACAGATGATCGGCCGAGGCGATGTCGAGGTGAGGGGGGTCGTGCCCCCGGAAACGGCTCTCGATCCTGGCGTCTTCTTCTCGGAACTGAGCAGGCGAGGGATCGAGATCCACGAGAGGGTGGAGGAGTACCACGTCCTGGAGTAGACGAGTCATTGGCATCCAGAGGTGACGAATGATGGCTTCATTTGCCCCCCATCGGCATCTGTGGAGCGGGTTGATCAGCGATGACCCCGCTGCCGAAGTGGGAGTCCTGGGTGTGCCCTTCGACGGAGCGGTGAGCTTCCGAAGCGGGGCGGCTTCTGCCCCGTCCAAGCTGCGGGAACTGAGCTCCCGTCTGGCCTGCTCCGCCGAAGAAGGGCAACCACTGAGCCTGAGAGTACGCGACTACGGCGATGTCCCTGCCGATCTGGAGTGGTCACGTTACTTCCAGACCGTGCAGGATCGGGCGATGGAGGTGCTTCAGCACCGCCTGGCTCTCTTTCTGGGCGGCGACCATTCGGTGAGCATTCCTCTAATGCGCGCCTTCGATCGCGTCGCTGACAGCCCATTTGGCATCGTGTATTTCGATGCCCATGCCGACCTGTTCGACATCTACGATGGGCACCGCTGGTCCCACGCCTGCCCGGCGCGGCGGGCACTGGAGTTGTCCGGCCTGGCTCCCCAGCATCTGATCTTCGTGGGACTGCGCTCCTTCGGTCAGAAGGAGTGGGAGTTCTTGACTGAACATCCGCAGATCTCCTTCTACACCGCGCGCCAGTGTCATAGATCGGGGATTGAAGCGGTCGCTGCAGAGGTGCTGAAAGGACTGAGGGACGTGCAGGCGGTCTACTTCAGTTTGGACATAGATGGGCTGGACCCGGCCTACGCGCCCGGCACCGGTTATGCGGAGGGAGGCGGGCTTACCACGCGCGATCTGTTGGACTTGGTGCTGGTGCTCTTCCGGGAGCTGCCGGTACGGGCCCTCGATGTGGTAGAGGTGGCCCCTCCCTTGGATCATGCAGATACTACCTCCTTCGCTGCCCTCAAGGTCATCTACGAAGCGTGGGGAGCGATTCAGAAGAGGTCAGAGAGAGGGGATGTAGGAGGATAGGCATATGGACAGCAGTGGCAAGGATTTCATCTCTCCCGTCTGGAAGCGGTACACGCCGATCGTGGCTGAGCGGGCGGAGGGGGCCTACGTTTATGATCAGAACGGTACCGGCTACCTGGACTTCACCTGCGGCATTGGAGTGACCAACACGGGCCACTGCCATCCCAAGGTGGTTCGTGCGATCCAGGAGCAGGCGGCGAAGCTTTTGCATGGGCAGGTCAATATCGTCTTCCACCCGCCGCTCCTGGAGCTGGCGGAGGAACTGCGCACGATCGTGCCGGAGGGGTTGGATAGCTTCTTCTTCTCCAACAGTGGAGCGGAGGCGGTCGAGGGAGCGGTCAAGCTGGCCCGCCACGCTACCGGGCGGCCCAACGTCATTGTCTTCCAGGGCAGCTTCCACGGCCGTACTGCTCTTACGATGGCCCTCACCACTTCCAAGACCATCTATCGGGCAGGCTATCAGCCCCTACCGGCGGGAGTCTTCGTGGCTCCGTTCCCGTACGCGTATCGCTATGGCTGGAGCGATCAGGAGACGGTGGACTTTTGCCTTGGGGAGCTAGAGCTCCTGCTGAAGGCTCAGACTGCTCCCTGGGAGACAGCGGCAATGGTGATCGAGCCGGTGCTGGGGGAGGGGGGCTACGTGGTGCCGCCCACGCGCTTCCTCCAGGGTCTGCGCCAGATCTGCGACGAGCACGACATCCTCCTTATCGCTGACGAGGTCCAGTCAGGGTTCGGGCGCACCGGGCGCTGGTTTGCCGTGGAACATTTCGACGTGATGCCGGACATCATGACGATAGCCAAGGGATTGGCCTCGGGCCTGCCGCTTTCCGGGATTGTGGCCCGACGTGAGTTGATGGAGGAGTGGATCCCTGGTTCCCACGGTGGCACTTATGGCGGCAACGCCGTCGCCTGCGCTGGCGCCGTGGCCACGATCCGCACGATCCGGGAGGAGGGGCTGCTGGAGAATGCGCAGCGGATGGGGGAGCGCTTGATGGGACGGCTGCACGAGCTGCAGGAGGAATTCCCCATCATCGGGGACGTGCGAGGGCTGGGGCTGATGGTCGCCAGCGAGCTCACAGCTCCCGACGGTTCTCCCGCCACGGACGTGGCGAAGGCAGCGGTGAAGGGATGCCTCAAGCGAGGGCTCCTGCTGCTCACCTGCGGCCCCTGGAACAACACCGTGCGCTGGATTCCGCCACTGATGGTCGAACAGGGGCAGGTAGAGGAGGCGCTGGAAACCTTCCGCGATGTCTTGGACGAGGTGATCTCCTAGGTGGACGGGAGAAGTGGAGAGTATCGTGCCTGTGCCTGAATCTATCTTGTACTTGACTGAATCGGACGTCCGGCGGACCTTGACGGTCTCCGAGGCGGTGGATCTGGCTGAGAAAGGAATCCAAGCCGACGGAGCTGGCCGGATCGTTGGCGACAAGTTCTATATGGACGTCGGCGGGGCTGGCTTCATCAAACCCTTCTCTGGTTATCTGGCGGGTGAGGAGTTGGCGTTTGTCAAGACCTTCAGCTACTTCCCGGCCAACCCGCAGCGGTTCGGCTGTTCTACCACCTCATCGATGGTACTCCTGTTCGACGCAGAGACGGGCCTGCCCGTGTGTGTGATGGAGGGCGGATGGGTCACGGCGCTGAAGACCGGTGCCTCGACGGCTGTGACCGCTGCCTACCTCGCCCGTGCTGACGCCGAGGTGGTGACCATATTTGGCGCAGGAACGCTGGGACGCATGCATTTGCGAGCGCTTACTCATCGCTTTGCTCTCTCCCAGGCCTACGTTGTAGACATTCTGCCGCAGGTGGCGGAGGACTACGCTGCGGAGTTGGGGCCAGAGCTGGACCTCTCCGTGCAGCCGGTTTCCCTGGACGAGCGAGAGGAGGTCGTGCGCGAGGCTGACATTCTCATCACTGTCACCACCGGTGATCAGCCGCTGGTGGAGCGGGCCTGGCTGCGCCCCGGGGCGTTCGTCGCGCGACTGGGTTCCTACCAGGAGGTCGCGCTCGACGTCATCACTGAGGTCGATAAAGTGGTCGTGGATAGCTGGCACTACGTCGGTCCTCGTATCCCGGAGTTGAAGGCGCTTGGTCAGAAGGGACTGTTTGGTTCGGAGGACATTCACGCTGAGTGGCCAGACATCGTGGCTGGTCGGAGGCCGGGCCGCGAGTCTCCCGATGAGGTGATTGTCTACATGGCACTGGGCATCTGGGGCGAGTACGCAGCG
>JASFWK010000180.1:0-3684 GCA_050049355.1 Anaerolineae bacterium | reverse complement strand
GTCTGATGGGCTGTATGGGTGGACGTTCCATGGTCATGTTTTCGGTCTCCTCCTCAGCTCTTCCAGAAACCAGGTTTCTGCGTCTAGACTTCCCCAACCTTCGTCAGCACTTTGTAGGGGTCGAGGGCATCCCTCAACCCATCACCGATGTAGTTGACCGAGATGATGGTCAGAAAGATCATCAATCCGGGGAAGATAGCCAGCCAGGGGTGCTTGGACAGGTGGGCCTGAGCGTTGCTCAGCAGATTGCCCCAACTCGGTGTGGGTGGCTGAATACCCAGGCCCAAGAAGCTCAACCCCGACTCCTGCATGATGGCATACCCCATCTCTAGCGTGGCTTCGACAATCACCGGACCCAACGCGTTCGGCAGAATGTGGCGCACTATGATTCTCAGGTCTGACGCTCCCAAAGAGTTGGCAGCGACGATGAACTCCTTCTCGCGAATAGCCAGGAAACTTGCCCGCACCAGGCGGGCCACCGTCATCCACGAAAGCAGGCCGATCACCAGTGCTATGGTCATGGGGCTGTTTCTCTCGAGAAGGGGCAGGTCTATCTCGTGCAGCATAGCGCTCAACAGGATCAAGACGAGAAGCGAGGGCAAGGTAAGTGCGGCGTCCGTTATCCGCATCAGGAGGTTATCCACCCATCCACCGAAGTACCCGGCCGCCGCTCCTACCGGAACACCGATGATGAGGGCAATCACCACCACCATCACACCCACGAACAGGGAGATCCGACCTCCATAGAGAACCCTCGTAAGCACGTCCCGGCCCAGCGGATCTGTCCCCATCACGTGTTGCCAGGAAGGGGGCTGCAGCCGATTGAGCACGTCCGACGCCTCGGGGTCAAAGGGGGAGAGAACAGCAAAGATGGCAGCCAATACCACAAGGGTCAGCACAAGTGAGCCGCCCACGGCGCCGGGGTGGCGGCAGAACTGACGCCAGGCGTCAGCCGCCAGGCTTCCGGTGCGAGGCTCCTCGACACTCGGCTGTTGACCAGGCCTCCCAGGTCTTTCCACAACGTCCGGATTCTTCATAGCAGCTCCCTAATCGTAGCGGATCCGCGGATCCAGGAGCGCATAGGTGATATCTGCCAGCAAGTTGGAGAAAACCATAACACCAGCCGAAATGATCAGTATGGCCATCAACATGGGATAGTCGCGCTGGAGCGCAGCCTGGTAGTACAGTCGTCCCATGCCAGGCCACGCGAAGATCATCTCAGTGAAAACCGCGCCAGCGAAGAGGTAGGGGAGATCCACAGCAACCATCGTCACCAACGGGATAAGAGAGTTCTTAAGCGCGTGTCTAGAGAGCACCCAGCGCTCAGGAAGCCCCTTAGCACGCGCCGTGCGGATGTAGTCCTCGTGGATCACCTCGAGCATACTCGAGCGAAGGAATCGAGAATACCAAGCTATCCAGCCCAGGGAACCGGCAGTCACAGGCAGAATCAGATGTTTGATCCGGTCCCAGATCGAGAAAGCGGCCTCCAACGTGTACATCCCCCCAGAGGGAAGCAGCGGCTCGCCAGTGACAGGGTTGTTCAGCCAAGCATAAAAGACAAGGATCAAGATCAAGCCTAACCAGAACTCCGGGATAGCTTGCCCGGCGAAGGAGAAAGTAGTTACGCCGATATCAAAGATAGAGTACTGCTTCACAGCTGAAATCATGCCAATCGGTATGGCAAAGATGAGGACGACGCCGAATGTGATGCCCATCAAGTAGACCGTGTTCGGCAGCCGGTCCGCGATCTCGTTCAGCACCGGCCTGCGAGTTCGAAACGAGAAGCCGAAGTCCCCACGCAGGATGCCTCTGCGCTTACCATAGCTCTCGGCTACCCCATCACCGTCGGCGTCAATTCTCATCCAGTCATTGCCGATCAGCCAGATGACATATTGGACTGGAATAGGTTTGTCCAGACCGAATTGGCGCTTGAGCATCGCGATCCGTTCCGGTCTGACGTGCCGGGATCGGCCATGCCCGGCCAATGGCCCCCCGGGGGCGATATTGACCAGAGCGAAGAGCCCCACACTGAGCAAGAACATCATTGGAATAGCCTGCAGCAGACGCCGCACCATGTACCGGCCCATGTCACCTCCAACGCCGATCCCGTGGATTGCTCCTCACGAACGAAGGACGTGTGGAGGGACGGATGTGCCGTCCCTCCACACCTTTCTGCGACCTACTCCTCGACAATCCTCCAGTCCGCCACGTTCCAGGTCATGATGTCATTGATTGTCGCTTGTACCCCCTCGACCTGCGATGAGTAGGCGTCGGCGTCGATAGTTGTGAACAACAGGATCTGTGGGAGTTCCTCGTCGAGGATCTGGGCGAGTTCGCAGAATGCCTCCGTCCGGGTTTCCTCGTCCAGGGTGTAGGAGGCGTCGATCAGAGCGTCGGCATCCTCGTTGATCCAGCGCATGACGTTCCAGCCCCAGTCTGGTTCAGCCGCGGCGGAGTGATAGAAGTACCATACGTGGTCGCTCGGGTCGATGCCGGGGTAGCCGTCGTCCCACACGTTGAGATCGAAATTGCCAGTCTGCTCGGTGCCGCCAGCCTCGTAGGTGTCCCACATGATGGCGCCCTGGATCTTCTCCAGCTGGAGATCGAAGCCGATGTCGCCCAGCATCTCAGCGATCAGCTGCTGCGTCAGCTCCAACTCCTCGCCGTACTCGGCGTAGATCGCGAACTCCATAGACAAGGGGGTGCCCTCTTCAGCATTGAGGCAGCCGTGACACTCACGCACGCCGTCTCCATCCTCGTCGGTCCAGCCGGCCTCGTCAAGCAGCGTCGCCGCCTCGTCGGGGTTATACCCAGGCCTGGGGATGTCGCACTCGTAGGGCGGGCGGTAGAACTCGGTCCAGACCGGCTCTGGGTAGCCGTAGAAGATCTCGTCTATGATCGTGTCCACGTCTATGGCCATGCGGATGGCCTGGCGCACCCGTACATCTGCGAGAATGGGATGCGGGCTTGCCGGATCAACGGAGCCTCTCTCCGCCATGTTGGGGATCAGCCGCATCACCCAGCGCCCGGTGGGACTGAAGCTCACGTTCACGTTGGGTGCCTCCTCCATCTCGGAGATGTACTTCTCGGACACCCACATGTTCACATCAGCATCCCCCTCCAGCATCATCGTGTTGCGCACGGACGCGTCCGGCACTACCTGCACGATGATCTTGTCAACATAGGGTTTTTCTTCCTCGTAGTAGTCGGGATTGCGGGCGAAGGTCAGGTGGTCGCCGTGTACCCACTCCTCCAGTACGTAGGGGCCATCGCTGAGGGGTTCCTGGTTGCAGTCCCAGGCCGTAAAGCCCTGCTCGGCGTCGCAGTAGTGTTCGGGCCAGATGTGCGGCGGGCTCTCGCCACCGAACTGAGTGAGGTAGCCTGGGTAGATACCGGCGTAGTGGACGATGACGGTGTAATCGTCGACTTTCTCCACACTGTCCAGATAGTCGGCCCCTGGGAACCAGATGCCGGTTTCAGGGTCGGTAGCGGCTTCAAAGGTGAAGACCACGTCATCCGCCGTAACTGGCTCGCCGTCCTCCCAGTAGACGTCGTCACGCAGCGTCCAAGTGACATCCATGGTCCAGGCCTCTTCGTCAACCACCACCGCGCCGTTCTCAACGGTAGGCAGCTCTGCCGCCAGTTCTGGGAAGACCTCACCATAGGGATCGATCTCGGCCAGGC
>JASFWK010000074.1:0-9889 GCA_050049355.1 Anaerolineae bacterium | reverse complement strand
CCCGGCCTGAATCAAGTTGGGATCGTCCAGCCCGTTGGCGGAGATAAGTTCTTCCACTGAGACGCCGTGGGCGGCAGCGATGCTCGAAAGCGTTTCCCCCTCTTGGACGGTGTGAAGGTACGGGCCTGGGGTGGGGAGAGGGATGGGGGGCGTGGGGGATGGTGCCAAGGTCGACGGCCCCGCGGGAGGGGTGGGACCCGCGGAGAGAGTAGGGGAGGGTGTCGTCTCTCCCTCCGGCAAGGCAAGCAGCAGGAGACCAACGCCCGCCGCGAGAAGAACGACCGCTGCCGCCACCACAGCCCAAGTTGGCGGCCGCATCTCACCTCCAAGAGTGTGACTTCATCGGGTGGGGAAGGAGACGTCTGTGCCGTCTCGCTATGGCTCCGTCATCGCCGTCAGCCCCCACACCGCCCGGTAGTCCAGCGCCACGAGATACCCTGTTGGGATGGGGCCGGAGACCTTTAGCAGCAAGCCGGTCTCCGTGGGTTGTATGAGGAGTGTTACTCCTGCCTCATGCTGTGCAGGCCAGCCCACTTGCTCCCACAACTCGTTCTCGCACCATATCTTTCCGAAGCCCCGAATGGGCAGCTCGTACCCACTTGGCGGCGTCATAGCTGCGCAGTCCGGATGGAGCTCGTCATCGCCCTCTTCCCAGAAGTCCGTGTATGCCAGGAGCATTCCCTCGGAGGCGTCCGTATCCTGGCCGTCTATGACGTAGATCTCCCTCTCGTCCGAGCGCCAGATCATGAGGCTGCGGAAGTGCGTATGGGGGTTTGGATCGCTCACGTTGGCCCAGAACTCCTGGAAGGCCCCACTGACGGTGAACGCAGGGGTGGTGGGACAACCCAGGTCGTAGCCCTCGTCTCCAGCCCTCTCCAAGATCGACTCCAGGGCGGGGGCAGGGGGCACGCAGGGTTCGGCGGTGGGGGTCACTGTGATCGGCTCCGGTACCACGATCCTCACGTATACGGCCGGCCCGAAGTGGGTGCCGTCGGGAGCCCGGAGTTGCCAGTTACCCTCGTAGGTGCCTGGAGTCATTGGAGCTGCCAAGTTCACGCTGATGTCGGTGGTCGATCCAGTAGCTACGCCCCCCACTGCCACCGATCCTGGCCCGCCAATCGGGTCACCCGAGATGAAGGCCAGCTGGGTCCCCGGCTCCCATGGGCAGCTGCCCGTGTTGCGCAGTCGCCAGACCTTGGTGAAGGATGCACCGGGGGAGAACTCAGTGCCATCTGGCACCGTGACGTCCGTAACGAAGGCTGCGTTCAGCGTGCAGCCGGCCTCGGTCGTCACCTCCGTGACCTCCGGAGATGGAGATACTTCTGTAGGAGGAATGGTGGGCGTGATCTCTCCCACTGGCTGTTCGGCGGTCGGCGTTGGGGAGGGAAAGAGCCAGCCTGGCGGGCTGCAGGCTAGGGCGACTAGTAGAAGTGCAGTGCCTACAACTATCAAGGATTTCTTGTGTCTCTCATCCATCTTGCTTCTACCTCCCTTTGGTAGGTTTCTCAGAAATCCTCGGGTAGCCTTGCTCACATTGAAGCTAGAGATCGCACGGCGAAGAAGGGCCACGCTGCCGTCGCCGGGGGGCGATCTGGCCCCGGACCGGCACAGCCCCTACCGTCCCAGGTAGCGGAGACTGCGCCCCAGATCCTCCAGGCGCTCCATCTCTAGGCTGATCAAAGGTGGTCGATGGAGGGTTCTCAGCATCGGCATTACCTCGTCGTAGTTGATGACCCCGCCCGCTGCGTCCAGTGCTAGATGCTCGTCGTACAGGCCCTTGTTGTTGTTGATGTGACAGTGGACCAGCTGCCCCCGCAGCTGGTCGAGCCAGTTGTGGAAGGGCACTGTGTCTGAGTACAGGTACACGTGCCCAACGTCCAGGCAGGCTCCCAGGTAGGGAGAGCCTACTTGCTCTAGTACACCTGCTATGACGTCTGGCGTTGGCTCCCACATGTTCTCCAGGGCGATGATCACGCCCAGCCGACGGGCCTCCTCAACCATCTCGCCCCAGAAGGTGACCTCCCGTCGAGTCCACTCCGGCAGATAGCCTGGGCGGAGGACCAAGGGGAAGTAGTTGGCGTGGAGGACGACGTTGCGAGCGCCCAGTTCAGCGGCGATACGGAGGCTCAGCAGGTAGCGCTCTCGGGTCAGAGCGACGATGCGCTCGTCCATACTGCTACTACTCATATCATAGAAAGCTCCATGGAGGGCGATCTCTCCATCGAAGCCTCGCAGCAGACTCTTGTGTGTGGCGACAAGGTTCTGCCAGCCACCATCCAGCAAGTTGGGATCATAGCCGTACACCTGGATCTCAATGCCGCTGTTGTATCTGCGGGCAAGCGCGATGTGCCGGCTAATATCTGGTTGACTGGTGGCGATTGCCAGCCGTTCCATTTCGACCTCTACACGGATTGTACGTCGGTTGACGCCGATGCGCAAACGGGGCTTCGCTTCAAGGGATTGCCAACAAGCGCCAGTCCACTTGACGGATTGGACAAAGCGCGGTATGCTTATAGATGGAAGGGGGTGGTTGGGTCCCGGTGGGCCTCCCGGTCTTCAAAACCGGTGGCGGGCCGCGCGGAGCGGGCCGCGGTGGGTTCGACTCCCATCCACTCCCGCAGTCTTCTTCCTAATCCCGTGCCAGTAGCCTACGGGAAGTGAGTGAGGGAGCAAGGAAGGAGGCCGCGAATCCTATTCTGTTTGAAAAGGCCATCGAGAGCCTGAGTCGCTCAGCAGGATGTAACTCTACAGGCGGTAATTATACCACGCCAGCCACTTTCTAGACAATCCCCCTCGATCCGCAGCTAGTGTATCTCCGTGCCACTCTCTGCCGCCGGAGTAGGTAGGACTGCCCCGGGAGCAGTGTAGCCTGACCACCGATGTGTTGTATAGGGCACTTGCCTGTTTTTGACAAGTATGGTAGCATGTTGGCGTAGGACGAAGTAGGTTTCGGCCGTAGCACAAGAACTGCCTGGACTTGCGGAGGCCGGGCGGTCCTTTTTTGCCCTACCGCTTCGCCCAAATCACACAGTTCAAGGAGTTAGGAAAGTGACTGAAAAAGAAACTGGAACCGTCAAGTGGTTCAACGATGCCAAAGGGTATGGCTTCATCTCTCGTGAGGCTGGAGAGGACGTGTTTGTCCATCACTCGGCCATCGAGGGAGAGGGGTTCCGCTCACTGCACGAGAACCAGCAAGTTGAGTTCGTCGTCGAGCAGGGCCCGAAGGGATTGCGGGCCGCCCACGTGAAGCCTCTGTAGCCAGGCACCAGCGGCCAAGTGCCGCGCCTGGAAAAGGAAGCAGTAGGGTCAATCCACTCGAAAGCTTCACAGCCGCACGGTTTCTCCGCAAACCGTGCGGTTTCTTTTGCCTGTGGGGGGTTCCTCTCTGATTCGCCAATCCTCTCCGCTCACCCAAAGCTGGTCGCCCTCCTTGATCCCCCCTCCACGGCAGGAGAAACTGCCCTCTCTGTCAGACCGTGGGCTTCCTGCTCCAAGATGGTCTGACCGGAGGAGTTATGTTCAGGGCTGCAAGCGGGCAGGGGCGTGGGTCTATCGCTTCCTTTGCTTGCCCATCCATTTCATCCGTCAGCGTACCGGACGCGCCCGGCTGGGCTTGCCTGGCACCACCAGCGCCTTCGAGAAGGCGACCAATACGGCGTGCGCCAGAGGCACGGCTGGGTGTCACGACCAGCTAGGCGGAGCCTTCTGACTTCTCCGCCACGACTTCCCACACCACCTTTGGCTTCCTGTAGCAGTGAATGACCTGCTCCTCTAGCCCTCGCACCATCCAGCCCGTCTCAAATAGCCGCCGCAAATCCTCTCGATCAAAGAAGCGCTTCAATATTCCCCCAACAATGTAACACCTTCGCTCCACCATCTCGTGATCTACAGCACCGTGGTAATGGTCCCTGGTTGAGTTGACTCGAGCCAGCAAATGCCCGCCTACCCTCAGCCGCCCCCTTACTCTCTCCAATATCGCCTGCGTCTGCTGCCACCGGAAGTAGTGCAGGCACAGATTGGCGATGATCACTTGGAAGGCTTCTTCTGGAAACGGCATCCCACCTCGAAGATCCATCTCCACCATTTCTGCTTGCTCGGCTATTCTTCGAGCTACACACAGACTCTCTCTGGAGAAGTCGGCTGAGATGACTCGAAAGTCCCTACTCAGCAAGTATCGGGAGTCGAATCCACTGCCGCAACCGAGATCAAGGATTGGCAAGTTCCCACTGGCTCTCAGGATCGAAGCCCAGCGCTCCAGCCAAGGCTCGTAGTTATGCCGGACGCCTCGCCTCATGGCTCTGGAGAACCGTCCATCCCAAATCTCTCGCGGATCCGCCAACTCTCCGGTACTCATTGGCGTCTTCCTCTCTCGATCAGTCTCGTCAGTGCCTCTACCCGCAGATGTCAAGCGCGACCTCGTCGGTCAGCAGGTGGCCCAGCTGGGCGGGAAGTCTCAGCACTGGCGTCAGTTGGCCATCTGAAAGGCTACCCGACCTCATTCTTCAGCGCATCGGCGATGGCTGCGGCCCACGAGGTGATGGCATCCCAATCTCGGAAGTCGCCGATTGGCGCCCTCATGGCCTTGACAATCAGCTTCTCGGCCAGGCCGAGTTTCCGCAAGTCCAGCACGCCATGGAAGAAGGCGATGTCACGGGGCTCGATGCGGTCGGCAATGGCTTGTTGCGCCTCAGGGAAGCGCCAACCCTTCATCAGCTGCACCGGATCTCCCTCGCCCGTGGGCCCGCTGGAGAAGAGCCACACCGGCCGCTCGGCCAGCTTCTTCTCGTTGGCCTCCAGGAACGTCGCCGCCTCCTTTCGCCACTGGCCTGCATAGACCGCGCTGCCCAGCACAACCGCCTTGTACGCGGTCAGGTCGCTCACGCGATCTGCGGGCAGCACGTCGGTACGAAGACCTGCTTGACGAAGTACCTGACCTATCCTCTCGGCAATCTCCTCCGTCGCGCCGTACTTGGTGGCGTATGCCACCAGCATTTGAGCATCCATTCCATTCTCCTTTCCACCCGCCCATCGGATCCGCTCCGGCTAGTTGACGATTCCACGTTTGATGTTGCTGGCATGTCGCCCTTCGCTTGCGAACCCGAGATACGGGAACAACGAGACATTTCATGCACCCGAAACAAGCCACCCGCCGACAACTATGAAGACTGTTCCTGCCAGCAATCTCATGCCATTCAAATCTCTGAACTCAGAGAAGATCAGGAGGCCGAGGAGCACAGTGATCAGGATGTTCATGTTGTAGATAGGTGAGAGTTGGGAAATCGCAGCATCAAACTTGATGATCGAAAACGATATCAAACCGGCGCCAATGGCAAAGACCAACCCTCCGAGCACGGCGATCAACAGCGATCGAGAAGGGCTGGGGCCATCTGACAGAACGTATCGGCTTCCAATGCCTGCTACAAACGTGGCGAGGCCAAAACCAATCAGATACACCGAAACGGATCCCCCTTCTCTAGCACTCCACTTCTGAAGGAACCCCGCCAGTCCATAAAGCACGGCCGGTATGAATCCACCAATGATCAGTGTGAGATATCTAGACTCCATTCTCTTCTCCAGTCAGTCGAGATAGGCGTTGCGGAAGTCTACGAGCTTGGTGACATTGCCCTTGTTGCCTGGACATTTGTCCCTGCTGTGGCTGCATAGCGACCTGAAGCTGAGGCACGCCGCGATCCGCACGCCATACTCTCCAAAGGTCCCTGTGGCTCCATCGCGGCGCACCCCTGTTCCTTGTGAGCCAACGGGCCCCGGAAGCGGCTAGCCCTCTCTTTCTCCGTCACCTGGCTCCCTTCGGCGAACTCAGGACAGTCCGGCGTGATCTCAGTTCCCAGTACAGTCACCAGATACCACTGAACAGAGGAGAGTTAGCCTATTCAGAATCCGCGGCGCAGCGGAAGCCGATGACGTAGACCCCGACGAAGGTGGGGTTGCCCCGGGCGCGAGTGGTGCTGCGCACGAAGGACCGAAGATCACGCCACGAGCCGCCGCGCACCACCCGATACTCGCCAGATGGAGGGCCCGTCGGATTGACCTCCTGCCCGGAGGGATAGTCCCCGTACCAATCGGCCACCCATTCCCATGCGTTCCCTGTCATATCCAGAGTACCGACCCAGCTGGCCCCGTCCGGATAGCTTGCGACTGGCGCCTTGTCGGCGTACCCGTCGTCAGAGGAGTCGTCGGCCCAGTTCTCGCCGCAGCTTGCGTCGCAGTAGTTCAGCCGCGTGGCGTCAAACTCGTCTCCCCATGGATATTGTCTCCCCTCCGGCCCCCGCGCTGCGTACTCCCACTCCGCCTCCGTCGGCAAGCGTGCTCCTGCCCATTCGCAGTACGCCTGCGCCCGACGCCAGTTCACCCAGGTCACCGGATAGTCCTCGTAGTCGCTGTCGCCGTAGTCTAGAGGACGTCCCGTGGGCAGTTCGCACGCCCCGGCTTCCACGCAGAGCGCGTACTGCCCGTTCGTCACCTCGGTCCTGTCGATCCAGAAGCTATCCAGCGTCACCGTATGTACCGGCTGCTCGTCGTCCCGCCCTTCTGTGGAGCCCATCTCGAACTCGCCGGCCGGGACGTAGACCATCACCGCGCCGTCGGAGGACCGCTCCTGCGTGTCGCCCAGGGACGGGGCCTGGCAGCTGCTTGCGGCTGATACCAGGAGTATGACAAGAACGGACAAGCATATGCGCTTTTCCATCTTCCTCTTCCTGTTCCTGACTTTGGGCAGGTGAATTGCACCGGGTTTGCAGACGCAGCTAGCGCCCATGACGGACGTCCGCGGTCCAAATAGCTCCCATGGAGCGCTCTCGACGCATTGTACCTGTGCCCCAATAAGAGAACCGGCCCACCACACCTTGACGGTGGGCGGGCCCTTGGGGAAGATCCGATCTCCAGGGCACGCCGGGTCCCTGGCCGCCGCCTCCGGCTCACACGGCCGCAAGGCGTTCGCAAGAGCTCAACCAATCGCCGGTGGTCATACCCTGCCACAGCTTGCGGCGTCATTGACATCCTGCGCGGCACCAACGCAGGCCACTCGGCGCCTCAGTCTGCCAAACAGCTACTCCACGCGGCCTTCTTTGCTGCAGATTGCAGGATAGGTGTGCCTATCCTCCCCGCAGCCGAATTCGGGCCGTGCGGCAGCGGGGACACTCGGGCCCCGCGAATTTCGTCCCGCACGTGCGACAGACCCTTTCGCGAAGGGGTCGGTCATCCTCCAGTGAGCCGACGATCAGACAGACCTCCTGGTCATCGAACTGCTCCAGCCACTCTTCCAGCAAGGTCTCGTCGATCATCCACCGGCCCTTCTCGCTGCGGTGGAGGCGGCCCTGGATCACGCCGGCATCTATCTCGTAGGCTGAGCGGGCAAGTTCCAGGACGCTGGCGCGACGAAGTGAAGACATCTACTCCTCCTATTCCTCTCGACGATGCGCTACATTATACCTGAGACCGTCCAATTTGCTACTCCGCTCTCTCCTTCGGGCTGGACGGAAAGCATCCTAGGATCGGTGGCGTACCACTTTCATGCGGTCGAAGTCGTGGGCAATGCCCGTCTCTGGAAAGATCTTCTGGGCCTCCTCCAGAACCTCCCACTCCCGATAGCGGCGGGAGATGTGGGTGAGCATCAGGCGGCGGACATCGGCGTCGCGGGCGAGACTGGCGGCCTGGACCGCGGTCAGGTGGCCGTATCGCCGCGCCAAGTCTGACTCGCGCTCGAGGTAGGTGGCCTCAATGATCAGAAGATCGGCCCCTCTGACCACCTGCGCCAGATCATCGACGCGGGCGACGTCGCCGACGTGGGCCAGGCAAGCTCCTGGGCGGGGTAGCCCCAGCACCTCGTCCGGATGGACCGCGCGCCCGTCGGGCAAGGTCACCGACTCGCCAGCCACCAGACTTCGCCGCTCTGGCCCGGCAGGCACTCCCAACGCCTCTGCCTTCTTCACCAGGAAAGGGCGGCGAGGCTTTTCCCGGAAGAGGTAGCCGAAGCAACCTGGCCCCCGGTGGCGGATCGGAAAGGCAGTAATCTCCAGATCATCCGCCTCCAGCAGCAGCCCTGGCTCGACCTCGACGAAGGTCAGCTCGATTGGCGGTCGGGTTCCCCGTAGAACCACGCCGTAGATCAGGTCTCTTACTCTCTCCAGAGCCCACGAGCCCCCGTAGATCTCCAGTTGGTCGATCGCTTCCCAGCGGGCGAAGGTGGAGACTAGCCCTCCGAGTCCCAGTATATGATCCAGATGGCCGTGGGTCAGCAGGATGCGGTTGAGGCGCCTGAAGCCCAGGCCACTGCGAAGAATCTGCCGCTGGGTTCCCTCCCCGCAGTCTACCAGGAACCGGTGTTCCTTGTGGAGCACCACCTGCGCCGAGAGGCCTCGATGAATGGAGGGGGCCGAAGCGGATGTCCCAAGAAAGACGACTTCAATCATCTGTGTATCCTGTGATGGTGATTGTGCCCGGTTTGCCCTTCTCGCCTTCGACGCGCGCCTCAATGGGCAGGAAGGATCTCACGGTTTCCAGATTGGTCAACAGGTGACCAGTGATCGCTGAGGTGACCACCTGGGATCTCCCCGAGGCCAGTGCCATTGGCAGGATCAGTTGATCGGCCAGGTGTGGATCGGCCGGTCTGCTCGTCCGATGGTGGTTCAACAGGGCCTCGCAGACTGCTTGTGCCACTTGCTCCGCCGGCAGCCCCTTGCGCCCGTGGGCAGTGAAACCTGCTAGAGCATGCTCGTACTCTACGGCCAGGAAGATGCCTGCCCCAGGACCGGCGCCGCGCACCCGCAGCGCCTCGAGGTCAGCCTTCAGATCGGAGGCCGACAGCAGGTTACGTGCTCGATTGACCATGCGCTGGGGAATGTGAGATGGTAGGTTGGATGCCACCCCGCGCCCCCATATCCGCTCTGCCTTGCCGCGCTGAGTCAACTCGATGGGCTTCAGAGGCGTCGACTGCCCTCGGACAAGCACTCGTATCTCCCCGCCTCCGGCCGGGTAGAAGCCCCAGGCGGTCAACTCCAGCTCGGCCCGAAGCCCCATCTGAGCCACGGTCGGGAGGAAGACCGCTCGGAGATAATCCGCCGAGGGAGCCCATGGCACGTGGGTGCCACCTCTCAGGGTGATGTGGGACTCGCCGGGGGAGAGCGCCAGCGGGAGGAGGATCGCCTGCAGTATCAAACCGACCGAGCCGGCGCTGCCCCGCTCCGCTGCTTCCTCAACGTCGAAGGAGTAGGTGCCTGCACGAGCGGGCTCGCTGGGCACAAAACTGAGGGTCTGGCTTTCCAGTTCGGCTCCCTCCACCTCTGCGCCGCAGATGGTCGCCGCCGCCTGGACCGCAGTCAGGTGCTGGGGACGCAGCCCTGGGGTGCGCCGGCCGGCGCGAATCCGCTCGATTCGCGTCGGCTCCCTGGTGAGAATGGCAAGAGTCAACGCTGTTCGGAGTACCTGCCCTCCGCCCTCGCCAAGGGATCCATCTACGACGATCATTCCTCCTCCTTCCTGGCAACGGGCTGATTATACCCGAGGGGGAACTACCGGGCAAACTAAGGTTGGCGAAAATCCAACTTCTATGTTATCATCCACACAGAAATTGGTGTTGCGGGCGGGTGCCACTCCACTGTGCGGAGGGAGGACCGAGAATGTGGAAGGAGTTCCAGGAGTTTGCTCTGCGCGGAAATGTGGTGGACATGGCGATCGGGATCATCATCGGGGCGGCCTTTGGCAAGATCATCTCCTCATTCGTGAACGACATCCTGATGCCGCCAGTTGGGCTGCTGCTGGGCCGTGTGGATTTCTCTAATCTGTTCCTCAATCTGTCAGGGCGGGAGTATGATACGCTTGCGGCGGCGCAGGAGGCCGGTGCGGCTACCATCAACTATGGAGTCTTCCTCAA